>DAOPZY010000010.1:0-81118 GCA_035353615.1 Candidatus Limiplasma sp.
GATTTGTGCCACAAAATCACTCCTTCCAACAGTATGTGGCGGAGGGGATAGATGGGCTGAATGCGTTTGTTCAACAGGGTTTGACGATTTCTTTTCACTGTTAATATTATACCAAAATTTTCTAAAAAAATCTTATCGTGCGGAATGTCTATTTACGAAACGAAGTTTGCCGTGATATAATAATTACATTATTTGTATATAAGGAGTATGAACAGATGGTAACTATAAACGTCTATAAAGTCGATTCCACAAAGCATCAGCAATTTATTCAAAAACTCAATGCTTCAATGAACTATATTGACACAATTAATAAAAAAATTGAGCAAGGCGATACAATAATTTGCTATGGCCTATCGTTGTACTTATCTCGTCCTCAAGCAACGCGTGATATTGGATGGCATTGGGTACTAGCTGCCTTTTCTCAAGAAGATTTGCAGCGAGAAGTTGCTCCAAAAGCTGTTTTGCTTATTGAGGTAAACGAAGAGCAATACGCTTTAACTTTTGGATATTCTTTTTTTATAGTCGATCAATTCTGCGATAAGGATTTCGGGTTTAATTTTGCGCGAAAGCATAAATTCACAGAGATAAAAACCACGGCACTCGTAACTCCCAGCGCACGCCGCAATAAAACAGTCAATACATATATTAATTACAACGAGTTAGAATTTGATAGTGGAGAATCATTTGCAAAGATTAAAGGTAAGGCACAGCTAGAAGATGGTTTCACACTTTTTAAACAGACATTAGAAATAGGTAATTCGATAAGAATCACAACAGAAAATGATAGTCTAGATACTGTCATTGAAGTAATTCAATATATAGAGAAAACAATAGCATCACCAATAGAGCATTATAAAATTCCTGTGTTTTCAAAAGTCAGCGACACGGATTTACTTAATACCTTGGATGCTAAATTGAGAAGTGATGTTCTGGAAAACCCTGCAACGATAAATATCGCTGAACTCGATATTGTAGGCGTTACAGAAGTTTTTAATAACAACGATGGTGAGTTTGTATTAAAGGTTGGTTCTAGTACAAAATCCGTTTCTCAGCTATCGTTTGATACTCTAGAAGAATTCTGCAATCAAAATGCACTTCAAATGGGAAAGGTGCTACTCGATATTGATGTGATTAGTATGAAGGATGGTACTTCGATAAGAACTGACCCAATTTATAAACTTATAGATGTTACGGATGATGCCAATCGTTGCTTGCTTTCTAAAGGTGTTTGGTATAAGTATAATGACGATTATATGCGATATCTTAGCGATTCAATATCTGAAATTGCGGTTGAATATCATCCCGAATTTGATTTTTCTAGTGATATACTTTCGCGGTACCAAGAGCAAAAATATATTAATGAAAAGGATGATCCTATTTATACGGGGAAAACCCTAGAACAAATTCGCATATCTATACAAAAAAAATACTATACCGAACGCAGCTTTAACAATTTGAGACATGATAGAGATGGTTTTGAAAATTATGATAGAGTATCCTATAGCATCGGTCACGCACAGATTGAACTAATGGATTTATACAAAGATGGGAAGATGTTTGCTGTAAAAATTGGCAAGTCTTCATCAAAACTATGCTATGTTGTAGATCAATCACTGTCGTCTTTGAAATTGTATAAACACAGAATGCTTGAGGGAATGCCGACAATCGATACGGTCGTGGTTTGGATAATTCTTGAGCAAAGGAATAGATTAAACGATGTTGAAGGCAAACCAGATATAAATGAGCTAGAAATGATGATGCTCAAAAACAAACTGGATCAGTGGAAAAAAGAAGTACGTTTACAAGGCTTGAAGCCTCTGATATATATCAACTACTATATAGACTGAATTGTACTAATCTGAAAAGGTATCGAAGAAAATTGTAGGGAGTTGTACAAACTTGAAGTCCGAAGGCCAAAAGTTGAAGCTTTTCACACTAAAACGTATCCTTGAAGAGAACACCGACGAGCATCACGGCTTAACCATGCAGCGTATTTTGGAACAGTTGTCGATGAATGGGGTTACAGCAGAAGCAAGAGCATCTATGAAGATTTTGCGGCATTGGAACAATTGTGGTTTGAGGTGCTTTCGGACAAGCACAAGTCAACCGAATATCGGCTGTCCGGCAGGCTCTTTCAGCTTTCCGAAATCAAGCTGCTGATTGATAGCATCCAGTCTTCCAAGTTCCTATCCGAAGCCAAAACGCGGGAACTGATTAAGAGGCTGGAAACACAGTGCAGCAAGTATGAGGCGTTAAGCCTGTAAAGGCAAGTAGCCGTTGCTAACCGCGTCAAGCATAGCGCACCAAACAATCAAAACCGTCTTAAAAAACGGAAATCCCTATTGCAAGCCAATTCGCATCAAAGCCGCAAATCCACGATCAAGGGCGGCCCTCCCGAAGGATGGCCGCCCCGATATTCAATTACACCGTTCGCATAAAATTGGCAAAATGCGCGAACACAATACCTGGTTCTTCCAGCGTCGTGTCCCACCGTTTCACCCATTCCAGCGAATGGAATCCGTCATACCCCTGCGCGCGTAAAACGTGGATGGCTTCTTCCAGCGGAACATCGCCAAACCCGGGTAGGGTGTAATGGTAGCTTTCGGCCGTGCCGGCGCTGTCCTTAAAATGCGTGTGCCATAACCAGGGCTTTAAATTATCCACCGTCGTCTGCGGTTTTTCCCCCATAAAACGGTAGGGATGGTGCACGTCCCACAGTGCGCCAACGCTGTCCGAGCTGATGAGGCTTAGCATCCGGGCCAGCTTTTCGCTGTTGCTCCACACGCCGTGCGTTTCAATCAGCAGCTTCACGCCATGGGCCTTGGCCATCTCGCCCAACCGCACGGCATGGTCGCGCACAAACCCTTCGTCCACCGTGCCAACCGGCTGCGGTACAGGCGCGGTTGCCATCATGCGCACATAGGGCGTACCTAGCTTCTGGGCCAAAAGCGCATAGGCTTCCAGCTCCGCATCCACCGATTTTTCATTTTCGCGCAGGTGAATGCAGCAGTCGCTGTCCAGGCATGGGATGGAAAGGTTCATCCGTTTCAGTTCGGCAAGGGTCTGGGGCAGGTTGTCGTCGGAAAAATCCGGCACGCTTGGCACGGATATATCCTTGCCTACGCCGCGGATTTCCACCCCCTGATAGCCTAAATCAACCGCCGTCGCCGTGATTTCCCGAAAGCTCCAACGCGGACAGCCCAGTGTGGAAAAGCTGATTTTCATGACCTTGCCCCCCGTATTGCATATCGAATGTCATTATGATATCATTGCATTATCGGTTGGTCAAGTAGCATCATAGAATGATCCTGTGCGGATGAACGGAATCAATGGAGGGGCAGGCATGCGGAGGCAACGCGGGCAAAGGAGAAGGGTATCACTGGGCACGGTTGTGATCCTCACGCTCACGGCGCTCGTTGTCAGCGGATGCGTTTTTTTGTTCCCTAAATTGGTAGGTAACATTGAACTCCGGGTGGACCCCCAGCAAATGGGCGTGGCTATCAATCAGGCTGTCCGGGGCATCAGCTCGGGGCAGGGAGCGCAAGCGACCGTTCTACCCGACGCGACCCCGGCCACCGCGCCGCCTTTGGATATGGCGACGTTCGCGCCCACCGCGACGCAGGCCGTGACCCGCAGCCTGACGCTTACGGCGGGCGGCTCCATCAAGATTGACACACAAATTCAAAAAGCCTGCACCGGCGCGGAGGGGTATAGCTTCGGGCCGCTGCTGGAGCAGTTGGCCGGCAGTTTCCAGAGCGAGCTGAATTTGGCGACGCTTGAAAACCTGACGGTATCCACAGAAAAGCTGACCGATATCAATATGCCTGCGGACGCGCTGGCCGCGCTTGGGCAGGCGGGCATCAATGTGGTATGCAGCGGGTTTTACGGCGCCCTGAACAATGGGGTTTCCGGGTTGAGCACAACGCTGGCCGCGCTTGCGCAAAGCGGGATTACCCCCTACGGCGTTTATACCTCGCAGGAGAGCCGCAACCATGTGGTCACCCTGCAAACGGAGGAATTAACTGTTGCGCTGCTCAGCTTCCAAAGCGAGCTGAGCGCGGCTGGGAAAAAGCGCACCACCGCCCAGGAGCAGGGCTATGTGATTGCTCCGCTGACGTTGCCGACCATCGCGGAGGATATTTCCGCCGCGCGCGCCGCCGGCGCGCAGGTGGTGATCGTTTCGCTCTGTTGGGGCAAGGAAAGCTCAACCCAGCCCAACGCCACCCAAAAGGAACTCGCGCAAGGGATTGCCGACGCCGGGGCGGATATCATTCTGGGCACGCACAGCGGCGCGCTGCAACCCATCGCCCTGCTAACCGCGACCCGAGCGGACGGCTCGCAGCACCAAACGCTATGCGCCTATTCCCTTGGAAATGTGCTGGAATCCGACCGTTCGGACCGCGACGCCATTTCCGGCGCGCTGCTTCATATCAGCATGGCATACGATCTTGCCGCCGATCAGCTGAATTTTTCGGAGCTGACCTATACGCCCACGTATGTGTGGCGCGGAAAAATTGACGGCAAAACCACCTACCGGGTGTTGCGGAGCAACGCGGAACCGCCCGCGTTTGTGGATAGCGATCAGCAAAATGTAATGGAACGCTGCCTGAAGCTGGTACGGGACGCATTGCAAGGCTCGCCGGTGACCGAAGCGCCCTGAAGCGCGCCAGACCCAAATGATCAATACAGAAACGCCCGGGGCCATGAAAGCCTGCGGGCGTTTGCTATGAAAGCACATGTCGCGCACGATGCGTTTCCGAGGGTTTGCCTTTGCCGGGCGCGGAATATACCCGCACTTCCGATGTGTTTTCAGGCTTTCCGCCTTCCCCGCCACCAGCCCGCAATCGCCAGAACCGCTGCCGCCCCGTAGCCGACAACGCTGATCCACGGCAACCCAAACCAGAGCGGTTGCGCCGTGGAAAGGGTCGTAAGGCTGGCGCCGAGTATGCACGCGGATAGGATCAGCGTGCGGTTCAGACGGGTCGCGCGTTGGTTTTCCGCCTGTTGCGCCGCTTGGGAAGGCTGCTGGTCCATATGCAAACGAAGATCGCCCTTGAGGGCGGAACGCAGCGCATCGTTCAGCAGCGCCGGCGTGCTAAGCGACTTCTGCGCGGATTCGTACAGCGCCCTTGCGTTGGTAAGGACCGTCTGCCGCAAGGAAAAATCGTGAAACGCGTTTTGCCCGAAACGTTGGGTAATAATCTGCATCAGGTTTACATCGGGGCTGATGCTGGCGATCAACCCTTCCAGCGTGCTGACGCCGCGCCCCAACAGCGTAACCCCCGGCGGCAGGGCCAGATGGTGTCTTTGGGCAAGGTCTAACACTTCCTGCATGATGCTGCTGAAATTCATGGTGCCGATATCAATTTCCAGATATTGGGATAACATGGCGTCCACATCGGCATATAGCGCGTCGCGCTGCACGGGCGCGCTGTGCTTGCTGATGGCAAGCACGGCTTCGGTCACGCCGCCGATATCCCGCGTCGCCGCCGCGCCGAGCGCTTTTTGGAAAGCCGCGCGGTCCTTGGCGGTCAGCGTGCCCATCATGCCCAAATCCAGCCAAACAATTTGCCCATCGCGGATCAGTAAATTACCGGGATGCGGGTCCGCCTGAAAAAAGCCGTCGTCCAACACCTGTTTCAGGTAATTGGCGCATAGTTTGAGGCCAATTTCGGACAAACTGTACCCTTGTGTGAGGAGCGCCGCCTGATTGTCAATCGGGATGCCGTCCACCGCTTCCATCACCAGCACCTGCCGGGTGGAATACTCCCGAAACACATGCGGGCAGGTCACATAAGCCACATCCTGATTGAGGCGGGCAAAGGTTTCCGCGTTGTCCGCCTCATGGACAAAGTTCAACTCCTGTTTGGAAACCGACCACATTTCCTCTATCACCATGGCGAAATCGACGGTTTCCCCGGTGGGCGTCAGCTTCACCAGTCTGGCAACCTTCCGCAAAAGCGCAAGGTCGCTTGCCATTTTTTGATAAATCCCCTCGCGCTGAACCTTGAGCACCACCCGGGTGCCATCCGGTAGGGTGGCGCGGTGCGCCTGCGCGATGCTGGCGCTGCCCAGCGGCACGGGGTCAAAGGTTGGGAAAACCTCCGAAAGCGGTCGGCCCAACGAAGCCTCCACCACCCGCCGAACCTCGTCCGCCGGCATGGGCGCCACTTCGGTGCGCAGCTTTTGCAGTTCGTCGCAATAGGCGCGGGGGAGGATATCCGGGCGCATGGACATCATTTGGCCAAGCTTAACAAAGGTCGGCCCCAACGCCTCCACAATCTGGCGAAGCTTCTCAGGGGTCAGGCCGGCCAATATGCGATGTTTGCGAAGGATGCGCGTAATCTCGAGCAGTCGGGCCGTTCCGCTCGGTTGGCGCTTATTCGGCTTGCTCATTCGCCTTTGGTTCGCTGTCCAGCGCGTTCAGTTTTTCCCGCACAGCCGCGCGTTCCTCCGCGCTGAAAGCCTCGAGCGCGGTCAGCACGGCGCTCAGGTCCAGTTTGGTTTCCACAACGGTCACGTGTTCCTTCACCGCTTGCTGAACCTCGCGGTGCAGCCGCTCGTTCATCACTTTTCCCTGCGCAAGGGTTTCTTCGCCCCGTTTGGCAAGCGATTCCAACGCCTCCTGTGTTTTTTCCGAGGCGACGCTGGCCGCGCCGAGGCCGGCCATGGCCAGTTTCCGCAAATCATCCTGAATGCTCATATTAAACCTCCTCAATTCATACCCGAACGGAAAAAATATCCGTCCCTAGGGTATACGTTCGCGCTTCGGTCCGCAAACCCTTTTCCGCGCTCTCCGCTCGCTTTACAGGCCCCGCGCCGCGTGATATGATAGGCTGTAACCGCGTAAAGGGAGGCACAGGAATGAAAAAGCGAACCCTATGGATGCTGTTGGGGTTTATCTTTTGCGCAACGGTTTTTCTGGCAATCGCGTTCAATTTGCAAAACGGGACTTTGCATTCGCTGGATCTGTCGGTCACCGCCGCGCTGGTCGCCTGGCGTTCGCCGACCCTGACCGGCATCATGAAGGGAATGACGGCCCTGTGCGCGCCTGTCATCCTGCTGCTCATCTGCCTTGCGCTGATGTATCTTTACCGGAAAAAGCATTACAGCATCCCTATCGCCATCAACCTGATGGTTTCCGTATCGCTGAACTACACGCTCAAAAACGTGTTCCTGCGCGAGCGCCCGCCGCTGATTTACCGCGCGGTGGCTGAAACCGGATACAGCTTTCCCAGCGGACACGCGATGGCCGCCATGGCGTTTTACGGTTTTCTGATTTATATCGTTGCGCAATCCGCTTGGGGACAGCGGCCAAAACGACTGATGATCGGCCTGATGAGCCTGGTAATCGCGCTTGTTGGGTTTAGCCGGGTGTATCTGGGCGTGCATTACTTAAGCGACGTTGTCGCGGGTTTTGCCCTCTCCGCCGCCTACCTGATCGTTTATTCCGCCGTTGTGGGGCGATATCTGCATCAGGACAGGGGCGCGCCCCTCGCCGCCCCGGAAGCATTCAAGAGCGGACGGCTCGCGGACAGCTTTTCCTATGCGTTTGACGGCTTAGCCGCAGGTTTTAAGAACGAACGGAACATGATTGTGCACTTCAGCGCCATGGCGCTGGTGACCGTGTTTGGGTTTCTGCTGAACATCAGCGAAGCGGAATGGGTGGCGTGCGTGATCCTGTTCGGGCTGGTGATCGGCATGGAGCTGGTTAACACCGCCGTGGAAACCACTGTGGATATCTGCATGCCGCACAGCGATCCGCGGGCCAAGGTTGCCAAGGATACGGCCGCAGGCGCGGTGATGGTGGTGTCGATTGCAGCTGCGATTGTGGGTATGGTGATCTTCTTTCCCAAATTGTGGCCGCTGGTTCATTAAACCGCCGGACAAGCAGGCGCCGCTGAACGGAATGCTCTCCGCCGCCGGGCAGGCGCGAAGTCAAACCTCGCGCCTGCGGTGATGCGCAAGCCAGATCAGCCGCGGCGCGCATGAACCTGCGCTTATTGGGAAAGGAGCCTGTACCAATGGTCGAATACATGAAATGGCGCGGAGATCTCGGTTTTGAGCGCTCCCCGGTCAATGAAATCGACGCGTTGATTTTCTCCCAGCTATCCTATCTCCATTTCCGCGACGCGCTGGGGGATATGGCCGCGCCCCTTCAAGCGGCAGCCGGCCGGGTGGAAGCGTTGGAGCGCGAACCGGGGAACGCTCAGTTGGTCGCGGACCGTCACGCGCTGTTGGGTTCAGCGGCGGCCAGCGATCGGTTTGGCAGCCTGACGGTGCACCACTGCGTGGATTGGTTTGACGCCGACCGGGAAATGCAGTTTGCCGCAGTTGCCTTTGACCTGCCGGTGGGTTCGCACGTAATTGCCTATCGCGGCACCGATGCAACCGTTGTTAGCTGGAAAGAAGATTTTAACATGTCCTTTGCGTGCCCGGTGCCCTCGCAAACCGAAGCGGTGCGCTACCTGAACAGTCTGGCAGCCGCGACGGCCGGCCCTCTGATCCTGTCCGGACATTCCAAGGGCGGGAATCTGGCGATGTATGCGGCGGCCTGCTGCGATGAACCCGTACGGAGCCGTATCGCGGCCCTCTACCTGTTTGACGCGCCGGGGCTGGATGAGGCCACGCTCGCCAGCGAAGGGTACAGGCTTGCGTTGCCAAAGGTTAAGGCGTATGTGCCGCAAACCTCGGTGATCGGCCAGCTGATGGGCGTGCCCAAGGTTTATACCGTGGTGCGGAGCTCGGCAAACGGAATCTCACAACACAACCCCTTTACCTGGGGCTTGAACGGCCCGCATTTTGATACGTTACCCGCGTTGGACCAAACCAGCAAGCTGATGAAGGCGACCATCGACGATTTTTTAACCGACAGCACGCCAGAAAAACGGCAACTGCTGGTGGAAACGCTGTTTAGCGTGCTTGGCGCGGCCAATGCCCACACGTTTGGCGAAATGAGCGAGCGATGGTCCGATACGGCGGGCGCGCTGTGGGATGCGTTCCGCAAACTGGACAACCGAACGCTGAAAACAGCGCTTTCCATCGTTGGCGATCTGGCCGGCAGCGGGGTGGACAGCGTGAAACAGTTCATTTCCGGTACGATCGATCAGCTTTCCGCCAACCGGGATAACGGGGTCGCGATCGGCGCGGCAAACAACGCTCTGCCTGCCGCCACAGCCGGCGCGGCAAACGGAGCCCAGCTCGTCGCCACGCCGCCAACCAAAGGGATCAGCAATGCCTCGGACGCTGGCGCAGGCGGGGCCGCAGACAGCAGCACACTTTCCAGCGGGGCGGAAACTCTCCGGCGGTTGATCCTCGCCCTGCGGGAGCGAAGCCCGCGAAAAAGCGAATAACCGCTGGAACAGTCCCACCGAAAAGAAGTGTGCGTTTTGAAAACGCAAGCGGCTCAAAACCGCTGTATAAATAGGTTACGAGGAAGGATAAGTCCTTACTCCAAGCTGTCAAAAAGGTGGGGCAAGGAATGATATCCCTTGTCCGGTTGCATGGGTGAAGCCTGCCGGGGCTTGGGGTAAAACCCCCAAACAAACGCCGCGGTGTGAAGCCAGCCAGCATGCGAACAGCCCGCAGGGCGATGAGGCGAGCGGCGGCAGCCACCCATGCAGATTTTTCGATGGCATGAAGGATGGACCCATCTTGCTCAAACGTCGAAACCGCGCTTCTGCCGCACACGGAAACATGCAAGCTTCCATTCAAAAGCCAAACCGAGGCCCCGCCGCTTGGGAGGGCCTCGGTTTGGCTTTGCTTTCGGGTTCACCCGCAATAATCGTTGCGGAAAGGGGTTTGCGCCGGGCGGTCAAGCCCGGCCTGAGGTGCGGCGCGGGTCGCGCATTTTCCGCACAGGACGTGTTGCCCCTGCCGATCCAGCTTTCGCGTGTCGCGGCGGGGGTACGCCTGCGCCTCCCGCGCCGGTGTTGCCCGCGCGGGTTATCAGTAGGTCAAGGTAACAGCGTCTGTAAACTGATAACCGCCGTAAATATCATTCAGGCAAAAACCGTATTCATATTTCGCGCCGGTTTCGACGGCTTCATACCCAAATTCCACCGTACCGTCCGCGCCCACCGTGATGGGATCGCCTTCAAACGGCTCGCTCTGCTGCTCGTCGTTCGCGTCCCAATACATCAGCTCATACTGAGGCACGATTACATCCCCTTCGCTGAGCGGATCGAAACCGCGTACCGGTTGCCCCGCGTCCGTGTAGCCCTCGCTGGAGCCGACAACCACGCCGCCGGGATGCTCCTGATCGAACACAACCAGCAGGTAGGTATCCTCCCCGTTGAGGGTGACGGGGATCAGGCTGCGCACGTAATTTTCGTTGGCAACCTGATCGTAGATGCACACCATCTGGCCGGCCAGCGTGGGCCATGTGCCGTCAAACAAGCCGTAGAGCTTACCCTGATTCCAATCGGTAATCACATCCTGCGTATAACCCAAATCCACATAGCATTCAAAATCCGGGTCGCTCACATCCATCATCAGGTAGGCTTCGGCATAGGCGAGGTTTTGCAGATCGTCGCTGTTGAGCGTCAGTGTGTAAGCGGAATCGCCGGTTGCGTTGGCAAACGGGTTTTCCAGCGTATAGGTCTGGTCGCCGGAGCTTACGTCCACACTGCTGTCTGCGGCAGAATCAGTAGTCTGATCGCCCCAGAGGCTCCCAAAGTTCGCGCTGGAAACGGATGAATCCGCGGTATCGGCGGTGGTATCCCACAGGCCGTTGGTCGCGCTGGCATCCGTGTTAAGGGTTTCGTCGCCGGAACCAAACAGCGTGTTGAGGAAGTTGCTCAGCGAAAAATCACTGCCATCAGAGGAAGCGCCGGTGCTGCCGGACGCGCTGCCGGCGGAGGATGCGCCGGTCGAATCGCCCCAGAGGTTATTGTATGTGTCATAGTATGTTTGCGTGTCGCTCGCGTATTGCGAGAACCAATCGACCGTCGCATCCTGCACGCTTTGCTGGGTCACGCCCCCGGATGTGAAGGTGTGGCTCCCGGCCACCATCTGATCCACGAGACTGCGCACAAAAACTGTGTACTTCGGCATCAGGTTTTCCGTGTCGTAATTTTGCAGGTACTGCGAGGCGGAGCTGCGCGTTTTGTTGGGCACCAGCACGGAAAGGCCGGTCACGTTGCTCAGGTTGGCGGTGTTGCGGCTGTATACCACCGCGTCCTGCATGGCGGCGGTCAACGCCTGCGCGCCAGTTTCGTCATAACGCTCGAAAATTTTGGCAAACACGCTCAAATCGATCATATCGGAGGAATCGCTGTCGGTTTCGCCAAAGGCGCGCACGTTCTGGCGCAAACGGGAAATGGAGCTGAAGTTGCCGCCCGAAATTTCCCCGGTCAGCGCTTCGCCCATGTCCTCCATCGCGGCGGTCAGGCCGTCCAGCTTGCTCAGGTTGAGCACTGACAGCGTCCCAAAATCGCCGTAGCTGGTATCCACGCTTTGGATAAAGCTGTCCACAATCTTTTTTGTGACCGTTTCGATATCGGCAGCCGGATCCTTCGCCAGCAAGGTAAGCCATTGGGTGTAATCCCAGCCTTCGCCGGGTTCGGTTTCCTCGCTGGCAACCATGTAATCGGCAAAGGGCCGCAGGTGCAGCGCCATTTCGTAGTTGGCCATCAGGCACGCATCAAACCCGACAAACGAGAATTTACTGAAATTCGCCTCTTTGGACGCCGCTTGAAGCGATTGGTAAATTTTAGCCATGTTGAGGCTGTTGCCGGAAATTTCGTCATAGCAAACGCCGTCCGTCGCGCCCGCGCCATGGTCCCACAGCACCAGACCGTACCGGTCGGCTGGATAGTTCTTCAGGCCGTATTCCAAAAACTGCGTAAACTCATCCCCGCTGCCCATATCGATGCGACCGAGGCTGTCCACGCGTTCCAGACCGTCCTTGCTGACCAGCCAGCGTTCGCCTTCCCGGTTGGTCATGCCTTTGGTGGCCCACTGTTTGGTGCCGCCCGTTTGCACATACACGGTCACATTGCCGCCGGACTTTACGCCGCTTTTGACCATTTCCTTCAAATCGGCCGTGGCGCAGCCGCCGTCGCTTTCCAAATCCGTGCCGCACATATAAACCATCAGGGTGAAGGTTGGGCTTGCCGCTAAAGTAGCCGTGGGGATGAATGCCGTCAGGAGCATGAGGACAACCAGGAAAGACAGGACTTTTTTCATAAAGGCTCTCCTTCTGTTTGGGCTTGTGACCAACGGAACCCGCAGCTGCGGCACGGTCGGTTGTGCAGGCACGGCGGTAAAGCAGAGGCAAACGGTTCGGTATCCGGTTCAGAAAACCCCGATGGGCGATTTGGCCGCCCGCCGGGGGTCAGATATCGATAAAGGTGCGAAACTCCCGCATAATGCCAATCCCATCCGGATAATGGGCGGCAAACTGCGGCACGGCGTGGCTGGGGAAGCTGTTGCCCTCGATAAAGCACGGCCCCTTTTCCGTAATGGCCACATCCCATGCCACAAAACGCATTTGGGGCACGCGGGCAGCGGCGAGGTTGCACATCTCCATCGCCTCTTTAAAGTATGGCACTTCAAAGCCGATGATCGGCGTGCCGGTGATGGGGTGCTTTTCAAAGGTGTTGCCGGCTTTATCCGCGCCCACGGTCAGCAGCTTGCCGCTTGCCAGATCGACGCGCGCAGCCATGCCGCCGCAATCGACGTTATCCATCACCTTGCCGTTGCCGATGCGTAAAAAGGCGTACACCACCCCCTGCTTGTGATCGCCAAGCAGGGTTGCGATGCGGATGGTGTTAACCGAGGTGGGGCACATTGCCATCATCCGGGGATGCTGAATCACGCGCTCCTCAATGATGCCGATGCCCTTGTGGCGCAGCTCGTCCAGAAACGCTTCCTCCCTGCCCAGCCAGTCGGCTTCGGTGAAACGCTCAATTCCCTGGCCGCTGCTGCCTTCCAGGGGCTTGGCGATCAAGTCCCGGTTTTCCAGCAAAAAAGCCCGGAATACAGCCGGATCGGTATCGGGAGCGATTTTCAGCCAGTTGCGGCCGATAAACTCCTTGAATAGATCGTTAAACGTCGCCTTGTCGTCAAAAAAATGCCAGTAGGCCTTGTCGTTCATGCGGCGCACGATGGTGTTGCTAAGCCCGCGGGTGATGACGGTTTTCTTCTGCTCGTCGGTCAGGCGGTACATTTCGGCAATTTTATAGTCCATATAACCGGCGTTGAACTTGAGGGCGCAGCGGAGCATATCGCACAGTAGCCAAAGCCTGCATTTCCCGCTGCGTTCCTTCAGGAAGGCCGTCGTTATCCACATTTTATGAAAGTCCATGCGCACCAGGCGCTTGAAAAAGAATGTCAGCTTGCCCATTGCGACGCCCCCTTACACGTTGAAGCGGAACAGCACAACGTCGCCGTCCTTCATCACGTAATCTTTCCCTTCGCTGCGCACCAAACCCTTTTCCTTACAGGCGTTCATGCCGCCCTGCGCTGCCAGATCCTCAAAGGATACGATTTCGGCGCGGATAAAGCCGCGTTCAAAATCGGTGTGGATTTTTCCAGCGGCCTGCGGGGCCTTGGTGCCTTCCGGGATGGTCCACGCGCGGCACTCATCCGCGCCGGAGGTCAGGAAGGAGATCAGCCCCAGCAGTTTGTAGCTTGCCTGAATCAGGCGATCCAGACCGCTTTGGCCGATGCCCATTTCGGCTAAAAACTCCTGCTTTTCTTCCGGTTCCATCGCGCCGATTTCTTCCTCTATGCGGGCGCTGATGGTGAAAACCTCCGCCCCCTCGCCGGCGGCGATCGCCCGAACCTTCCGCACCAGCGGCAGCTCCGTATCGGGCTTGGCGACATCCTCCTCGGCGATGTTGGCGGCGTAGATCACGGGCTTATCGGTGAGCAAAAACCAGCTGTCGAGCAGCTCTTTTTCATCGGCCGTCATGGGAAACGTGCGCGCCGGTTTCCCGGCTTCCAGATGCGCCTTCAGCCGCTGCCCCAGCTCGCCTTCCGTCGCAACCTTCTTATCGCCGGATTTGACCAGCTTCAGGGCCTTGTCCGTGCGCTTGCCCACAGTTTCCAAATCCGCGAAAATCAGCTCCAGATTGATCTCCTCAATATCGCGCGCGGGGTCAACGCTTCCGTCCACGTGGATGATGTTCGCATCTTCAAAGCAGCGAACCACATGCACAATCGCATCCACCTCGCGGATGTGGGAAAGAAACTTGTTGCCCAAGCCCTCGCCCTTGCTCGCGCCTTTCACAAGGCCCGCGATATCCACAAACTCCACGGACGCGGGAGTAACCTTTTTAGGGTGAAACATCTCGGCCAACACATCCAGGCGGCGATCCGGAACCGGCACAACCCCCGTGTTCGGCTCGATGGTGCAAAACGGATAATTGGCCGCCTGTGCGCCTGCTTTGGTGATTGCGTTAAACAGCGTGCTTTTTCCAACGTTGGGCAATCCGACGATTCCCAGTTTCATGAGTCCACTCCCTCAAACGACGTTAATGATTCCATTTCATGATTATACGCCCCGCAGGGGTAAAAAGCAACGCAAAACAGGCGCGGGCATGGCTTTGTGTAAGCTGACCGTAGCGTTGCCGCCCCCCGCCGCTTCCGCAAACCGCCAGCGACCCCATCCGGGAGGCGACTCTGCGCCACCACCGCCGCACCGCTTGGGCTACGGCGCGTCATCGGCGGTTTGGGAACCGCAACCTTTCGGTATCCTCAATTTCCGTTTCAAAAAACCCACAGGGTGACGGAAAAGCCGTTTGGCTGTATAATAGGCGCGAAGGCACGCGGCGCGCTTCCACAGCCGCGATTGCCGAAGGGAGAGATCGTTTTTGAAAACCCTTGCGGAAATGACGTTGGAGGAACTGATCGCCCCGGACGGGCACGCGTGCGCCTGCGGCCGGGAACACCGGGTAGGCCTGAAATATCTGAAAATTGGGCAGGGCGCCGTGCGGATGCTCCCGGAGGCTTTGGCGGCCATTGGCTGCGCGCATCCTTGGATTGTGTGCGATCGGAACACCGAACGGGCCGCGATGCCTCAGGTGTTGCAGGCGCTTCAGGGCGCGGGTATCCCTTACGGGCTGTACCGGTTTGACAGCGAAACCGTAGAGCCGGACGAGCGCGCCGTGGGTCGCCTGCTAATGGCCTTTGACCCGGCCTGCGACGGCGTGCTGGCCGTTGGCTCCGGGGTGATTAACGACTGCTGCAAGGTGCTTGCGCATGCGCTGGGCAAGCCTCAGGCGGTCGTAGCCACCGCGCCTTCCATGGACGGGTATGCCTCCAATTCATCCTCCATGATCCGCGACCGTGTGAAAGTAACGCTTTACAATGCTTGCCCGGGCGCGATCATCGCCGATACCCTGCTTCTGAAGGACGCGCCCGCGAGGATGCTGCAAGCGGGTTTGGGGGATATGTTGGCGAAATATATCGCGCTGTGCGAATGGCGAATCTCGCGGCTTGTGACCGGAGAGTATTACTGCGAGGCGGTCGCGGGTCTCATGCGCCGTTCGCTGGCAAAAATCCGGAGCGCCGCCCCAAGGCTGATGGAGCGCGACCCGGACGTGATCGGCGATGTGGCGGAGGGCTTGATCCTTTCCGGCGTAGCCATGGCGTTTGCGCAAGTTTCCCGCCCCGCCTCGGGGTTGGAGCATTATTTTTCCCACCTGTGGGAGATGTTTGCGCTGGAGCGCGGCCTGCCGTTGGAACTGCACGGCATTCAGGTAGGCGTGGGCACCGTGCTGACCCTGCGGATATATGACCGTTTGCGAACCCTGACGCCAAACCGTGAAACAGCGGAAAAGGCGATGCGCGCGTTTGACCCTGCCGCGTGGGAGCAAAGCGTGCGCCGGGTGTTCGGGAAGGCCGCGCAGACCCTGATCGACAGCGAATACAGGGTATGGCACAAGAATGACCCGACAACCCAAGCCCGGCATCTGGAACGCATTTTAACCCATTGGGACGAAATACAGACGATTGTCGCCGAGGAGTTGCCCAAAACCGAAGAAGTGCTTGCCCTGATGCGGGCGGTGGGAGAGCCGGACAACCCGGAGGCGATTGGGGAAAGCGCGCAGGATGTGCGAGACGCGTTCCTGCATTCGCGAGATATCCGTGATAAATACCTGACCAGCTCCATGCTTTGGGATTTGGGGCTTTTGGAAACGTTTCCGCTGGAATAATCAAGAACGGGCTTTAGGCGATCGGTTCTCCGCCGCCGCCGGCCGGGTTTGGCATCGCGGCATAAAATCCCGGCGGTCGGTGAATCCGTTGAACGGTTCCATAGCAGAAAACGCGGCGGGCCGGTGGCAACGCCGGCGTGCCCGCAGCAGGTTTGCCGATAACCCCTTTTCCGCTGCCCCACAGCCAAAGACCGCGAGCCCGATTGGGCCGCGGCCTTTGATTATGTTTGATTTCCGGTAATCCATCCGCCGTCTGGCTTTCCAGCAACGGCAAATATCTCTTTGCCGGAATGCCTCCGGTATGGGCAGGTTATTCCGCCGTTTGGGGCGCGAGGGGGTTGTAGGCGTCATAATCGCCATCCACGCTGGTTTGGGTTACGTTCAGCCCCGCATCCACATGGAAGGTGTAAACGATGGTCGCGTCGGGCTTCACCTCTGCTTCCCAGGAGCGGGCATATTCGAATGTCAGGGTTACATCGCCTTCCTTGGCGCCGGTAAATACCCACAGGTAGGTTCCGCCGGCCCCGACGGCATCGGTGGCGGGCGCTTGAAACTCGTCCTTTTCAAGGGTCAAAATATGATCGTCGCTGGCGGTGTACTTCCACTCATACCCGGTGGTGGGGTTCTCCGAAAGCAAAACGGCTGCCTTGCCGGGCGCGTACAGGTCCGGGTAACCGGCAACAGCCGTTTGGGTTACGGCCTTGTTAGCATCCACATGCAGGGAATACACAATCGTATCGGCCACCTCGCCGCCATCCCACGCCTGCCCCAGAGTAAAGGTAACGGTCACGTCGCCTTCCGCAACGCCGGTCAACGCCCATGTGTGGGTGCCGCCAGCCCCTTCGGCGTTCGCAGCGTCCGCGCCGGCGGTATAGCCCGCGTCGGTAACCGTCAGGATAGCTTCGTCGGTGTTTTTGCAGGTCCAGGTGTAGCCTGTGGTCGGGTTTTCCGTAAAGGTGAGGGTAAGGCCAGCCGTATCGGCTGTTTGGGCAAGGGCCATGCCGGAGGTCAGGAGCGCTAAGGCAAGCGTGAGGGCGAGAACTTTTTTCATGGTTGGGGCCTCCTTCTCTATATTGCGTCGCGGTGTATCGCAGGTTCATAAAAAGTATAGTATAGGCGCAGTAACAAAAGCGTAACACGGACAATGTTACAATATAGCGCGTTTCTGCGGATTGACAACCGTTGCCTGTTGCCGTATCATCATGACAGCAGAGCACGGACAAGGAGGGATTTTTCATGTTCAAAAAATGGCTGGCAATGGTTACGGTGCTGGCGTTGCTGCTCCCGGCGGCGGCGCTTGGCGAATCGACCGCGCTGCCCTTCGGGCTTCAGTTCGGGATGGATAAGGATCAGACGCTGGCTGCGTTTGACGCGGATGCTACCCTCGGAAAGCTGAAATATGACACCGATGATTATGACAACGGAGCCATCGAGTATAACTTTGAAGATATCGTCATCCCCGGCACCGACCTGACGGCGGACAGCCTGAGCGTACAGGTGGACCAGAATAACAGCGCTAAAACCGACAAGCTCACTTCCGTAGGGTTTGTGATGGACTCGGTGGATAACAGCATCGCAACCTTCCGGTCGTTGCTGAAAACCATGAGCGCAACGCTGGGCGCGCCCGAGAGCGACCCGTTCAGCGCGGACGCGACCAACACCTACGTCGAGTGGGGCACGCTGGACGCAGCCTGGACGCTGGCGGATGGCCGCGTATCGCTTTCGCTCAGCCGCATGTATGAGGAGAGCATCTCCATCCAATACACAAGCCGCCTCAACTATGACGCGGCGGATCTGGCGGAATAATCTGGCTTAACGCTCCATGCACGAAACCGCCAATCAGGCGCCGCCCGTGCGCCTTGGCGCCCCATACGCTGGGTACCCTTTCATTTTTGATACAAGCCATCCCTGAAATACGGGTTGGCTTGTATTTATTTCCGGATTCTTGCGCTGCTCACGGCTCCGCGTTGCCTTTCTGGGATCAGCGAACCGCCGGCGTGCGGCAAGACGCTACGCTTATGAGCGTTCGCCCGCGAGGCTCAACCGGGATCAGCGGCCGCCCGACCGCACGGCGCAAAACAAAGCCGCTCCCAACGGTTGCCCGGGCTTGCGCAATTGCCGGGCGAGTGCTACCATAGGGAACGGCCGCAAGGCGCATCATCGAAGAAACGGTAGTTGAACATGATCAGCAGGGATAAGCAGTTCTATCGGCAAATTTTTCGGCTCACCGGTTTTCTGGCCATGCAAAACGTGATCGGCTGTCTGGTTGGCCTGGCCGACAACGTAATGATTGGTTCCTATTCGCAAAACGCGCTTTCCGGTGTGGCGCTGGCCAATCAGGTGCAGTTTTTGCTGCAAATGCTGGCGAGCGGGTTAGGCGACGGCATGGTGGTGATTGCCTCGCAATACTGGGGCACCCGACGGCTGGAACCGATCCGGCGCGTGCTGGCGACTGCTTTTACCTTTACATTCCTGATGGTAATTGGCTTTTTTACCATCGCGCGCTTTATCCCGGAAGGCGTGCTCGGCCTGCTGACCGGTGACGCGGGGGCGATTGCCGAAGGCGCGCGGTATATGCGTATTATCGCGTACAGCTACCCCTTCTTTGGGGCCACGATGATCTTTCTGGCCGCGCAGCGCAGCATTGAAAACGTATCGGTTGGGATCATCGCCTCGCTCAGCGGTTTGATCGTCAATATTTTTGGCAACTGGGTGCTCATTTTCGGGCATCTGGGTTTGCCCCGGATGGGCGCGCAGGGAGCCGCGCTGGCAACGCTGTTGGCGCGTATGGTGGAATGCGGCGTGGTGCTTTTTTACACCTATCGGGTGGATCGCAAGCTGAGCATAACGTTCAAATACTTCGCAAAGCTTGACCCCGCGCTGCTCAAAGATTATCGCCGGTACGGCACGCCCGTTGTGATGGCGTGCGCCAGTTGGGGTATTGCCATGATGATCCAGACCGCCGTGTTGGGCCATCTGGGTTCCAACGCCATTGCGGCAAACTCAATTGCGAACTCGCTGTTTCAGGTGATAACCGTGGTCACCTACGGTATCTCCACGGCCAGCGGCGTTATCATCGGCAAGGCGGTCGGCAGCGACAATACCCACAGGCTTCGGGAGTATGTGCAAACCCTTCAGTGGATCTATCTGCTGATTGGCGCGGTTTCCAGCGCGCTGCTATTTCTTGGGAAGGGCGCGATCCTTTCGCTGTATGCGGTTTCGCCCGAAGCGATGGATATGGCCAACCGCTTTATGGTGGTGCTGAGCGTCACCATACTGGGCACAGCCTACCAAAACCCAACGCTTACAGGGATTGTGCGCGGCGGCGGGAACACTAAGTTTGTTTTTTACAATGATCTGATTTTCATGTGGGGCATCGTACTGCCCATGAGCATACTGGCGGCTTTCGTGTTCCGCTGGGATCCTGTGATTGTGTTCATTTGCCTGAAAGCCGATCAGGTGCTCAAGTGTTTTGTGGCCATCTGGGAGGTCAACAGTTACCGCTGGGTGCGCAAGGTTACGCGCGATGAGGCGGCGGAACGCATCGCGGAGGATTTGTCGGGCGCGGAAATAGAAAGCTGACGGAAATCTAAAAAACTCGATGATCCAGAAATCCGCCGCAGAAAAAGCGTGCGAAGAAAAACTTTTAATGTGCGCAAGGGCGAGTCCCATGCCCAACAAAAGTCATGAATCGCAACCATCAAAAGAAAACGCCGCAGGCGCCAAAGGCACAATGCGGCGAGTTTTTCAACGATCGGGTCAGGAGTTATAACCCCTGACCCGTTTTCGCTGCGGCGGGGATTTGCTATTGATGACTGCTGCAATGCGTTTTGCCATTCGCCTCATAGCCTTGTGGGCTGTTCGCTCGCTGGATGGTTCTACGCTGCGGCGTCAGGCTTTGCCCTTGACCCATCTACGCTGCGGCCGGGAAAGGCGCGTCCATCCGGCTCGCCGTTTACCATTGCGAACCGTATTTCCCGCGATTCACACGGTTACAGGTTTTCCCTCAGAATTTCCATCACATCATCCGGCGTAAAGCCAATCGGGTTGTTATCCATGCGGCCCGCCGTAAAGGTCAGCGCGTTGATGGCCGGCAAATCCGCCTCGGCAATGCCAAAAGCGCTCAGCCGAAGGGGTTGTACCCCTTTGGTTAGATCCTCAAGCCATGCGTCCAGCCCTTCCGCCTCGTCAAAGACCGCCTCCAGCCGTTCCATTTCCGGAACGGCTTTCGCGTTGCGGCGCATCACGGAGGATAGCGTAACCGCGGCGGCATACCCGTGCGGCACACCCTTTAACATGGTCAGGGGGTAGCTGATGCTGTGGCAGGCGGTGGTGCGGGTTTGGGAAAATGCCAACCCGGCCATGAGCGACGCAAGGCACATTTCGCGCCTTGCGCCCAAGTCCCCCGGAGCAGCCAAGGCTTTGGGCAACGCTTCGCACACCTTGCGCGCGGCGGAAAGCGCCAATTCCTGTGAAAGCGGATTGCGCGCCGCCGCCCAGTATGCCTCCATCGCGTGGGAAAGCGCATCCAGCCCGGTGGACAGCGTAAGGCTTGGGGACATGCCCAGCGTCCATTCCGGGATCAGCACCGCGCCCTTGGGAAATCCGTCCGGGTCATCCACCGAAAGCTTTCTGCGGTTATCCGCGTCCCAGACGGTTGCCCAGCGGGTTACCTCGCTGCCGGTGCCCGCCGTGGTGGGCATCGCGTACACGCCCGCGCGCTGTGGGGCCGGAGCATAGGCTCGGTTGGCGATCGCGTCGCGCACCGCCTGCGCCGTGGGCAGGCTGGGCAGGCCATACAGCGCGCTGACCGCCTTGCCCAGGTCGATGCAGCTTCCGCCGCCTACCGTCAGAATGGCGCCCGGCTCAAAAGGCTCTTCCCGCAAACGGCATAAAAGCGCCGCCACATCGGCAACGGACGGGTTGGTCGGGATTTCGGAATACAGCTGCACGGCGTGGCCGTCGCTTTGCAAAGCGGTCCAAAACGGCGTCAGGTTCAGTTCCGCGCTACGGGCGCGCGACGCGAGCGCGAGCACCTTCGCGCCTTTGGGCAGCATATCGCGCAGGGCCTGCTGCCCGCGCGCCGCGTCCAGCACGCGCACATCCACGGGGCAAAGAGGGCTGAGCATCACGGTACCTCCTTTTAACGTCCGACTTTTTTACGGTTCCTCAGTGGGGATCAGCGTCAGGATGTCGCGGATGGACATGCACAGCTCGTCCGCCTCGCGGGTGCGGCCGTTTTGCAGCGTCAGCTCCGCAGTTTTTAGCATCGCCGGAAACGCGCTGCGCAGCAGATGGTTGGCGTGGATCACCACATTCGCGCCATGGGCCGCCAGCTCCGCTTCGGTCGCGCCGTTATAGGTAGTGGGCACCACGACAACCGGCGTGGCTGGGTTGGTTTCCCGAAAACGCGCTAAAAAGCCATACACTTCATCCGGCGTTTTTTGGCAGCTATGGATCATCACCCCATCGGCTCCGGCTTGCACATAGGCGCGGCAACGCGACAGCGCGTCGTCCATGCCCTGCTCCAAAATCAGGCTTTCGCAGCGCGCAAAGATCATAAAGTCCTTGCTGCGCTGGGCTTTTTTACCCGCGCTGAGCTTTTCGCAAAACTCCTCAACGGTCGCCTGTTTCTGCTGCGCGCCCGCGCCAAACAGCGAGTTCTTTTTCAACCCAATTTTATCCTCGATAATCACGGCGCTCACGCCCACCCGCTCAAGAGTGCGCAGGTTATAGGTAAAGTGCTCCGTCAGCCCGCCGGTATCCCCATCCAAAATGATCGGCTTGGAGGTGACCTCCATGATTTCCTCCAGGGTGTGGATGCGGCTGGTCCAATCCACCAGCTCGATATCCGGCTTGCCCTTGGCGGTGGAATCGCACAGGCTGCTCACCCACATCGCGTCAAACCGTTTCACGCCGCCGTCCGCGCTGACCGCCGCGTTTTCCACAATCAGCCCGGTCAGCCCGTTGTGCGCTTCCATCACGCTCAGGCAGGGCTTGAGCTGCAACAGCCTGCGAAGCCTGCCGCGCCGCACCTCCGGCATGTTCAGCCGCGAATCCAGCGCGGTAAGCGTTTCCTCGGTCGCGCTGTGCGTGTAGGGAAACTCCACAAGCTCGCCGCCGTAGCTTTTCAGCACGGCAATCGCCTCGGCGCGCACGCCGCACTGCACCCCGGTGCGCCAGTCATCCCCGTGCACCAGAATGTCCGGTTTCAGCTCGGTCAGCGCGTCCCGGTAGCTGAGCGTGCGCTGCGCCACCACGCGGTGTACGCCGCTGAGGCATTCAAACAGCTGCATCCGCTCGCTCAGCGGAATCAGCGAGTAGCGCTTGTAGGTGGCAATCGCCTCGTCGGTCAGCACGCCGACGGTCAGCTCCCCCAGCGCGGCCGCGCGGCGGATGATGGCAATATGTCCGCTGTGAAGAATATCGGTACTGAAGCACATATAAACGGTTTTCATCGGTTTTCCTGCCTTTACTGCATACTTGAAACGTCCGCGACGGTTGCCTTTTCCTATTGGCGGGTTACAAAGTTTGCAAAAAACGGGCGCTCACAATTGCCAAATCTTCCGGATTGTCAATTTCAGCGCACAGGCGGCCTTCCAGTTCAAGCGGCCACAGGGCAATGGCCCCGTCCTGCGCGTTGAAGGCGTTTTCGGCATAAACGCCGGTTTGTCCGTTTGCCACAAACGCGCCGATGGCGTCCAGCCACAGCCCAAAGTCGTTGGCCGACCAACGGTATGCCGGCTGGCAGGCAACGCAGTCCCCTCCAAACAAGGAAACGCCAATCGCGACAATGCGGCCCTGACGGAGCTTCGCCTTAAAATCCTTTTCCGGCAGGGGAAGCGTCCGATCCACCGCCATCACGCTGACAGGGCTGGCCAAAAGGTCCGAAAGCACGCTTTGTTCCAGCACCAGATCGCCATGCAAAAGGAGCACGTCCTCCCCGCGCAGATGTTTCGCCGCGCCGTGAATGCTTACAATATAGTTGGTGGCCGCGTATGCCGGGTTGGGCGCGTAGCATATCCTGAGGGGAAGGTTCAGGCGATCCACATGCGCCCGGAGCGCATCCTCAAAAGGGCCGGTCGTAATCACCACATCCCTTACGCCCGCCTTTGCCAGCTGGGTCAGCTGGCGGCTCAGGATGGTGTAGCCGCCTCCGATCTCCGTCATGCACTTGGGTTGGGTTTTGGTCAGGTCACCCATACGGTGCCCGACGCCGGAATTTAAGATCAGGGCCTTCACAGCGTTTGCCTCATTTCAGCAGCGTATTCATTAAACCGCGCAGGTTTTCGTCCGGGGTTTGGGTTGGCCTGCCAAGATCGGCCCGCGAACCCTGCCGAAGCAGGATTTCCAAAAATACAAGCTGCCGCCCGCAGGCTTCGCGCACGCGGGGGAGCAACGCAAGCAGCTCGCCTTCGCTTTCAGCGGTAAAAACCGCCTCAAAGCCTGCGGCACGCGCGATGGCGGCAAACCCAAGCGCGCCGCCGGCGACCGGCGTGCCGCCGACGCTTTCATGCGCGCCGTTATTCAGCAGCACGTGGATCAGGTTCCGACGCTTCTGCTGCGCCTCCACCGCCAAACCCCCAAGGTGCATGAGCGCCGCGCCGTCGCCGTCCAGGCACCAGAAAACCGTGTCCGGTTTGGCCTGCGCCATGCCCAGCGCGATCATGCTTGCGTGGCCCATGGAACCGACGGTTAAAAAATCACACCCGTGCCCCTGCCCCATCGCCTCGCGCAGTTCAAACACTTCCCGCGAGGTTTTGCCGGTCGTCGCTACAAAGCAGTCTCGGCTACCCGCCGCGTTCAGCAAAGCGCGCAGGGCGGTTTCGCGCGCCATCGGCCGGTTGTTTTGGGGGAGCGCGCCGCTGCCGCCCATAAGCCCGCCCTTATGCACTAAAAACGCAACGCTCTGGCGTTCGGCCATCAGGGTCTGCGCAACCGACAGCATCCGGTCAAACGCCGGCCCATCTGTCGCACGGTCCAGTTCAAATACGGTAAGCTCCAGCATTTCCAGCATCGCACGCGTAATGAGGCCCTGAAAGGCGTGCTGCGGCTCGTCATGCACGCCCGGCTCGCCGCGCCAGCCGACCACAAACACGCAGGGAATGCCGTAAACCCGTTTGTTCAGGAGCGATGCAACCGGATTGACCAGGTTGCCCACGCCGCTGTTTTGCAGGTATACCATCGCGGGTTTGCCCGTGGCAATGTAATGGCCCGCCGCAAGCCCGACCGCCCCGCCCTCGTTGGCGGCGACGACGTGCGCTCCGGTCAGGCCGAAATCGGAATATAGCGTATCGTTCAGGGGTTGCAGAAGCGAATCCGGCACCCCGGTGTAAAAATCAACGCCCAAGCGCCCAACCCCGGCCAGAAAATCCCTCGCGTCCATCCTGAACACCTCGCCCATTCAATTGCAGAAGGTACCTTCATCATACTATGAAACTCCTTAAAAATCAAAGGCTTCTTCCATCGGTTCAATCGGCCCCAAATCCTGAGTTTTCGGTGTGTTCGCAACCGAAAGTGATTGACATTCAAGCTAAAATATGATAACGTAATTCGGTAAGCCGCACAAGCGGGGTCTCGAAGTATGCCTTCGGGCATCGCCTTACGCTTGGCGAGTATGGATTGGGAGGTGCTTTGCCATGTACGCAGTGATCGTATCCGGTGGCAAGCAATACCGCGTAACCAAGGGTGATACCATCTATGTTGAGAAACTCGACCAGGAAAACGACAGCACCGTCAGCTTTGACGTGTTGATGCTCGGCTCCGACGAAGGCGTGAAGATCGGCACCCCGACCGTTGCCGGCGCAAAGGTTGAAGGGAAGATCGTCGCTCAGGTAAAGGGCGAAAAAGTCATCATCTACAAGTACAAGAGCAAGAAGAACTATCACCGCCGCGCCGGTCACCGCCAACAGTACACCAAGGTGGAGATCACCGCGGTCGGCTGATGACGAACGTCACCGTTGAGTACGAAGGGGAACGGATTACGCGGCTGGAAAGCGCCGGACACGCGGGGGCGCAGCCGGCGGGCGGGAATGTGGTGTGCGCGGCCGTCAGCGTGCTGATGCAGACCTGTGTAAACGCCTTGGAAGCCATTGCCGGCATCCTGCCGGATACGGTTGTGGATGAGGCCGGGGCTCGGATCGCCGTCACCCTGCCAAAGGCGAGCCCGCAAGCGGACCACGACGCGCAGATAATCCTTCGTACAGCAGTTTTAGGACTTACGGATATCTCCCATGAGTATCCGCGACTGGTAAAGCTCAACATTTTGAATGGGAGGAACCAACCATGATGAAACTGAATCTTCAGTTCTTCGCCCATAAAAAGGGCGTCGGCTCGACCCGTAACGGTCGCGACAGCGAAAGCAAGCGTCTGGGAGCCAAGCGTGCCGACGGGCAATATTCGCTGGCCGGTAACATTATCGTTCGTCAACGCGGCACGCACATCCATCCGGGCCTGAACGTTGGCATCGGCAAGGATGACACTCTTTTCGCCCTGACCAGCGGCATTGTTCGTTTTGAACGCCTTGGCCGCGATAAAAAGAAGGTTAGCGTGTATCCCGTGGAGAACGCGCAGTAAACCCGAGCATCGACAGGTTCAGGAGCGTGGGATTTGTGCCCGCGCTCCTTCCTTATAGGCGCGCGGCCTGCATGGATGCCCTCAGGCTTCCGTTTTTTTCTGTGTTTTCAGGCGCGCCGGGCTTTCTGCGACTGGGCTTGGAAGCGCCCTGAACCCCTCGGCCCTCGGCAGAGGCATACGCAGCCCGGCGGAACACATCGTAAGGAGGCTTTTCCTTGATTGGAACGCTGATTAACGTTGCCGCAATCCTCGTGGGTTCGGCCCTTGGTCTGTTGCTGAAACGCAGCTTTCGGCAAAGCATGGCGGACGTGGTGATGCAGGGCCTCGGCCTTTGCGTGGTGCTCATTGGCCTGAGCGGGGCGCTGAAAACCGGCAACGTGCTGTTGATGATCCTTTCTGTCGTGGTTGGCGGCGTGCTGGGTTCCGCCATCGGCATCAACAAACGCCTGACCCAGTTGGGCGAGTTTGCGCAACGCAAGTTGGTGCGCAACGCGGATCAGGGCGCCAGCACCTTCGCGCAGGCCTTTGTGACGGCCAGCCTTGTGTTCTGCGTAGGCGCGATGGCGGTGGTCGGCGCGCTAGACAGCGGCATCCGGGGGGATCACAGCACGCTGATTGCCAAATCCGCGCTGGATGGCGTTGCCTCCGTGGTTTTTGCCGGCGCGCTCGGCCCCGGCGTGATGCTCTCAGCCCTTCCGGTGCTGATTTACCAGGGGGCCATCGCCCTGCTGGGCAACCTCATCGCGCCGCTGCTCAGCGATATTGTAGTGCAGGAAATGAGCGCTGTCGGCGGGTTGCTGATTGTGGGCATTGGTCTAAATATGCTGCTCAAATCGGAAATCAAGGTGGCGGACCTTCTTCCGGCCATCTTTATCCCATTCCTGTACTACCCCATTGTGGGGTTATTCAGTTAAAGAGCAGATGACAGGCGGCTGCAAGGCGCGGCGCTATCGGTAGCCGACCTTCCCCCGCGCCGCGAAGGTTTGGCGCATGACCGCAGCCCGCGGTCATCGGCCAACGTGGAGCCTAAAGCCCACGTCGCCTTCAGCCCGGTCGGTTTACGGCTCCCGCCCTTAGGAACCCTACCCTTTGCTCATCCAAAACGCGCCCCTCCCATTGCAGCCCGTTGGCCGAAAACCCCATCCGGGGTTTCTGAACCCAACAGCGCTACGCAATCGGGAAGAGCGCGTTTTGCAATACTGTTTCCGCCGGTTTACTCGATCCCGCGGATTTGGTTAAACGGATACACAACGCAGCGCACATGCCCGATGATCTGGCTGCGCGTCAGCGTGGCGGGCTTGCCGTAACCGTAATAATTTCGGCTGTCGTGGCTGTTGTCCCGGTTATCCCCCATCACAAAGTACTGATCCTCGCCCAGCGTCATCGCGTCCATGGAGAACCCGTCGTCATTGCGGCTCGGGGTCAGATAGGTTTCGTCCAAAGCGACGCCGTTTCGGTATACCACATTGTTTTTCACTTCAATGGTATCGCCGGGCACCCCCATCAGGCGCTTCACGAAATTCTCTGTGCGGCCGGGATATTTGCAAATCACCACATCCCCGTCCTGCGGTTCGCCAAAGAGGTACTCGGGTTTGGTGACAAACATAATTTCGTTGTTTTGCAAGGTATCGCACATGCTTTGCCCGTCCACCCGGATCGGCTCAAACAGGAATGTCCGGATCAGCAGGGCGATCACAACGGCGGAACCGAGGGTCAGGATCCAGCTGAGGATTTCTTTTTGCACGTTCTTCTTTTTCTCCTGCGGGGTTACGGCGGTCGGCTCCGTTTTGGCCTCGGTTTCGGCTGTGTTCTTCTGCGGCTCCTGAACCTCGTTTTCAGCCGTTTCCTTTTCGTTGTCGTTCTGCATGCAGATCCTCCTCATTTATGGCTGATTGGCCATTTGCCTGAGCGTTTCCGCCTCCGGCACAGGCCCCTGCGAAAGCACTTTTTTGCGGCGTTTGATAAACACGGCGCGTTCCAGCATCACAATGCGCCCGCAACCCAGGCATTTCATTTTGACGTCCGCGCCAATCCGGATTACCTTCCATTGGTCGCTGCCGCAGGGATGGGGTTTGCGCGTCTGCACCACATCGCCTAAACGGATTTCCTCCAAGCGTAATCCCCTCCCCAACAATATTGCCATTATACAACCGCGCCCGCGAAGTTTCAAGCGGCAGCCGCCGGATTGGGCCGGCATGGCCGTTACCAAACTGTAAACAATTTCAATTAAGCCAAACCACGTTTTACTCCGCGTTCCTGATATGAGCGCGCGGAGGGTTTCCCGCCGCGCTGCGCGGGCCGGCAACGACTCGCGGCCCATCCCAACAAGGAAACCTGCGGGTGCCAATCGCGTACCCGGTCACAAAACGGGCCACCTGACCTTTCCCCACGCCGAGTCCGGGGAACAGGGCAAATGGCCCGAATGTTTGGCAATTTTCCGCTTTTAATCACAGGCACGGCGGTTGAATATATGGTTGCGCTTCCATCTGTTCGGGAGGGGTCGGCGTTAAGCGCTTCCATCCCTCAACGGTTCAGCAGGTCAGCCGCTCAGCATGTGGGCAGATCGGTTGTTCTTCGGCTCAAACGCTCAAACGCTCAAGCGTTCAACAATTCCCCCGTTTTCCCAATCTGCTGTTCGCCATTCAGCCGCTCAATCGCTTATCTGTTTCGCCGCCCCGTGACTTTGCTGCCTAGCCGTTCCGTTGTTCAGCCGTATCGCTTTACAGCCGCTCAACCGTTTTGTTGCTCAGCCATATCGCCTTTCAGCTGCTCAGTCCTTCAAACCGTTCAGGTAGGCGTTGCATGCGGCGGCAGCTTCCTGCCCCTCGTTCATCGCGCGCACCACAAGGCTTTGGCCGCTGTGCATATCGCCCGCCACGAACACGCCCTTGCGCTCGGTTTGGTAATGCTCGGCCACAACGTTCGTGCGGGAATCCCGCGGCAGGCCGAAAGCGTCTACAAGGGTTTCCTCCGGGCCGGTGAAGCCCATGGCGATCAGCACCATATCGGCGGGCCACTTGCGCGCGGCGCCCTCGATGGCCTCAAACGTCATGCGGCCGTTCTGGTCCTTTACCCAGCGCACATTATCCGTGATGACCGCGCGAATCGCGCCTTTTTCATCGCGCTCAATCTCGCGGGCGTTCACCAGATACTGGCGGGGGTCATCGCCATATTTGGCGATGGCTTCCTGCTGGGCATAATCGGTTTTCAGGATGCGGGGATATTCCGGCCACGGGTTCTGTTCCGTGCGCTCCTCGGACGGGCGCGGCATAATTTCCAGTTGATGCACGCTGCGGCAACCCTGACGCAGGGCCGTGCCCACACAGTCTGTGCCCGTATCGCCGCCGCCGATAATCACCACGTGCTTATCGCGCGCGTTCATTTCAGCAGGCACGGCGTAGGCCGGGTCCAGCAGGTGTTTGGTCGCGGTGGTCAGGTAATCCACCGCAAAGAGCACGCCTTTGCCCTCGCGGCCGGGGATGGTCAGGTTTCGGGCTTTGCCGCTGCCGCAAGCCAGCACCACCGCCTGATACTCTTTCAGCAGTTCCTCGGCAGGCTGATCCACTCCCATGTGGCAGTTGGTCACAAAGGTGACGCCTTCCTCCCGCATCAGGTTCACCCGGCGGTCCACAATCTTCTTGTCCAGCTTCATGTTCGGAATCCCGTACATCAGCAGCCCGCCAATGCGGTCGGCGCGTTCAAACACCGTAACGCTGTGTCCGTAGCGGTTCAGTCGCGCCGCGCAGGCCAACCCGGCCGGGCCGGAGCCAATCACCGCGACCCGCTTGCCGCTGCGTTTTTTCGGCGGCCGAGGCTGAATATAGCCGTTTTCAAACGCGTGCTCGATCAGCGTCAGCTCGTTCTGGCGGATGGTCACCATCGGCTGGTGAATCCCGCAGGTGCACGCGCCTTCGCACAGCGCCGGACACACCCGCCCGGTAAATTCCGGGAAACTGATGGTCCTCAGCAGCCGTTCGACAGCCGCGTCCCACTCCTGCCGGTAAATCAGATCATTCCACTCGGGGATCAGGTTGCCCAGCGGGCAACCGGTTGCAACGCCTTTGATGCTCATGCCGCTGTGGCAAAAAGGCACGCCGCAGTACATGCAGCGGCCGGCCTGTTCCAGTTGGGCTTCCAGCGGCAGGGCTTCGTGGATTTCTTCCCAATCGTTCAGCCGTTCCAGCGGATCACGGTCGGGGGGCAAACAACGGTCATATTCCAAAAAACCCATCAGCTTACCCATTGTTGCGCACCTCCTTCTGTTGCATCAGGTAGCGCTTGTACTCAATCGGGATCACCTTCACAAAGCGGCTCACGGCGGAGCCCCATTGCGCGATCATCTGTTTTCCAAGGGGGCTGTCGGTGTGGTCCACATGCTGTTTAATCCAGCTCCGCACCTGAATTACCTCGTCCGGATCATCCAGCCGTTCAAGGCTGACCAGTTCCTGATTGCACCGGTCGCTGAATGAACCGTCCGCGTCAAACACGTAGGCGATACCGCCGGACATGCCCGCCGCAAAGTTTCGGCCCGTTTTGCCCAGCACTACCGTGCGACCGCCGGTCATGTATTCGCAGCCGTGGTCGCCCACGCCCTCCACAATGGCCAACGCGCCGCTGTTGCGCACGCAAAACCGTTCGCCGGCCACGCCGCAAACATAGGTTTCGCCGCCGGTCGCGCCATACAGCGCGACATTGCCGATGATGACGTTTTCCTGCGGCACAAATGTGCTGCCAACGGGCGGCTTCACGCACAGGATGCCGCCGGAAAGGCCCTTGCCCATATAGTCGTTGCAATCGCCTTCCAGCGAGAAGGTGATGCCCTTGGGCAGGAACGCGCCAAAGCTTTGCCCGGCGCTGCCCTCAAAATGAACCGTGATGCTGTCGTTGGGCAAGCCTTCCTCGCCGTAGCGGAGGGTCAGCTCGCTGCCCAGAATGGTGCCCACCGCGCGATTGGTGTTATGGATGGGCAACGAAGCCACCACATTCTGCTTGCCTTCCAGCGCAGGCTCAGCCAGCACTTCCAGCACGCTTTCATCCAGCGTGCGGCCCAGCGGGGAATGCTGCTTCTGGCTTGCGTGGCGCGGCTGTTCCATGAAGCCCTCCGGCGCGTACAGCACCGGCGAAAGATCAATCTCGGCATGCTTCCAGTTGGTGAGCCGATCGCTTTTCTTGAGCAGATCCACACGGCCGATCATCTCGTCCAGCGTGCGGAAGCCCAATTGCGCCATCACCTCGCGCAACTCCTGCGCAATGAAGTGCATAAACGAAATGATGTATTCCGGCTTGCCCTTGAAGCGTTTGCGCAGCTCGGGATTCTGCGTCGCAACGCCGGCGGGGCAGCTGTCCAGGTTGCACACGCGCATCATGATGCAGCCCATGGTCACCAGCGGCGCCGTGGCAAAGCCAAACTCCTCCGCGCCCAGCAGCGCGGCGATGGCAACGTCGCGGCCCGTCATCAGTTTTCCGTCGGTTTCAAGGATCACGCGGCTGCGCAGCTGATTGAGCATCAGGGTCTGATGCGTTTCCGCCAGACCCAGTTCCCACGGCAGACCCGCGTGCTTGATGCTGGAACGCGGGCTGGCGCCGGTGCCGCCGTCGTAGCCGCTAATCAGGATCACGTCCGACAGGCCCTTGGCAACGCCGGCCGCAATGGTGCCCACGCCTGCCTCGCTAACCAGCTTGACGCTCACGCGCGCCTTGCGGTTGGCGTTTTTCAGGTCATAAATCAGCTCCGCCAAATCCTCAATGGAATAAATATCATGGTGCGGGGGCGGCGAAATCAACCCAACGCCGGCGGTGGAATGGCGGGTTTTCGCAATCCAGGGGTACACCTTCGAGCCGGGCAGCTGACCGCCCTCGCCGGGCTTCGCGCCCTGCGCCATCTTGATTTGCAGCTCCTGCGCGTGTACCAGATAGTTGCTGGTTACGCCAAAGCGGCCGGACGCCACCTGCTTGATGGCGCTGGATTTGCTGTCCCCGTTTGGCAGGGTCTGATAGCGTTCCTCATCCTCGCCGCCCTCGCCGCTGTTGCTTTTGCCGCCGATGCGGTTCATCGCAATCGCCATGCACTCGTGGGCTTCCTGGCTGAGGGAGCCGTAACTCATCGCGCCGGTTTTGAAGCGTTTGCAGATGGTTTCAATGCTTTCCACTTCATCAATCGGCACCGGCTCGCCCTTGGGCGCAAAATCCATCAGGCTGCGCAGGGTGGCCTTGTCCGGGCTGTTATCCAGCGTATCGCTGTACTGTTTGAAAATTTTGTAATCATCCTGCCAGCAGGCCTGCTGCAAAAGGTGGATGGTTTCAGGGTTGTACAGGTGATATTCCTCGCCTTTACGCCACTGTAGAACGCTTCCGGCTTCAAGGGTTTCCTCGCCCAGCGGGTCATGGTAGGCCGCGTCGTGACGCGCCGCGTTTTCCTTCGCCACGCCGTCCAGCCCAATGCCTCCGATGGGTGATACCGTTTCGGGGAAGTACTCGTCAATCAGCGCCCGGCTCAGGCCGACCGCTTCAAAAATTTGCGCCCCACGATAGCTTTGCACCGTGGAGATGCCCATCTTGGACATGGCTTTTACAATGCCCTTCACCACAGCCTTGATATAATGCGCCTGCGCTTCTTCCTCCGTCTGGCCTTTGAGCATGCCGGTGCGCAGGCCGTCGCTGATGGTTTCCAGCGCCAGATAGGGGTTGATGGCGGTCGCGCCGTACCCCACCAGCAGCGAGAAATGGTGCACTTCGGTCGGCTCGCCGCTTTCCAGCAGGATGCTCAGCTGGGTGCGGATGCCGCGGCGTATGGTGTGCGCCTGCACGCCGGATACCGCCATCAGGGCCGGCACCGCCGCGTGGGTCTCGTCCACGCCCCGGTCGGACAGGATGAAGATCGTGCAGCCGTTTTCAAACTGACGGTCCAGCTCGTCATACACCCGCCGCATTGCCGCCTTCACGCCGTTTCCGCCCTCCGCCACGTTATACAGGATGGACAGGGTGCACGGCTTGAAACCCTCGCTGTCCAGCGCGCGCACTTTGGCAAGCTCCGCGTTGGTCATCAGAGGGTTGGGCAACTTGAGCTGACGGCAGCTTTGCGGCGAGGGCGCGAGCAAATCGCCTTCGGAGCCAATGTATACGCGCGTGGAGGTTACAATTTCCTCGCGGATGGCGTCGATCGGGGGGTTCGTAACCTGCGCAAACAGCTGATGGAAGTAGTCATACAGCAACTGCGGCCTTTCGGACAGCACCGCCAGCGGCATATCCGCGCCCATGGAGCCGGTCGGCTCAATGCCCTTATCCGCCATGGGGAGGATCACCTTTTGCACCTGCTCGTTGGTGTAGCCGAAGTTCTTTTGCAGTTGCCACAGCTCGCCGCCAAGCGCCGGCGCGGCGTCGCCCTGCGGCAGCTCCTCAATGGTCAGCTGCAACTGTTTAATCCAGCGGCTGTAGGGGTACATGGCGGCCATGCGGCTCTTGATTTCGTCATCGCTGATTACACGGCCGGCCTCCGCGTCCACCAGAAGCATCCGGCCGGGGCGCAGGCGCTCCTTGTAGAGGATTTTTTCCGGCGGAATGTCCAGCACGCCGGTTTCGCTGGCCATAATCAGCATATCGTCCGTGGTGACGCAGTAGCGGGCGGGGCGCAGGCCGTTGCGGTCAAGCATGGCAAGGGTTTGCACGCCGTTGGTTACTGCCATGGCGGCGGGGCCGTCCCACGCGTCCATCACATGGCTGTGAAACTCGTAAAACGCGCGAAGCTCGGGAGAGATGGTCGTGTTCTTTTCCCAAGGCTCGGGGATCATCATCATGGCGGCGTGCGGCAGGCTGCGGCCGGAAAGCAGCAAAAACTCCAGCGCATTGTCAAACATCGCGCTGTCGCTGCCGTCGTCGTTTACAATGGGGAACACCTTGCGCACATCGTCGCCAAAAATATCGGTGTGTACGCTCGACTGCCGGGCGTTCATACGCTTCTGGTTGCCGTGGATGGTGTTGATTTCGCCGTTATGGATGGTATAGCGGTTGGGGTGCGCGCGCTCCCAACTGGGGAACGTGTTGGTGGAGTAGCGGCTGTGCACCAGCGCGACGGCCGTGGTATAGTCCAGATCGCTCAGGTCTAAAAACAGCTCGCCCACCTGCCGGGCTTGCAGCATTCCTTTATATACAATCGTATGGCAGCTCAGGCTCGCGGCATAAAAATCGCCGGGCCGGGCATCAGGCGCATACCGCAGGCTGCGCTCGGCCGCCTTGCGGATCAGGTACAACCTGCGCTCAAACGCAACGTCATCCGAAATTTCCGCGCTTTTCTGGATAAACGCCTGCCGAATAAAAGGCATGCAGGCCAGCGCGGTTTTCCCCAGCGTAAAAGGATTCACGGGCACGGTGCGCCAACCGATAAAGGTTTGCCCATACTCGGCCACGATTTTTTCAAACGCCTGCTCGGCGGCGGCGCGGCGGTCCTCCTCCTGGGATAAAAAAAGCATGCCTACGCCGTATGCGCCGGGCGCGGGCAGCACCATCCCCTCCAAGGGGCATACTTTACGGAAAAATGCGTCCGGGATCTGCGTCAGAATCCCCGCGCCGTCCCCTGTATCCGGTTCGGCTCCGGTGCCGCCGCGATGGGAAAGGTGGTTGAGGGTTTCCATCGCGTCCTTCAAAACCCGGTGGGAACGCACGCCCTTGATGTTGGCCAGCATCCCGATGCCGCATGCGTCATGCTCATATTGCGGTGAATACAGCCCTTGCTGTCGAGGCAATCCTTGATCGTTCATGTTCACGTAACCTCCGCTCGCGTCGGTAAGAAAAGAAAAAAGGGATTTCTGCGCCCGATTGGGTAGACTCCCCATTGAGCGTTCCAGTATTATAGCATCCCCTTCCAAAGCGTGACAAGGGCGGAACAGAGGAAATACAATGCCTCAAAGACCGTGCTGATTGGCCCTGTGCGGCGCAAATCATTTTCCGTTTGCCCCTCCCCCGCCGCGCATGGTATAATGCAATGCGCGTTTAGCCGCGCGCCGGGTTGCCGAAAAACATCCGCCGTGGCGCAAGCGGGCCAAAAGGCGCAAGCAATCGCGGACTTTAGGCAAAACCATTCGACCCAATGCCCGTAGCCTTCAGCGCAAGGCGGGCGAAAACCCGCGGGGCCGCGCGTTCAGCCGTACCGCGGTCAGCCGCGCCGCTTTGGCAGCCCGCCGCGTATCCCAGCGCGCACAGTGATCGGCGCAAATCGGAAAGGAACGACAAAACAACTTATGGATATTCTGAACCTGTTGTGCAAGGAATTTCATCTTCAGGCCACACAATGCCAGAACGTGATCGGCCTGATCGACGATGGCAATACGATCCCCTTCATTGCCCGTTACCGCAAGGAAATGACCGGTTCCATGGACGATCAGCTCCTGCGCGAGGTATACGAAAGGCTGCAATACCTGCGAAGCCTGGACAAGCGCCGTGAAGAAATTCAAAAAAGCATGACCGAGCAAAATGTGCTCACCGACGAGCTGGCCGCCAAGCTGGCGTCCGCCGCCACCCTTGCGGAATTGGAGGATCTGTACCGCCCCTTCCGCCCCAAGCGCCGCACGCGCGCGACCATTGCCAAGGAAAAAGGGTTGGAGCCGCTCGCGCTTACGCTTTTGATGCAAAATGAAAAGAAGATAACCCTCGCGGAGCTGGCCGCGCCCTTCCTGAGCGAGGAAAAAGGCGTTGCCACAGCGGACGAGGCGCTGCAGGGCGCGCGCGACATCATCGCCGAGCAGATGAGCGACGACGCGGACGTGCGCAAGGCCACCCGCGCGCTGGCGTTCCGCAGCGGCGTGATGGTTACCGCCAAGGCCAAGGATGAGGACAGCGTTTACAGCATGTACTACGATTTTAAGCAGGACGTGCGCACCCTGCCCGGCCACCGCATCCTCGCCATCAACCGTGGGGAACGGGAGGAATTTCTCAAAACCGTTGTGCAGATGGATGACAGCGGCAGCCTGAGCATTTTGGAAAAAGCGTTTGTGCGCGAGGGCAGCGTAACCACCGAGCAGGTTCGGTTGGCTGCTCAGGACGCATGGCAGCGGCTGATTGAGCCAAGCATTGAGCGCGAGGTGCGCGCCGAGCTGACCGACAAGGCGAGCGCCGCGGCCATTCAGGTGTTTGGCAAAAACCTGCACCAGCTGTTGATGGCGCCGCCCATCAAGGGCCGCGTGACCCTGGGGGTGGATCCGGGTTTCCGCACCGGCTGCAAGCTGGCCGTTGTGGATGAAAACGGCAAAGTGCTCGCCACCGGCGTCGGGCATTTTACCTTGCCGGGGATGGAGGCTGGCAAAGCCCGCGCCAAGGCGGATATCCTTGCCATGTGTAAAACCTACGGCGTAACCGCCATCGCCATCGGCAACGGCACCGCGTCGCGAGAGGCGGAGCAGTTTATCGTTTCCCTTTTGCCGGAGCTTGCCAAGGGTACGGCGTACATGCTTGTGAGCGAGGCGGGCGCGTCGGTATATTCCGCCAGCAAGCTGGCTGCGGAGGAGTTTCCGCAGTATGACGTTTCCCTGCGCAGCGCCGTGAGTATCGCGCGCCGCATGCAGGATCCGCTTGCGGAGCTGGTCAAGATTGATCCCAAGGCCATCGGCGTGGGCCAATATCAGCACGATTTGAAGGAAAACGAGCTGAACGAGGCGCTGGGCGGCGTTGTGGAAGGCTGCGTCAACAGCGTCGGGGTCGAGGTTTCCACCGCGTCCCCCTCCCTGCTCAGCCACGTGGCCGGCATCGGGCCGGCGCTTGCGAAAAACATCGTCGCCTACCGTGAGGAAAACGGCATTCAAAGCCGCGCGGAGCTTAAAAAAGTGCCCAAACTAGGCCCTAAGGCGTTTGAACAGTGCGCCGGCTTCATCCGCGTGGCGGACAGTAAAAACGTGCTGGACGCGACCGCCGTGCACCCGGAAAGCTACGACGCGGCCAAGGCCCTCCTGCTAGCGTTGGGGTACAACATGGCCGACGTGCGCGCGGGCAAACTGGCCGATCTGCAGCAGCGCGCAGATGAAAAAGGCTTGCGCGCCCTCGCTGCGGAGCTAAACGTCGGCGAGCCGACCCTGAAGGACATTGTGCGCGAACTGCAAAAGCCCGGTCGCGACCCGCGCGACGATCTGCCCAAGCCCATTTTGCGCACCGATGTGCTGGATATCAAGGATTTGCAGCCCGGTATGGAGCTGATGGGCACGGTGCGCAATGTGATCGATTTCGGCGCGTTTGTTGATATCGGCGTGCATCAGGATGGGCTGGTGCACATCAGCCGCATTGCCAACCGCTACATCAAGCACCCCAGCGAGGTGCTCAAGGTGGGCGATATTGTCAAGGTTTGGGTGGTGGAGGTGGATGTGAAAAAGCAGCGCATCGCGCTCACCATGTTGCCCCCCAAAGCCTGACCGGGCACGGTTTACGCTACCGGATCGGCTTTTGCCGCACACCGGCGCGCTGTTCATGCGCCGCTTCCTGCGCTGCCGCCAGCCCCGCCGGGGATGCCTCAAGGCTTGCCCCGCGCTGTATTTTGGTTGTTTTTTGAAACCCCGGTATTGACTTGCCGGGGTTTCGTTGTACAATGAAAACAGAAGTCAGGCGGGCAACTGTCTGGCGGAATAGAGGCGCGGTTGTCAGCAGTACCCTCGGGAGCCCTTCGTCGGGCCGGGATCGCAGGGGAAAGGGGCAATCGCCGAAGTGTCGGCTTGGACGAGGAGTTGGCATTGGGCGTCGGGACAACATCCCGCCGACTGTCACGGCAAACGCCGTGGAGCGCTATTCGGATCGATTTCTTGCTGTTACGGAGTTAGAATCGGCGAAGGCGCAAGCTTTCGCCTTTTTCTATTGATCTGGCCAGATGGATTATGCAAGAGGAGGCAACCCCAATGAAAAAAATCGTTTCGATCCTGCTCGCCCTGGCAATGCTGATAGGAGTTTCTTCCGCCATGGCGGAAGGCACCCTGCGCGTCGGCATGGAATGCAACTACGCGCCTTTTAACTGGACTCAGGCGGAGCCCAGCGATTTCACCGTGCCCATTGACGGCGGCGCGGGCTACGCCGACGGTTACGATGTGCAAATTGCCAAAAAAATTGCCGAAGGTCTGGGCATGGATCTTGTGATTGTGAAAACCGAGTGGGACGGCCTGCCCCCCGCGGTGACCAGCGGCGCGATCGACGCGATCATCGCCGGCATGAGCCCCACCGAGGAACGCAAGGCTACGCTGGACTTTACCGATCCCTACTACACCAGCGAGCTGGTCGTCGTGGTAAAAAAGGACGGCGCCTTTGCCGCTGCCACTTCGCTTGCGGATTTCACCGGCGCGGCGATTACGGCGCAGCTGAACACCTTCCACTACACCGTGATTGACCAGATCCCCGGCGTCAACAAGCTACCCGCCATGGAAAGCTTCCCCGCGATGATCGTGGCCCTGCAGAGCGGCGCGATTGACGGCTACATTGCCGAACGTCCCGGCGCGGTTGCGGATACCACCGCCAACCCGGACCTGACCTTCATCAAGTTTGACGAAGGCAAGGGCTTCACCACCTCCGAGGCGGATGTGAGCGTCGCGGTCGCCCTCAACAAGGGCAGCGATCTGGTCGCCCCCATCAACGCCATCCTTGCGGGCATCGATACCGACACCCGCAACCAGATGATGCTGGACGCGACTGCCCGTCAGCCGCTGAGCACCGCCGAATAACCCCATCTGACGGTCACAGGGAACGCGTGCCTGAGGCGCGCGTTCCCTTATCGTTGTTTACGGAGGCATCAATATGCAGCTACCTTCGGATTTCTTTGGCTGGGTTGGCTTTTTGCTCAGCAAATACGGTTCACTGTTTCTGCAAGGCACAGGCATGACTCTGCTGATATCCCTCACGGGCACTGTGATCGGGTTTCTGATCGGCCTGCTGGTAGCCATATTGCGCACCGTACCCACTACGCGGCGCACATCGCTTCCCATGCGGGGGCTGAAAACCGGGATGAATGTGCTGCTGAGCGCCTACATTGAGGTGTTTCGCGGCACGCCGATGATTGTGCAGGCCATGGTTATTTACTATGGCGCGATGCAGGCGGGCATTATCGGCCGCGGCACTCCGATCCCGGTGGTCGCCATCTTCATTGTTTCCATCAACACCGGCGCGTACATGGCGGAAATTATCCGCGGCGGTATCATCAGCGTGGATAACGGCCAGAAGGAAGCGGCGCACGCCATTGGCATGACGCACTGGCAAAGCATGGTGAACGTGGTGTTGCCGCAAGCCGTACGCAACATCATGCCCTCCATCGGCAATGAGTTTGTCGTAAACATCAAGGACTCCAGCGTGCTCAACGTAATCGCAGTCAGCGAGCTGTTCTTCATGAGCAAATCCGCGGCTGGCACCTATCTGCGCTATTTCGAGGTGTTCGCGATCACCGCCGTTATCTATTTCATACTCACGTTCACGGTTACGCGCATCCTGCGGCTGATTGAGCGGAAAATGGACGGCAGCGGCACCTACACCATCCTCGGCTCCCAAACGGATAGCCAAAGCGCCATTACCGTAACCGAGTCGAACAAGGAGGGCTGAGCCATGGAAAAGAATCCGACCCTTTTGGAGATCAGCCACCTGATGAAGCGCTTCGGCAACCACGAGGTGCTCACGGATATTTCCTTTACCGTTGGCGAGGGAGACGTAACCTGTATTATCGGCGCGAGCGGTTCCGGCAAAAGCACGCTTTTGCGGTGCGTCAACTTTTTGGAGGAGCCTACGGCGGGGCAGATTCTGTTCCGCGGCAAGGACGCGGAAACAGGCTGGAAACGGGCGGAATACCATTCCAAAGTGGGCATGGTTTTCCAATCGTTTAACCTGTTCAGCAACATGTCGGTGTTGGACAACTGCAACTCCGGCCAGATGCGGGTGCTCAAGCGCGATCGGAAAACTGCGACCGAAAAAACCATGATGTACCTGACCAAGGTTGGCATGGCGCCGTACTGCAACGCCCGCCCCGCCCAGCTTTCCGGCGGGCAAAAGCAGCGCGTAGCCATTGCGCGCGCGCTGGCGATGGACCCGGAGGTTCTGCTGTTTGACGAGCCGACCAGCGCGCTGGACCCGGAAATGGTGGGCGAGGTTTTGGCCGTGATGCGGGATTTGGCCCTCGGCGGCTTAACCATGCTGATTGTCACCCATGAAATGAGCTTTGCCAAGGATGTTTGCAACCGCGTCATCTTTATGGATCAGGGCCTGATTGTGGAGGACGGTGCGCCCGGCGAAATTTTTACGCAGCCCCGACAAGCCCGCACGCGCGAATTTTTAAGCCGCGTGCTTCAGCGGTAACCCAGCCTGTCCAGCGTATTCAACGCATACGGCAAACCAAACCGTCGGCCCTCGGTTCCGGAAAGGGAACCTTGAGCCGACGGTTTTTATTTTACCATGAGTTTCCGAAACCCACGTGCGGTGGCGTTCGCGCGCCCAAACGGATTTGAACAGGGCGGAGGCTACAGTTGCCCCATCGCGGGAAAAGGTCGGTTTGCAGCCTTTCCGGTTGCGGGAATTGCTTTCCGCATGGGGTAACTGCTTCAAAAGCAAGCCAACCCGCTACGGGGGGGCATGGGCAACCAGACGCGGCGCGACGGTAAGATTCGGCTTTCGCAACTCTGGCAATCGTCGCTTTGTTTTTACGACTGCGCCCCAAGGGTCACATCCCGGTCGTTCAGCCGCACGGTCACCGGTTTTCCGGGCAGAAAAACCAGCCTCGCGCTTGTTGATAACAACCGTCGCCTAACTTTTTACGACTGCGCCCCGAGTGTCACATCCCGGTCGTTCAGCCGCACGGTCACCGGTTTTCCGGACACAAAAACCAACTTCGTGCCGGCCGAATCCACCTCGCAGCGGAAACAGCCGCCGCGGTACCGCAAGGTAAAGCAATAGCCGGCCCAGCCCGGGGGCAGCATCGGCGCGAGCGAAAGCCCCTCGCGCGTGAGCATTAACCCCGCGAACCCCATCAGCACGCACAGGTACGCTCCGCCCATGTTGGCGGTATGCAAACCGTCGCGCGTGTTGCCGTGCGTGTCGCTCACATCCAGATCAACCGTTTCCCTGAACAGCTCATCCGCCTTCCGAGCCATACCCAGCCGTGCGGCCATCATCGCAAACACGCACAGCGACAGGGACGAATCGTGCGTGGTTACGCGGTCGTAGTAGAAATAGCTTCGGCGGATGGTCGCGCTGTCCGCCGTATGCGGAAACAGCAGATGCGCAAGCACCGTATCCGCCTGCTTGCAAACCTGATGCCGGTACAGAAACAGCGGATGGTAATGCAGCAGCAGCGGAAATTGGCTCTTAGGAATGGCTTGCAAATCCAGCGGCTTTTTTTTCAGGAAGGAATCGTCCTGCGGGCTGACGCCCAGCTGATCGTCCCTGGGAAAATACATTTGCTCCGCCGCCTGCTCAAAGGCAACAACTTCTTCCCCGGTCACGCCCGTCTTTTGCCGTACCGGGCCGTCCTGCCCAGTTTCGGCAAGCTGACGGAGCACCTGCGCCGCCCCGCGCAGGGTGTACTGCGCCGTTGCGTTGGTGTAAAAATTGTTGTCCACAAGGCAGGTGTATTCATCCGGGCCGGTCACGCACTCGATGCGGAAACCGCCCTCCCCCATATGCCCCAGCTCCAGCCAGAAACGCGCGATTTCCACCAGCGCCTCCGCGCCGTGTTCCGCCATAAAGGCCCAATCGTCGGTTGCGTACAGGTATTGTAAAAACGCGTAGGCAATGTCGCCGTCAATGTGGTATTGCGCCGTGCCGGCGGGAAAATACGCGGAGCATTCGTCGCCGTCAATGGTGCGCCAAGGGTACAGCGCGCCTCCGGAAAAGCCCAGCGAGCGCGCGTTTGCCCGCGCCCTTTCCAGCAGGGCGCAGCGGTACAGCATCATCTGCCGGGCCATCGCGGGCTGCGTCCATAAAAACAGCGGCATCACGTAAATCTCACTGTCCCAGAAGGTATGGCCTTCGTAACCCTCGCCGCTCAGCCCCTTTGCGGCCACATTGCTGACCCCGTCGGTCCCGGTGGATTGGTACAGCTCGTACAGGTTATAATCCATGGCCTGTTGCAAATGGATATCACCGGGGATTTCCACGCGCGATGCCCGCCAGAACGACGCGAGGCATTCCGCCTGTTGCGCTTCCAACAGGTCCGCGCCAAGCGACCGGCAGGCTGCCAACCCCTTGGCCGCCGCGTCGGAAGGGTTTGCATCCCGGCGGCTGTCGGCATAATATGCGTATTGAATCAGCTCCACGCTTTGCCCCGGTTGCAGCATGCCAACAAAGGTTGCCTCCGCCATCGCGTCGTTCGCTGTATGCGTTGCCGGAAAAGGGCAGTCATGCGCGACCCGGCAACCCATCGAAAGCCCCGAGCGCAGCGTATGTGCCGTGGCAACGGCAATGTCGCCGTCCCAGCCTACCGTGTCCACCGCGAGGCAACGGAGGGGCTCAGCCGCCACACGGGGATCATTCGTGCCCGCGTGGTTGCGCACATCCGCGTTCAGGCAGGCCGTCAGCCGCACAGCGCCGGCAAAGCCCTCGGAAGCAACCCGGTAACGAAGCAGAAACAGCCCTTTGTGCATGAAGGATACCATCCGCAGCACCGTGATGCGCAGATCGCCCTTCGCCGTATGCCACAGGCTGGTTCTGCACGTGCGCCCAGCCGCCATGTCCAACGTTTGCTCCCGGCTTTGCACATCCCCGCCGAACATGGAGTATAATTGACCCTCCGCCTCCAGCACAACGGTTTGCGCATCCGGCAGGTTCACCATCACCTGCTGGGTTTCGGGAAAGCCGTACAGTTTTTCCCCGTATCGCACGTCCTTGAGCTCGTAAAACGCATTCAGATACGTGCCTCGGATGCTGTCCACACCCGTCGCCGGGCCTTCCTCCGGCGCGGCGCGCACGCCCAGGTATCCGTTTGCGTTATGGTAAAGCGTTTCAAGGTGCGCAAAATTCTCGCGCGCCCAGGTCTGCGTCATGTTCACGGCCTACTCCTTCACCGCGCCGGATGTGATGCCGGACACGATCTGTTTCTGAAACAGCAAAACGATCGCTAGGGTGGGGATCACCACCAGAATGGTGGCGGCGGTAATCTCACCCCACAGGATGGAGAACTGCGTTCTTAGTGCATTGATGGCCACCGGCACCGTCTGATATTCCTTTTCCGCGTTAAGCGTATAGGTGAGCAGATACTCGTTCCACGCAGCGATAAAGGTCATGATGGCGGTGGTAAACACCCCCGGCGCGGCCATGGGGAAGATAACGCGCCACAGCGTTTGCCACTGCGAGCAGCCATCGATTTTAGCAGCTTCCTCCACCGAAAGCGGAATCCGCTTAAAGTGAGCCACCATGATCCACACGGCGGAGGGCAGGGTGATGGTCGAATACGCCATGGCTACCCAGTAGCTGTTGAGCAGTTTGAGCTGGTAAAACATATTGAAGATCGGGCCTACAATAATCATCTGCGGAAACATGGAAATGCCCAGTATCAACGCCATCAGTGCGTTTTTACCGCGGAAATGGCACCGCGCGAGGATGTAGGCGCTCATGGAAGCTACCAGCACCACGTAGGCCGTTGTGAAACCGCTGACCAGCAGGCTGTTGGCTACCGAATGCAGGATGCCCTTATGCACTACCGTCGTATAATTACTGACCGTCGGGTTCAGGGCGATCACGCGGAAAGCCGTGCTGGCCCCGTAGATTTCGCTGCCAGGCTTAAAGGAGGTTACCAGCACCCACAGAAACGGAAACAGGTTGATGGCGATAAAGCAGGCGATCAGCACCCACATCAGGGTATGCCCAAGACGCCTGTTCCGATTGATGTTCGCGGGTTTTACGGCATGCAGGGTCGTCATTTTCAGTCGCCTCCCTTACTCGCGGATCAGTTCCGCGCCCAGAACCTTCACATACACAAACGCGATCAGCGCCACAAGCACAAACATGGCCACCACAATCACCGAGCCGTAGCCGTAGTTGCTTTGGCCGATCATCATTTTATAAGCGTAAATCGAAAGCGTTTCCGGCGTGCCCTTGGTGAGCACGGCGATCAGATCATACACACGGAACGCGTCCAGCGTCCTAAACAGCAGCGCGACCAGCATGCTGGGCTTCAGCAGGGGCAACGTGATGCTGGTAAACGTGCGCACCGCGCCCGCCCCGTCAATCGCGGAGGATTCGTAAAGCCCCCGGTCGATCACCTGCAAACCCGCCAATAGCAGCAGCGCCATGTACGGCGTGGTTTTCCACACATCCGCCAGTATCGCGCTGAACATGGTGCCGCCTTGCGTCGTGAGCAAAAGCTCCGGTGAGGCGATCAGCCCCAAGCGGGTAAACAGGGCCGCCACAACGCCGCTGGTGCCATCGTACAGGTAGCACCAGATCAGCGCGGACACCGCCGTGGGGATCGCCCACGGGATCAGTGCGGTTGTGCGCACCAGCCCAATCCCCCGCATCGCCTTGTTCATAATCAGCGCCAGCGCCATGCCCAGCACCAGCTCCACCGCCACGGAGATCACCGTGAATTCAAACGTGTTACCCACCGCCTGCCCAAAGCGCGTGTCCGCCGTCAGGCGCGCATAGTTGGCAAGCCCGACATAGTTGCTGCTCACAAGGCAGGTTTCCATTTCATTCAAAAGTTGCGGGCCTTTGGTTACCACGCGAAAATCCGGGTAGCGCGCCGCAAGCGAGGTCACCGTATCCCGTATCTGCTCGATCAGCGCGGAAATTTCCTGCTCGCTTGCCGCGGACAGGCTCAGCGTTTGTTTGCTGTTTGCGTACAGCTCTTTTTGCGCAACGAGGGTTTCCATCAGCGCCGTGAGCGTCGGCTGATCGGCGGCTTCCGCCGTGGCCAGATCCTTTTTCAGGTAATGCGCCAGATACTCGCAATCCTCCGCATACAGCGACGCGTTCAGCGTCGCGCCGGTATACAGGGCATTTTTGGTTTGGTTGTTGGTTTGGTAGTCAAACAGCGTATATACAAACGAGGACAGGATCGGATAAAGCGAAAAGATCAACACCAGCAACAATAGGGGGAGGATAAACAGAAATTCCTTCCACGTCATCCGGCGCTGCATGAACCTCACCTCCGTCAGTTTTCCACAAAAAAGCCGTCGGGCAGTTTTGCCACCCGACGGCCTTTACGCATGGTTATTGCGCCAGCGCAGCCTCGACCGCCGTTACGGTCGCGTCAATATCACTGGAACCGCTCAGGTAGGGGTAAATCGCCTGTTGAAGCGCGTCGGATACCTTGGAATATTCCGCGCTGACAGGGCGCGCGATGGTGGTTTTCAGCGCGTTCTGGAAGCCGACCATGCTGAGGCGCTCGTCCGCCTTGGTGATGCGTTCGTCCGTCAGCATTTTATTGAGGCCGGGCAGGTAGCCGCCCTTTTCGCTCATAATCAGCTGGCCTTCTTCGCTGTTGAGGTACTGGATGAAAGCAAAGGCGCCTTCGGGGTTCACGCTATTCTTGTTGATGGCCAGCAGCCAGCCGCCTACTGTGGAACCGCCGGGCAGCGGCGCAACCGCGACCTGATCGGTGGTGATGGTGCCGTCGCTCTTGATGGCGCCCCACTGGTACGGCCAGTTGCGGGCGAACACGCTCTCGCCTTTAATAAAGCTATTGGCGGTTTCCCCTTCGGTGTAGTTGAGGATGTTGCTCGGCACAGCTTTGGAGCTGGTGAATTTCTTCATGGTTTCCAAGCCGCCCTTAATATCCGTCCAGTTGGAGGTGAACTCGTTGGCGTTGCAGATCAGCCCTTCGTAGAGGCTGGACTGGAATACGATGCCCGTGGTGGTGCCGCCCTGCCCGGCGTATTTTTCCGCCATCGTCAGCAGATCATCCCAAGTGTAGGTGCCGGCTACCAGCTTGGCCGCGTCCTCCTCGCTCACGATATCCTTGCGGAAGTAGAGCAGGCCCAGGTCCGGGAAGAACGGCAGCACGTATTCCTTGCCATTGTACAGGCCGGAAGCCATGGAGCCGGCGTTGAAATCCGCAACGTTCAGCCCGGCGTCCTCAATCATCATATCCAAGGGCTGAATGTAACCGGAGGCCGCAAATTCACCGGCCCAAACCACGTCCAGCGAGAGCACGTCGTACTCGGCGCTGCCCGCCTTGAGCGAGGTGGTCAGCTGTTCGCGCATCGCGCCGGAATCATTGGTCATGTCCACCCATTCCACCTTGTACTGATCCTGGGAGGCGTTAAACGCGTCGATCACCGCTTGCGTGGCGGGCGTAGAATCTGCCTGAGCCGCAAATTTGATGGTTACAGGCTCTGCCATGGCGCAGGTTACGCTGAGCGCCAACCCAAGGGCCAGAAGAATCGATAGCAATTTTTTCATGGTTTTTCCTCCTTAATTATGGATCCCGCATTCCGGCGAAAGCTCTTGCCTCCCCCGTTCGTTAGGCATAGCATACGCGTTTCGGCGCATTCCGTATTTCATTTTTCCGATGTATTTGTTATAATTCTGATATCTGCATCGGGAGGTGTTTCTTCTTGGAGGAAAACCTGCTTTCACAGCGCGCCCGTTATTTTCATTATACCACGCGGCTACCGGTGTTCTGGTACCGCGACGGTTTGCTTGTGGCTACGCTGCCCGATTCGGTCAGCCTTGCGGGCCGGGTGCTTGGCGAATCGAACGCGCCCATTGGCGGCATTCGGCTGGAGCCGGCGCAGGAGGGGGGCGTTTTGCCAATTGAAAACGCCTACGCGGAACGCTTCCTGTGCCTTTTCGCGGGGGAAGGGCAGGTGCTTGTATGCGGCCCCTACTGCGCGGAAAGCTTTCGCCAAGCCGATGTGCTCAAACTGATCCGCTCGCTGCGCCTTGACCTGAGCAAGCGGGAAAGCCTGATGGCCCATTATGCCGCGCTACCGCGTTTCAGCGAAATGAACGGCTACTATACAAGCATATTTTTGCAAAAAACATTTTTGGATGCGGAAGTGCCGCCGGCCGCGCAGGTTTCCTTGCCCAGCGACGAGGAGCTTTCCCAGCGGTTTTACCAAAACGCCTACCGTAACCGCATGGCCATGTTTCAACATCCGCCTTACTTTTTTGAGCAGGAGATTACGAGGCAGATTATCGAAGGCGACCGGGAGCACGCAATGCAGTTGCTTGCGGAACTGAACCGTCTGACCCGCGCAACGCTTGCGGACAATCCCTTGCGTTCGCTCAAAAATTCACTAATCGCCTCCGTTACGCTTTTTACGCGCGCGGCCATCGCTGGCGGCGTTCCCAGCGACGAAGCGTTTACCATGAGCGACAGCTTTATCCAAACCATCGAAAAGCAAAACGACTTGCACCTGCTTTCCTCCATTGAGGAGGCGATCATTCTCCGCTTTATTGACCGGGTGGACCGTTACCGCCGCCAGCGCCACTCCCGTATGATCCGTTCCGTGATGGCCTATATTGACGAGCACCTTTCCGAGCCTTTGGATGTGCCTGCCATAGCCGGTAACGTCTTTGTCCATCCGGATTATCTTTCCAAAAAATTTCGGCAGGAGGTAGGCGAAACCCTGCACAATTTTATCCTGCGCCGCCGTGTGGAGGAAGCGGCGCACTTTATGCGGTACGGCTCCGACCCCATTCCGGATATCGCGGCTTTTTACCAGTTTTCTTCCCAGAGCCACTTTACGGTGGTGTTCAAGCGTTATACCGGTTACACCCCGCAACAGTACAGAAATTTATAGCCGCTGGGTGCAGGTTTTTGAAAACCCTCGCCGTGGCGATGATGGGTGCGAACAAATCAGGACAATGCGCTTCCGCCGCTCGCCTCATAGCCTTGTGGGCTGTTCGCTCGCTTGTTGGCTACACGCTGCGGCGTGGGAATTTGGGGTCCGCCCCAAACCCCGGCAGGGGTTTCACCCCTGCACCCTGACAAGGGCTTCGCCCTTGACCCATCTCCGCTGCGGCGGGGGATTGGTTTGTGTCTTTCTTCTGCAAAGCGTTTATGCCGCTCGCCTCATAGCCCTGCGGGCTGTTCGCTCGCTTGTTGGCTACACGCTGCGGCGTGGGAATTTGGGGTCCGCCCCAAACCCCGGCAGGGGTTTCACCCCTGCACCCTGACAATGGCTTCGCCCTCGACCCATCTCCGCTGCGGCGGGGGATGAATATCAAACAAACCGGCAGAGATACCACGGTTTTATGCCGTGGTATCTCTGCCGGTTTTTGTTCCATTATCAGTCAGTTTCTCAATTTTTAAGGTGTGGGCGTCGGCGAAGCGGCGGTCCAGTTCTGCACGCTGCCGGGGGTTACCGCTTCCGGCATTGCCTGACCGTCGCGCAGCACATATCCCAAATCCATGTCAAAGTTCTGGGAACCGCTTTGCACATCAAACGAATCGCTGGTCGCAGTATTGCCGTCCCCTTGGGTCAGACAGCTGGAAATAATGCGCAACGAAGTCACGGCCGTTGTAATGTTAAATTCCGGATAGGCCGTTGCCTGCAAGGTATAGGTGCCCGGGTACACATCCGCCATTTCGTAATAGCCCCACTCGTTGGAGGTGGCGGTATACACGGCTTCCCCGTTTTGCATCAGCTGGATGGTTACGCCGTTCACCGAGGGTTCGTCCGCGTCCCGCAGGCCGTTTTTGTTGGTATCCAGCCACACCTGATCGCCAACGCGCGCCGGCTTAATCAGGATCACATTCTGCGTTAGCAGATGGTGCGCCATTTCCAACGCAAACGGATCGCTCACGCCCAACCCATCTTTGGTGGACGCCACAACGGAATCGCCCGCCTGATAGTTGGGGTCATCCGGCTTCACGAAAATCATCCCTGTTGGCAGGCCCACCTCCAGGCGGTAGCTATCCGGCCACAGCCCATCGAAGCGGTATTCGCCCTTTTCGTCGGTTTGTGCCGTTTGCAGCTTCTGATCCGAATCCGCCTGATACAGCGTAACGGTTACGCCGGCCTGCGGCGAGCGCGTCCCGTTTTCGTCCAGCGCGACCGTGCCGCCGATGCTTGTATAGGACACAAGACCGCCGCTGATATCCTCAAAGGTTTCGCCTTCGGCAATCACGATATCGCTGTGGCTCATCATCGCGCCCTGCGCCTCGAAGGTGCTGTTTGCATCATCGGCGGGCTGGGCCTGATTGGGAATGGCAAACCGCACCGTGTAGGTAGCCGGTCGCACATTTTGGAAAGTGACGTATCCGTCCTCGTCCGAGGCGGCGGATTTGACTACGCTGCCCGTCGTCTGGTCATACAGCTCGTAATTCAGGCCAGAAAGCAGCCGTTCGTCGTCGCTGTGCTGGCCGTCGCGGTTTTCATCCAGCCACACTGAGGCGCGGATGGTTGCCGGTTTCACAGCGCCAATGGCGTTCTGTGCCCGATTGGTCAGCGCAGTCCACGGGCAGGCAAGCGAATCTTCCTCCGCGGTATCCAGCGTAAGGCTGCTTTCCGTAAGGTTAGCGGAGAAGATGTAGCCTTGTGGCAGGGAAAGCGTCAGGGTATACTGATCCGGACGCAAACCGGTAATGGAATAGTTCCCCTCGCTGTCGGTCGTGGTTTTTGCCGGGTCGCGTCCCGCTTTCGCGGGGGCGAGGGCCACGGTTACGCCGCTCAGGGCTTCTTCGCCCTCGTCGCGCACGCCGTTGCCGTTGCCGTCATGGTATGCGTAGCCTTCAAACGAGCCGAGCGTAACAGCCCCAGCCAGCGGAGCCGTATAGGCTTTGCCGGATTCCACTTTCAAGCCGGTAACAACGTTTTCCTTTCCCTGCGCCTCCACCGTGTTGCCGCCGTCGGCCACCTGCGCCATGGTCGCGTTATCCGGCAGAATATATGTGACCGTATACTCGCCCGGCATCACGCCGTCAAAGAAGTAGGTGCCGTCCTCGCCAACGGATTCCGTCAAATTCAGCTCGCCGTCGGACGAAAGCAGCCGTACCTGCACGTCGGTATACCCGGTTTCACCGGCATCCATCAGGCCGTTATCATTCTGGTCATCAAAGAATACGCCCGTCAGCGTGGAGGAAAGCAGCATGCCGGCGTTGATGTGCTCGATTTGCTGCCCCATAGCCACGGTGATGGCTTCGGTTTCGCCAAAGCCGTCCTTTGCAAGGGTTTTCACGTGGTTGCCGTTTTCCTCATCGGGGCGGTAGCGCGTGAAGGCGTAATTTTCCTTGCGTTGCACGCGCACGGTATATTCGCCGGGCATGATGCCTTCCAGCGTGTAATTGCCGTTCGCGTTGGTGGTCGCGGTCGCGGCCAGCGTGCCGTCGGAGGCCACAAGCTGAATTTTCACCCCGGACGCTTTTTTATCCGAATCATTGCGCGATCCGTCGTACTTGGCGTCCAGGAACACCGTGCCGGAGATGGTTCCGCCCATCGCCACGCCCACGCAGGTTTGAGTTGTTTTTCCGTTTTCTACGGTCACGGAAGGTATGGTGTTTTCCCTACGGCCCTCGCGCGCCTCGAAAAGGTTCGCCAGCCCCCCGTCTTGCTCAGCGGGCACAACCGTAAAGATGCTGCCGTCGTTGGGCAGGATGGCGCGCAGTCGGTAATCGCCCCCGCGCAGCGAATCAAAGGTGTAGGAGCCATCCTCTCCTGTGACCACCTTACCCATGGAACGGTCGTTGGAATTTTTGACCACTTCCAGCGTAACCCCGGCGTACGGCGGCTCGCCCTCGTCATACAGACCGTTGTAGTTGCTATCCAAAAACGCGATGCCGGAGAGCGCCGCTTTTTCCACAACGCCTACGTTTTTGTTGGTCACATCCTGCGCGTCGGTCACAATGAACTGCCGCGTCGCGCTTGTGCCCTCCGCGGTGAACACGGAACGCGAATCGCCGCCCGTTTGCGTGTAGCGGGCAAACAGCATGGTATCGGGGATCTCCGCCGTAAAGTTATACGTATCGTTACGCAAGAGCGCAAAACGGTATGCGCCCGTATCGTCGGTAGTCAGCTCATAGCTCGCGCCGGTTTTAGCCCCTGTCAGGGTCAGCTTCACATTCGGCACGCCCGGTTCGCCGTCGTCCATCACGCCGTTGTTGTTCAGGTCGCTCCACACGGTGCCCGAGAACGAGCCGACCGGGATCGCGCCCACGCCGGCCTCGGCGGTTTCGCCCGCGCTGAGCGTCAGCGGGTCGGAAACCGCGACCAAGCCGTTCCCACCGCCCACACAGCTGCTTTGCGTGCTCCACTCCCCGCTGTTAACCGTAACCAGATACCCATCCGGCAGGGTAAAGCGCAGCACATAGCTGCCGGGCGCCAAATCTGTAAGCGTGGCCTCGCCGTTCTGATCGGTTACCGCGCTGGCCGAAGCGTCGCCTTCCGCGTTTGCGGCCGGCACGGCTTCCACCTGAACGCCGGATACGGAGCGCTCATAAACGCCTCTGCCGCCGTCCTCATTGCTGTCAAAGAACGCGGCAACCTTCACGGAGGCGGGTTGGCTCAGCGCGATGTCGCTTTGGCCGTTGAGCATATCTCCGTTGGCAAGGGTCAGGTCCCCGCTGGCTTTCACCCCCAGCGTGCCATCGCCAACCGGGAGCGCCTGATTGCCGACCGCGGCGACGTTCACGCCGTCGCTCCCCTGCGACACAACCCGGTACACGCCCGCCTTCAGGTTTTGGAAGGCGTAGTGTCCATAGGCATCGGTGGTCTGGTTGGTCACATCGGCCCAGCTGTCGCCGTCTTTTTGTTGCAGGGCCACGGTGACGCCGCTCATCAGCTGTTCGCCATCCGCATAGCCCAGATCTCCGTTCGTGTCCATATAGGCGACGCCTTCGATTCCCGTCATCGCCACAAATTCCACCGCAGGCAGGGCGACGTTTTCGCCGGCCGGTACGCTCACGGTAATCCAGATCATATCGCCCCGCTCGCTCACCTTCCACTCGGATGTTTCCAGCAGGGTTTTACCCTCGGGCAGCGGCGCATACACCGTATAGTCGCCGCCGATCAGGCCGTTAAACGCAAAGCTTCCGTCCTGAGCCGTTTTGGCGGACAGTTGCGCGCTGACCGACGCGGCGGAAATATCGCGGCCTTCCCCCAGCGCTTCAATCTGCCCTGTGATGGATGCGGTCGCTTCAATGGCAAGCTTCTCGTTGCGGGCTTCGCCCTCGCCAAGGGCAAGGGTTTCCGTATAGTTCCCAACCCCCTGAACCGCCTGCCCGTTGGCAACGACCGCTTTGTTCGCCGGCAGTTGCAGCGCCAGCTGATAGGTGCCGGCGGGTAGTTTCTCAAAGGCGTATGCGCCGGATGCGTCTGTCTGCGCGGTTTGGGTAGCGCCGAATGCGTCGCTCAGCGTAACCGTAAGGCCGGAAACCGCCGAGTCGCCTTCCGTTACAATGCCGCGCGCCGCGCACAGCAGGGTAGCCGTGATCGCAAGGGCGCGGTTTTCACCGTAGGCCAGGTTCAGGCTGTCGATGACATACGAGCCGTCTGCCTGCGCGGTCACCCCATCCTGCGCGGGCAGGGTCGCGCCGCTGTCCGTAGGGATGGTTAGCCGCAGGCTATAATCGCCCGCTTCCAACGCAGCAAAGGCAAACGATCCGCTTGCGTCCGTTTGCGCGGTTTGAAGCGATTGACCGTTTTGCGTCAGCGACAGGCTCACGCCCGCGACCGCCTTGCCCTCCGCCGTTTCAATCCGCCCGCTCACGCCGCTTTTTTGCACAAAGGCAATGGCGTAGCCATCTTGCGGCAACGTGATGTTCTCTTTGGTGTAAACGCCTGTTTCGCGCGTGTCAAGGCTCATGGTGTTGTCCGGGAGCGCCGCGCGGAGCGTCCCGACGGTTTCGGCCGCGTCGCCGCTGATGGCAAACGATCCGTTGCCGTCGGTCAGCGCGCCGTATACGGTATTGCCGCTCGCACCGGTCAGCGTGACCCCTAAATTGGCCACCGAGGCCGAGGGCTGGTCGGCCTGCTCGCCAATGGAGCCGGAAAGCAGCAAGATCAATGTGGCGGGGTCTTTGCCGGTTGCGATTGGGGCAGGCAGGGTAACGTCCATGCGGGCGTATTGGCCGTTTGTAACGTTGAGCAGCGCGTCCAGCAGCGGTTTGGGTTCATGGGCAACCGCTTTAAGCGCAAAACCCTCCGGCGCGTCCGCCGTCGCGGGCAACGTGCTCGGGTCCAGCGCCCACACGGTAAGCGCGCCAACGGTTCCGGCCGCTACAGGGATTTGAACCGCGCCGGACGTCCACTGTGTGGAATCAAATACAACCCAATCCGTGAGCGCGGTGCGCAGCACGCGCAAGCCTTCCGGCATGGCGCTTTCCAGCGCGCGCGCGCCTTCCGGCAGCTCTGCCGCCAGGGTCAGAGCATCGCCCGTCCACGTCTGCCCGTCAGCCGTGAGCGTGATCACCGGCGTGCCATCCGCTAGCGTTCCCGCCGTGGCGGTAGCCGACAATTCCATGCGGCCGTCCGGAAATTCAAATGCCAATGTCTGGGGTTCAATGGCCGAATCCGCCGTTACCATGCTGATGCCGTCGGTACCTGCGTACTGGTACTGGTAGTTAACGCCGACTTCCACACTCGCGGTGGCCGCGGCTGAGGCGGCGCCGGAAAGGACGGCCGGGAGATACCGCATACCGGCCTGCACTGTGCCGGCCGTGAACCCGGCGGGCAAAAGACTGCCACCGTCGCTGTTCAGGTAGGTAATTACAACGCCGGCGGCGCTTTCCAGCGTCACGGTATCGCCCGTCTGGCACTGGATCGCCTCGCCGGTCGGCTGGCTATGATTGTCCAAGGGTTGCACGCTGCAGCTTCCCTGCGCGGGGGTAACGGTCACTGTATCCACCGAAAGCGCCCCGTCGGCGGCCAGTTCCGTGCCGTCCGCGCCAAGCAGCTTGGCGGGATTCAGGGTAACCGTATAATTTGAAAGCGGCGCGGTATTCTCTCCGGCGCAAAGCCCATCCACCTGAAGGGTTGCGGTTGAAGCACCGTCCGCTGTGGTCCAGTTGCCCGCCGAAACCGCGAGGCTGCCCGTCACGGCGTTTTCAACCGGCGCAGGTTGGTTTTGCACCGTCAGCGCGGTGATGCTGTCGGCTGTGCCAAAATAGGTGTCAACGGTGAATGCCGTTGGCTGATCCAGAAGCATCGTGCCCTCGGGCGCGCGCATCTGCACCAGCTGATACTCTCCGTTGGGCAGCGCGCTTGCCGCCGTATAGGTTCCGTTTTCATCGGTCGTGAAGCTCCACTGCATCACGCCCTGCGCGTCCATCACCACAAACTCGGCAGCGCCCAGCGGCGCGCCGTCCTTGGCAGATACGTCCGCAAGGGTGAACAGCCCGCGCTTGGCATAGGCGAACACCGTTTTGCAGTTCGCCTGCCCCTGCGTCAGGCTCAGGGGAATCGTGCCTTCGCACACAAAGCCGTCCGCAAAATCCTCCGCCACCGGGGTCAGCGTAACCTCGCCGCCGTCCGGAACGGTCAGGGTGTCCGTTTCCCCCGCCGCAAGCTGCTCCGCGGTCGGGTTTGCCGTAACGCGGCCGATCACCTGCCCGCCCACCGATACGTCAAACCGGCCGGACAGCGAAAGCGAAAGCCACGTATCCGCGTTGCTCGGCGTTACGCCCTTCAAATCCACCGTCAGGGTCGTGTTCTCCAAAGCGGTAGCCGCGCCTAAAAAACCGACGGCCAGCAACACCGCCAAAGCCAACGCCCAAAGCATGTTCCGATTTATGGAAAGCCTGCGCCCAGCGCGGCTCTGTTCCCGTTTCGTCGCGGTGAAGATCATCCAACGCTTCGCCTCCGATATATGTTTTCCGTGATTTTTCCATAGAAAACCAAGCTTTATAGTAAATCAACCGTTCCCCTTTGTCAACCAAGGGCGGCAAGTTTAACGCCTGTTACGGTTTTCGTGAACAAACAATGAAAATGCGGCAAATAACCGCCGCGGCGTTGACGCGTTGCCCCGGCGTGTTATAATAGAAAGGAAGAGGGTATGTTGATATTCCTCGAACCCTGTAAGGAGGACAACTGGATGTCAAAGGAGAAAAAAACGGCGATCGTAACCGATTCTTCCTGCGATTTAAGCGACGAGCAGTTACAGGAGCATCATATCCATATGATTTCCCTGCGAATCATCTGTCAGAAGGCTGAATACCGCGACCGGGTGGAGCTTGGGCAGGATGAACTGTACGAGCTGATGAAAACCGAATTGCCCAAAACCAGCCTGCCGCTGCCGGAAGACGTCAGCAATTTATACGATCAGCTATTGCAGGATGGCGTAACCGACGTGGTGCATGTGAGTATTTCATCCGGGTTAAGCGGCACGTTCAACATGGTGCGCATGATTACGCAGGATTATGCCGATCAAATGAACATCCGCATTGTGGATTCCAAAACGCTTTCAACCGGCCTCGGGCTTTTGGTGCTGGGCGTGGCCGAATCGCTGGAAGCGGGGGATGATCCGGATACGGCGGTGCAAAAAGCGCTGACCATGCGCAAATCCCAGTTGGGCATGTTTGTGATCCGCACGCTGGAATACCTGCGCAAAGGCGGCCGCATCGGGCTGGTGGAGGGCGTCGTGGGCAGTCTGTTGCAGATTAAGCCCATCATCTACATCAACGACGACGGCGTGTACCAGACGCTTGCCAAGGCGCGCGGCTACAAGGGCGCGGTGGAAACGATGTTTCAGGAGGCCGTGCATCGCTTCGGCCACGCGAAAGTGAACCTGACCGTTGTGCATGGGCAAGCCTTGGAGGATGCGCAAGCCCTGATGGAAAAACTGAAACAGACGTTGAACGTCGCTTCCAGCTTCATCTGCCCCGTAAGCCCCGTGCTCGCCATCCATACCGGCCCGGGCCTGCTGGGCATTGTGGCCAACCGCATGGATGCCTGAGGCTTGTAAAGCTTGAACAACTGAAAACCATAAACCGGGGAGGCGGCGCTTTGACGCGGCTTCCCCGGTTTGGTTGATCCATATACCTGCGCACGGCGCGGCAAAGGGCCCTTCGGACGGTTCCACAGTGAAAGAAACTCAATGTAACCTTCTGGGCAAGCCTCACGGCCCTAAGGCGTTGGACATTGGCAAACCGGATCGCGCCCGTATGGTTTCGCGGCATCGCGTCTTTGGCGCACGTTACGCTTGTGCTGGATGGGCCGTTCCATAAGCCTTCCGGCGGGCAATGGGCCTTTGTGCCAGCCCCCTACAAGGGCTTACTCTTTGACCCCATTCCGCTGTGGCGGCGGTTTTGAGCCATGAAAACCCTGCGGATGGTTTTCGCTCCTATCCCTCTGCCGGGATAAGCGATGCTACGGCGTTGGATAATCGACCAGCGTGCCTGTCGCCTGACCGCCTTTGAGCGTGACCTCCACGCAGCAGGTGGCTTTCTGTGTTTCCAACACCTTCGCGCCAATGTTCCAAAGCCTGCCCATTACGGAAGGGTCCGGCGTGCTCGGCTTCTCCTGCGTGCTGGTGGAGATCACCGCGATTTGCGGCTTGGCCGTGTAAATGAACCCTTCTCCGCTTGCGTCGCCGTCCCCATGGTTACCAACCTTGAGCACATCCGTTTGCCGAATCAGGCCCGCGGCCAGCAGGGCGGTTTCCTCCGGCACTTCCATATCGCCGGCCAGCAGCATGGTGCCTTCGGAGGTGTCCAGCCACAGCACAAGGGAGTTGTTGTTTTCCTCGTTCGGGTCCCGGGTTAAAGGCCCGAGAACGGTAAAGCGCGCGGCGGCGTCTATTTCTATCTGATCGCCGCTGTTGAGCCACGTCAGGGGCAGGCCGTACTTTTCCGCCTGTTTGGCAACCGGGTGCTGCGCTATGCTTTTTGCGTTGTGAAAGGTTGCCGCGTACAGGCGATCCACCACAATTCCGCTTTTCAGCAGGGCTTTCAACCCGCCGACATGGTCGCTGTCAATGTGGGTAATCAGTACGCCGTCCAGACGGTCCACCTCAAAATACCGGAGCGCCTGAAGCATCGCGTCGGCGCTTTCCTTGGTGCCCGTATCGATTAAATACCGCTTTTCACCCAGGCAGAACAGAGCCGCGTCCGCCTTGCCAACGTTCAGGAACAGCGCTTTGACTTCCGTTTGCGCCGCCGCGCCCTCCGCCTGCGCCGGCATCGCGGCTGTGTGCGTAAGAAGGGCAAGCCCGACAAGCGCTGAAAGGATCGCGGCTTTCCATTGATTCTTCATCCGGATTCCCTCGCCTCCAAACGGTTGCGCCCGCCGGGAAAAAGCGAGCGCGCCGAAGATATCCTTCGTGACAGCGGGATGGAAATAGTGTATACTCACACCGTTGCACAATTTGGAAAGGAACGATGACTGATGAGCATGATTCTGGCCGCGCTGCTCGGCCTCATTCAGGGTTTGACCGAATTTTTACCCGTATCCTCCAGCGGCCACCTCAACCTGCTGCAGGCGCTGTTTCAGGTAAATCTGAACAACCAGCTGCTGTTCAACATCCTGCTGCACGTAGGTTCGCTGACGGCTGTGCTGGTGGTATTCTGGAAGGATTGGCTGCAAATGATCCTGCACCCGATCCGCAACCGCACGCTGCTGTTGCTGGTGGTCGCTTCGCTGCCCGCGCTGGCTGCCAAAGTGATATTCGGCGACCAGTTGGATTATCTGGAAACGCATAATCTGCTGCTGGGCGTCTGCTTCCTGTTGACCGGCCTTTTACTGATGCTGGCACAGTGGCTGGCGACGGTAAACCAACGCAGGCAGTGCGAAACAAGCACGGTTGGCGTACGGCACGCGCTGGTGATGGGCTGCCTGCAGGCCGTCGGGATGCTGCCCGGCGTCAGCCGCAGCGGCTCTACCCTGTTTGGCGGCGTCGCTTCCCGGCTGGACCGGCAAACCGCCGCGAAGTTCAGCTTTATGATGAGCCTGCCCGCCATTCTTGCCAGCTTTTTAAGCGAAGGCTACCACGCGGTGAAGGGCGGCATGGTGTTTCAAAGCGCCGATCTGCCCGCGGTCGCCGTTGGCGTGATTGTCGCCGCGGCATCCGGTTATCTGGCCATCCGCTTTATGCTGCGGGTAATTACCAAAATTTCGCTCAACTGGTTCGCCCTGTACGTTATCCTGCTGGGCATCGCGGTCATTGTGCTGCAAAGCGTAGGGGTGATGGCCGACGCGCCGGACGCGCTGGCCGCCGCCGCCCGGAACCTTACGGCGCTTTTCTGATCGGAGCCGCACCCCTTTATACGCCCCGGCGAGGCCGCGCGCGGCAACACCGTGTGCGCCCCTTGGCCGGTGAATGCCGGAATACAGCGCGAGGCCGCCGTCCGTATGGGCTGCGGCCTCCTGTTTTCCCATAAACCGGAAACGCATGCGCGCGCCGCAAGCCCAATCCAGCCCCGTCTACGCGCGATGGCAGCTCGAAACCCAGCGCGCCGCATCCGCCACCGCGATGGGATCCGTCAGAGCGCACGCTCATCAGCGCAAGCCTGGTTAACCGGCCCAAAGCGGGCCTGTTAAGTCGGTACCATATTGCCAACGCCCTGGCGCGCGTTTTGACTTACCGAATAAAATCCGTCCGGTGGTGCTCTGTTTCCGCCGCAGGGTAAACAATCCCCGCCTGCTTGCCCTGCTCAATGCAACGGAGCATCCATGCCATATTGCGCCCCAGCGTGCGAAGCACTTCCATGCCTTCCTCGTCCTTTTCGGCCTGCCCGGCGTTGGAGCCGTGCGCCATGGGCCAATAGCAGGAGGTTACGATGGGCATGCCGTTGATAGCGGGGTATTTGTAGAGCGCGTCAAGGCTTGCGGTTGTGCCCGCGCGGCGCGCGACCGTTACGCAGGCGGCCGGTTTGCCTTCAAACACGGCGCCGTTGCCGGCGGAGAACATCCGGTCCAGAAAAGCAATCAGCGTACCGTTGGGGGATGCGAAATACACCGGGGACGCGATCACCAGCGCGTCCGCCGATTCCAGCTTTTCCAGCGCGCGGTTAACATCATCGTCAAACGCGCGGCAGCGTCCGTCACACCGACCGCACGCAATACAGCCGCGGATCGGCTTATGGCCGATGGTCATGATTTCCGTTTCCACGCCGTTTTCCAACAGCGCGCTTGCCATTTCATCCAGCGCCCGGCGCGTGGTTCCGTGCTCATGCGGGCTTCCGTTCAGCATCAGTGCTTTCATCTGGGGGGTCCCTCCTCCAAAATGGGGTTGCCGGCGCGGCGGGCGGTTGGTTCCGGTTGCCCCATCCGCTCCATCGCATGGCTTCAGCCGTTAAAACCGGATGCGTTCGGGTCCTGCGTGGGGGTGGGGGTAGGCTCCTGCGCAACCGGCAGCTGCGAATCGGCCGCCTGCGACTGGGTGACCGTTTGCTGCGACGCGTCGCCCTGTTGCGTTGTCAGCGCCTGATCGGTGCTTTGGAAACTGTTGCTGCTGTTGACGGCGGTGCAGCCTGCCAGGGTAAGCAAGAGCATCAGGCACAGCGCGACCAGCGCGATTATTTTACGATTCATACACGATACCGCCTTCCTGTTGCGCCATACGCAACATGGATATTATAGCACATTCTCCGGGTTTTGGCTTTACGCCGCTCCTGTGGCATGCGGCTGATGAAACATTTCGTAGCCGGTTTTCATGTTGAACGGAAATCCCTTGCCGGACAGATCGCCGGCGAAGCGATTGACATCCTGATTCCGCGAAGTTTTGCCCTTGGAAGCGTTCATGACGGTTACGGACAGTCGCCTGCGGTCGAGGCCTCCCGGCACGTGATCACTTTGCCCCAGAACCCCGCGGGAGCGTTTCCCTTGCCTGTGCGTAACGCCGCGGGGCCTTTCGCCGCGCCGGATGGTGGGGCCGCGTTTTGCCGCGCAGTTGTTTCATCCTTTACATAACGTTTGGGAAACGCGGTTGCTTCCCGTTTGGCATTGTTCCGCTCCGTTTTGCCCTGAACGACGCGGCCTCCGGTTCAAAACGGATTTCCCCGCGCGGCGCGGTGTACGCGCTTATAAGGCAAAAGCTCCTGTAACAACGGTTTGCTTGTGGTTGCAACGGCGGGCGAATCATAGTACAATAAATCGGTATCCTTATCGCTTACCCATGGGTAACAGTGCCATTTTACACTGTTCTCGGAAAGGACGAGCGCCCTTATGCAGGTTTTCCACCCAGCGCAAACGAATAACGGCCTTCCCCCGGAAAATGTTTTTTGGGTTGCGGACAGCGCAAACGTGACCGTCGCGGAAGGCTATCTGGTGCAAACGTATCATCCCTACCTTTTTCCCGAGCGGCCCATCAACATGTACCTGAGTGTGTTTTCCAAAGGCCCGGGGCTGGATATGCTACTTGGCGCTCTTTTGGCGCGCGCGGTGCAGATGCGCCAGCAAACGCCCAACCTGAAAGCGCGTGTTTTTGCGCAGGTTGGCATGCAGGACGCGGCCATGCTGTCCTTTTATCAGGAGAGCGGCTTTCTGGCGGACGACGCGCTGGATGTGGTTCGGCTTGCCATGCCAAACGCGAAGCCGAGCGCCCCGATGGGGTATGAAATGGGGCAGGTGCCCCTGCAGCAGCCCCTCGAACAGACCGCCTTTTTGATGCGCATGAACACCTACCGCCTGGATGTGCTTCAGCAGCCCATGCTCCAACGCTATATGAGCATGCCGCACTTTACGGCGCTCTACATTTCCCGCGGGCCTGAGATTGTCGGAGAAGCCGCCTTTACCGGCGCGGGGGATACGGCGCAGCTGATCGGCCTGTATGTGATGCGCAATTACCGCAGGCTGGGGCTTGGGAAAACCCTGATCGCCGCAGGCATGAATATGCTCAAGGAGCGCGGCGTGGTCAATTTTGAAGCCGACGTAATCCGCCGCAACATACCCCAATGCCGCCTCGCCCAAAGCTGCAAGGCCACCTTTGTACGCACGGCCTGCCTGTATCCCGGCATCAATTACGATTAATCGGAGGCGACCATGCGTTACGATCTGTTGCGCACAAACCGCAAAACGCTGGCGCTCACCGTGGACCGGAACGGTCGGCTGACGGCAAGGGCGCCGCTGCATATGCCGCTTGCGCAAATTGAAAGCTTCATTACCCAGAAAAAGAGCTGGATTGAAAACACACAGGCCCGAATGGCGAGCCTGCCAAAACCCGAACAACCGCTTGAAATGCGTGAGGGCGCGATGCTCCCTTGCCTTGGGGAAACGCTTACGCTTCATTATGCGCCAGTCGCGCGGGTCGCGCGCTTGGGCGATCGTCTGCTGGTGCCTGAGGATGAAACGGGACTGACGCCCGTGCTTCGGTGGCTGGATACGCAGGCAAGGGCGGAGTTTGAGGCGCAGATTCGCCGCCTGTCCGCAAGCCTTGGGCTGCACCCCAAAACCCTCCGCCTGTCCCGCGCGCATGGGCGCTGGGGTAGCATGAGCACGCGCGGCACTCTGAGCCTCAACCATGCGCTAATCCTTTGCCCGCCCGATGTGCTGGAATATGTGATTATCCACGAACTGTGCCACATCGCGCATCCCAACCATTCGCCCGCTTTCTGGGCTAAAGTGGAGCATTGCCTGCCGGATTATCGAACAAAGCGGGACTGGCTCCGCGAACATCAGTCGCTGATTCGCTTCCTGCCCGATCTGTAAAGGAGAAACGCCATGCAAAAGCATCTAGAAAGGCGGCCTCATTTTCTGTTCATTTTTCTGATGCTGCTGGTTTATCTGCCTGTGTTTTTCTGTTTGGCCGTACTGCGGGCACGATGGTTTGGCTGGGCGATGGCGGCGCTTTCGTTCTGGATGCTTTTTTGGATGCACGGAAGGCCTTTCTGGCACGGGTGGCGGATTCTGGTGTTTTCCATAAGCGCCTATCTGGTTGTGTTTGTGGGCATGTATATCGCGCGGCCCGATTGGGAAGTGTCGCTGCCGTCCCAGATTGGCAGCGGCATTGTGCGCACGTTTACCAGCCTGCCCAAAAATGAGCAGGATTTTGGAAAATCCATTTTGATGGACAGCGATTGGACGCCGCCGGACGGTTACGCCTGCAAGGTGGTCAACCTCTCCCATGCCAAACTGGAGCTGCTGTACCCGACGGATGGCAACAGCGTGCACGCGCTGCTTCAACTTCACGGCGGCGCGTTTATTGCGGGGTTAAATGATCTGTACCGGAAATTCGCCGTGCGGTACAGTCAGCTGTATGATAACTGTCTGGTTGCGACGCTGGATTACCGGCTCGCGCCCCAATATGCCTATCCCGCCCAGCAAACGGACGCGATGGACGCCTGGCTTTACCTGAGGGATTCGCTCAGCTACCCGGCGGATCGGATTGTGGTAGCCGGGGATAGCGCGGGCGGCAACCTTGCGCTATCGCTGGGGCTTCGGCTCAGGGACGCGGGCGAGGCGCTGCCCGCGGGCTTTGTGTGCATGTCGCCTTGGGCGGACCTGAGCAATTCCGGGGCCTCCCACGTGTATAACGCGACGGTAGACCCGTCGTTTGGGATTGCCGCGGCAGATTTTCACGGCCAGCCTGTAGGCGTGGACAGCGACTATACCGCCGGGTTGGACGCAACCGACCCGTATCTATCGCCCTCGTTTGGCGATTATCACGATTTTCCGCCCATGCTGTTACAGGCCGGGAGCATCGAAGTGCTCCTGAGCGACAGTGAAATGGTTTATGAAAATGCGCGCGATTATGGGGTAGACTGTACCTTAACGGTATACAAGGGCATGTTCCATGTGTTTCAGGGCGCGATGGATTTGTTGCCGGAAAGCGCCAGCGCATGGGAAGAAGTGGGGCGATTTTTAGCCAAGCTGGCAAAATAAAACCAATGCTGGCGACCAATCCCTCGCCGCAGCGAAGCCGGGTCAAGGGCGAAACCCTTGTCAGGGTGCAGGGATGAAATCCCTGCCGGGGCATGGGGCGGAGCCCCAAACCTCCTGCCGCAGCGCAATCCCAACCAGCGAGCGAACAGCCCGCAGGGCTATGAGGCGAGCGGCAAAAGCGCAATGTGGAACAGGGCACACAGCTCACCCCTCGCCGCAGCGAAGCCGGGTCAAGGGCGAAACCCTTGTCAGGGTGCAGGGATGAAATCCCTGCCGGGGCATGGGGCGGAGCCCCAAACCTCCTGCCGCAGCGCAATCCCAACCAGCGAGCGAACAGCCCGCAGGGCTATGAGGCGAGCGGCAAAAGCACTATGCAGAAGAAAGGCACAAACCCATTCTTCGTCTCAGCGAATCCGGGTCAAGCGTTCCAAGATCAACAAACGCGAAGGCTGGGGTACCCCCCACGCCTTCGCGTTTTAATTCATTCCATCCTTCATTGCGCCTGCGCCGTCCCCCAAGGCGTATCCAACCCATACCCCTACAACAACCTGAGCTTCTGGTTCAACCTTCGCGGGCATGCAGGGCACGGACAATCGCGGTAATCTCCGCCATGGAGCGCACACGGTACTCAGCCGTTACCGCAGGTTCATACCCATCCGGATCAAACAGTATGCCGTTCGTACCCGCCGCGTGCCCGGATAGCACGTCGATTTCCCGATCTCCAATCATGAAGGTTTGCGCCGGAACCATGCCGTGTTTTTGAATCAGATGCAAAATCGCGTCCGGCGCGGGCTTGTCGGCAAAGCCATCTTCCCGGGTAACGGTGTCGGTGAAGCAATCGCTCAGCCCATCGGCGGTTAACTGGCGAATCGCGCCGTTGTCACGGTGGGTGAACAGGTAGTGGCGACAACCCAACGCCAAGGTGGCGCGCAGGCACTCCGCCATGCCGGCCATCGGAATAAAGCGGCTCACGCGCGAATGCTCCTCAAAAAAGGCCTTCTGCAACGCGAGCCGATCCAGTCCGAAGCGTTCCGCATAAACGCCGAAAGCGTAGAACACGGTTTTCTTCATCAAGGCGCGGGCTTCCGCGCCGTCAATCTCCCGCCCAAAGCCGCGCAACGTTGCCTGCATGGCGTGCGTCATCTGCGGATAGGTGTCGTAGAGCGTCCCGTCAAAATCCCAGATCAGGTGCGTCATGGTTTCCCAAAATCCCTTCAGTGCGCCTCCGCTGTGGGTTCGGCTTCCGTCGCCTGCAATATTTTACTCACCAGCGCGGTTTCCACACGGTGCTCGCTCAGTTTTTCCACTTCGATGTGCAGGCCGTTCACATCCACAACCGGCTTTGCGCCGTCGTCAGGGATCGCCGTAAAGCAACTGAAAATCATACCGCCCAGCGTGTCAAATTCCTCGTCCAGCGGCAAATCCACATGCAGGGTATCCGCCAGGGTTTCCAGATCAACGGTGCCGGAGCAGCGCCACAGGTTTTCTTCCAGCTGGACAATTTCGCTTTCCTCCGCGGGGTCAAACTCATCGTAAATATTGCCCACGATTTCTTCCAGCAGGTCCTCCATGGTCACGATGCCGCTCATGCCGCCGTATTCGTCCACAACGATGGCCATGTGCATCTTCCGCTTTTGCATATCCCGAAATAGCGCGTCCGCCTGCACAGTTTCCGGCACCAGGTAAGCGGGACGCAGCAGCTCCCTGAGGGTTTTGGGCGAATTGCTCTGCGCGTTCAGCAGAAAATCGCGGGTATTCAGCACGCCCACGATGTCGTCAATATCCTCGTCATAAACCGGGAAGCGGCTCAGGCCGGACTCCTGTATGGTTTGGATAATATCTTCATAGCTGTCGTCCAGTTGGATGGTCACCACATCCATCCGGTGGATCATAACCGATTCCGCCGTGGTGTTGTTAAACTCGAAGATGTTTTCGATCATGGTGCGCTCGTCCTGCTGGATGGTGCCGTTTTCCCCGCCGATATCCACCATCATGCGGATTTCTTCCTCGGTTACCTGATCGTTGGCAGCGTTGGGGTTGATACGGAAAAGGCGCAGCATCGCATTGGTGCTTTTGGATAGCAGCCACACGATCGGCCGAAAAATTCTCTGCACCGCGCAGATGACGCCGCTGGTGATGCGCGCGACCTTCTCGGGGTTTTGCATGGCGATGCGCTTGGGGGTCAGCTCGCCTAAAACCAGCGTAAAATAGCTCAGGATCAGCGTAATCAAAATCAGGCATACGGTATTGAGGGATTCTGGGCTGAGCGCGGTAAAGCCGGCGTTTTGCAGGGCCTGCGACAGGCGCGTCGCAAAATGATCCGCCGCGAAGGCGCTGGCCAGAAACCCGCTCAGGGTGATGCAAACCTGAATGGTGGATAAAAAGTCGTTCGGGGATTCCGCGAGCTTGAGCATCACGGCCGCCTTTTTATCGCCCTCATCCGCCTGCTTGCGTACTTTGTTGTCGTTCAGGGAAATCACGGCGATTTCTGTCGCGGCGAAAAACGCGTTGACCAGAATGAGAATAAACTGAATGAGCAATTGACCGCCTATCGGGTCGTCCAAAGAAAAGCCCTCCTTAGTGTGCGTTCCATCGGCATCCCTTTACCGAACCTAATGATTATACCATAGACGGTCGGGGTTTGCATATCATCTGCACCAAGAATTTGCCAATCCGCACTCTCTGGTCCACGCCGCGCGCGCGGGCTGAGCGGCGCTCAGGTAGGTTTCAGCAGCGCAACATCGCGCGTTTCCGCCCGCCTCGTCCCCCGCCTGTGGCTCCGCCATAAACGATGTTCCCGCCGCAGCAAGGGCGGAACCCTTGCCTATCCCCTATCGCAAAAGGGAGGCTTCCTTCGCCCCGCATGGTGTGCGCGGCTCGCGTCGCAATCGCCGTGCCGGTGGCATTTTGTCGTGCAGGGGCATTCCGCCCGGTCTGCAATCTCCCCGGCGCGAGAGGCGGGCACCACCCTCACGCCGTTCATTTTCAGGCGTTTGGTTGTCAGGCCGTCCCCTTCCACCAGTCCATCGGCAAAATTGCCGTCATGAACCCATCCGCAGCCGCAGGAAGGGCTTTTATCCTGCAACAACGCGCACTCGCAGCCAAGGGTGCGGCACAGGCGAAGCGCCTCCGCGGCCCCTTTTTCAAACTGCGGGGTTACATCCGTCCCGGATTTCGCATAAACGCGGCCCTCGCGGATTTCCGACGGTTCCCGGGGGGTGGGAAGGCCGCCGTAGATTTCCGGGCAGAAGGGGATCAGGGTATGCTTTTTTTGTAACCCGATTACCTCCTCGTTTTGCTTGGAACGGCCGTCATAGCGGCAAGCCATGCCCAGCAGGCAGGCGCTGACCAATACTTTCATACCGGGTTCCTCCTTGATTTGATTTTTAAACCCATTGTACCACAGCACGCAACGCGCGCCAATCCGCGCCGCACCTACATTAGGCCGCGTCTGGCGCGCCGCCAAAGCTTGACACGCGCAACCGCGCGTGATATTCTAACCTTGTTTGAAATCTTGGAAGATTGATGCTTGTAGGTTGGGCGCAAACCTCGCTTGGCTCCGCCGGGCACGGGCGCGCGCAACCACAATGGAGGCAGGCATGAGCAGGCGGTATATTCTGTCGCAGGTGGTCAAGACCGTTTTCCAGTGTTTGCTGTATGTAACGCTTTTTTTATCGTTTTTTTTACCGCTGTCCGTAACCAACCCGCAGATCATCAACCTGAGCCGTACCGCGGCGACGACGATGGCGACTTTTGCCATCGTGCTTGTTATTTTAACCTACGTGTACGGCGGGTATCAGTTGGGCATCAAAAAAGCGCGGTCCGTGTTTTCCTCCGTGCTGATTGCCGTTTTGTTCGCGGATGTGTTCACCTACCTGCAATTGGAAATCATGAACGTGAACCCGGCCAAAAACCACCAGCTGATCCTGTTCGGCGAGGATTTTTGGCTGTTTTGTTCCGCCATCGTGCTTCAGGTAGGGCTGATCTACCTGTTTGTGTGGCTGGGCTACCACTTCTATTTTAAAATCAACCCACCGCAGAAGTGCTGCATCGTTACTTCCTCGCAGGAGCAGGCCCAGCACATCGCCGAAAAAATCGCCACCTTTCGCCAAAAGTATAAGCTGTGCGATGTGCTGCATTACGAATGCGCGGATGTTCACCAGACCATTCTGAACCACGACGTTGTTTTTCTCGCCGGCATCCCGGACACCGAAGAAGCCGAGCTGAAATCCTTTTGCTATAAGTATGGCAAAACCATGTACCTGCTGGCGGAGCTGGAGGATGTCATCACCTCCACCTCCGAGCAGAGCGTGATTGACGATACGCTTTTTCTCTACATCCACAGGGTGGAACCTTCGCTGGTGCAGCGCTTTATCAAACGCGCGTCTGATATTGTGATCAGCGTTCTGGGGCTGATTGTCACCAGCCCCCTGATGCTGCTGGCGGCACTCCTGATTTTCCTTTCCCACAACGGTCCGATCTTTTTCCGACAAAAGCGTGCGACCATCGGGGGCCGCGTTTTCAACATCATCAAATTCCGAACCATGTACCGCAACGCCTGCGACACGGCCGGTTCCTCCGCCTGTGAAAACGACGAGCGAATCACCCGCGTGGGCAGGGTGTTGCGGAAATACCGGATCGACGAATTGCCCCAGCTTTTTAACGTGCTGGCGGGGGATATGAGCATCGTGGGGCCTCGCCCGGAAATGCTGGAAAATGTGGACCGCTACACGCAGGAAGTGCCGGAGTTTGAATATCGCAAGCAGATGAAAGCCGGCCTGACAGGCATGGCACAGATTGACGGCAAGTATAACACCGCGCCCAAGGATAAGGTCATTCTCGACCTATTGTATATCGAAAATTTCTCTCTGATGCAGGATGCGAAACTCATCCTTCGCACCGCGACCATTTTTTTCCGCCGCGACAGCACGGAAGGTTTCCATGCCCGCAAGCAGGCGCGTTGCCCTCAAATGCGTTCCGCGGCTCTTGCGGCGCCTGTGGCGGCGGAGTCTGCCGCCCCCGCCGCCGACACGCTCAAACCGAGCGCCGTTCCCTACGCGACGCCGCCGGATGCCCCAATGCCGGTAGCCGCGGGCATTGCCTTTGTGCATGAGAACATAGCCCGGGAAACACTTCTGGAGGCAAACGAAGCCTTCGGAACACCAAGTAGAAAAAGCGAGCCGGTTCGGGATCGTGCTTCGGCAAGAATGGATGGGTCGGCTGATCGCAGCGCTTCCGGGGCGGATGGCCAAACGGAGGCTCCCGCAATAAAAAGCACGCATGAGGCCGCCAACCCCGATAACCCTCCCCCCTCTGCCCATATGGAAGCCTCGAACGGCGCAGACCCTGCGGGGGAGGAAAACAAATCGGCTTTTACCCTTGCCCCCGGCGAGGCAGAAGGCGTTGACCCAGCTTTCCCGTTCCACAGCAACGATTCAAGCTCTATCCAACCGGCCCGAAGCAGCAATCCGCTTGACCCCGAAGCGGATGTGGACAACGGCGGCGCGGACTGTATGATATCCGGCGCACAGGCTGCGCTTTAACAATCTTCTTGAGGAGGATGACCCCACATGGACAAAACGCTCTTGATTATGGCGGCTGGCATGGGTTCCCGCTACGGTGGCAATAAGCAGATCGACGGGATGGGCCCGCACGGCGAAATCCTTTTGGAGTACTCGATTTATGACGCGCTCCAGGCCGGTTTCAACAAGGTTGTGTTTATCATCAAGCGCGATTTTGAGCAGCGCATTCGCGACATGGTTGGCGATCAGCTCAGCAAAACGGTCAAGGTGGAGTATGTGTATCAGGAGTTTGATTCGCTCCCCGCTTTTTACCAGATGCCGGCTGAACGCGTGAAGCCCTTCGGCACCGTGCACGCCATTCTATGCGCCAAGGATGTCATCCATGAGCCGTTTGCCGTTATCAACGCGGACGATTATTACGGCCGTACCCCCTACCAACTGGTAGGGGACCGGATCGCCACCCTCCGGCCGGAGCATGAGGGCTGCATGGTTGGCTACTACTTAAAAAACACAGTGAGCGATAACGGCCACGTAACGCGCGGCGTTTGCCACACCACACCGGAAGGCACCCTCACGGGCGTTACGGAAACCTATAAAATTCAGCCCTTCCCGGACGGCACCATCCGCGACACCAATTTGGACCCCGCCGGCGTGGTGCTGGACCCGGACAGCCTTGTGAGCATGAACCTGTTCGGCTTTACCCCGTGGATTTTCGAAATTGCCCAGAAACGCTTTGAAACCTTCCTCAAAGCGCTGAAACCGGAAGACCTCAAAGCGGAGTATGTGCTGCCCGTGCTGATCGATCAGATGATGCGCGAAGATCACCTGTCCGTGGACGTGCTCCCGACCGACGCGGTCTGGTTTGGGGTCACCTATAAGGAGGATAAGCCTTTTGTGCAGGCGCAGCTCCAAAAGATGCACACGGAAGGCATCTACCCTGAAAAGCTGTTTTAGCTGAAAAAACCTAAGGGCATGTCGGGCGGAATGCAGTCCGCTTTATGAGGCGGCGCATGACCGCCATTGCTCTTGTTTTCTGCTGTGGCAGCGTCAATTCAACCGATTGGGAGGCAACAGAATGGCCATATTACTGACTGGCGGCGCGGGCTTCATCGGCTCGCATACCTATGTGGAACTGACCAACGCGGGCTTTGAAGCCATCATCGCCGATAACTTTTACAACAGCTCCACCGAAGTGATCGAACGGCTGTCCACCATTACCGGCAAGCCCGTGCGGTACTATCCGGTGGACGTTTGCGACGGCGACGCGTTGGACGCGGTGTTTCGCAACCACCAGATCGATGCGGTGATCCATTTCGCGGGTTACAAAGCCGTTGGCGAAAGCGTCCAGAAACCGCTGGAATACTACCGCAACAATCTGGATAGCACCCTGACCCTGTGCGAAACCATGCGCCGGCACGATGTGAAACGCATTGTGTTCAGCTCCTCCGCCACGGTTTACGGCACAACGCAAACCATGCCGCTGACGGAATCCATGCCGACCGGCTGTACCAATCCCTATGGTTGGACCAAGTACATGATTGAGCAAATCCTCACGGACGTTGCAAAGTCTTACCCCGACTGGGCCATCGCGCTTCTGCGCTATTTTAACCCCATCGGGGCGCATCAGAGCGGTTTGATCGGCGAGGACCCGGTTGGCGTTCCCAATAACCTGATGCCTTATATTACGCAGGTAGCCTCCGGCAAGCTGAAACAGCTGCGCGTTTTCGGCAACGACTATCCTACGCCCGACGGCACCGGCGTGCGGGATTATATCCACGTGGTGGACCTGGCAAAGGGACATGTGGCCGCCTGTCAGTATCTGATGGGGCACAAAGGTTGCGAGGTATTCAACCTTGGCACCGGGATCGGCTACAGCGTGCTTGATTTGGTAAAAACCTTTGAAAAAGTAAATCAGATTCATATTCCGTATGAGGTAGTGGAGCGCCGTGCCGGCGACATCGCCACCTGTTATGCGGATGTAACCAAGGCCCGCGAGGTTTTAGGCTGGAAAACGGAGAAATCGCTGGAGGAAATGTGCCGCGACGCGTGGCGCTGGCAAAGCGGAAACCCCGCCGGATACCGTAAAGCCTGACCCCTCTCGCCGCGGCGAAGATGGGTCAAGGGCGTAGCCCTTGTCAGGGTGCAGGGGCGAAGCTCCTGCCGGGGTTTGGGTGGAGCCCCAAGCCTAACGCCAGAGCGTGAAACCAATGAGCGAGCGAACAGCCCGCAGGGCTATGAGGCGAACGGCGGAAACGCATTGCTGAACAGAGCGCACAAACACTCCCTCGCCGCGGCGAAGATGGGTCAAGGGCGTAGCCCTTGTCAGGGTGCAGGGGCGAAGCTCCTGCCGGGGTTTGGGTGGAGCCCCAAGCCTAACGCCAGAGCGTGAAACCAATGAGCGAGCGAACAGCCCGCAGGGCTATGAGGCGAGCGGCGGAAACGCATTGCTGAACGGAGCGCACAAACACTCCCCCGTCGGTGCGGAACCGGGTCAAAAGCAAAGCCCTTGACCCGGTTCCGCACCGACGGGGTTCTTCAAAAAATCAGGGGCTGGCGCAGTTAATCCGCGCCAGTCCCTTCCTGTTATCCGTATCAGCCTGTTTGAACCCCCGCCGAAAATTGGCTCCAACAGTAGGTAACCATCGTCAGGCCGGCGCGCTCTCCTTCTGTTCGGGGAAAATCAGCGTGATGGTCGTCCCCTGATTGGGTTTGCTGTACAACTGAATCTGCGCGTTGTGCAGTTGCGCTCCGTGCTTCACGATGGACAGACCAAGCCCTGTGCCGCCGGTTTCCTTGCTGCGGCTCTTATCCACACGGTAGAAACGCTCAAACACGCGGGATTGGTGCTCCGTCGGAATCCCAACGCCGGTGTCCGTGATGGTGAAACGCGGTTTGCGCTCATCCATGCCCACGGCGATATTGACGCGCCCTTTGGGATGGTTGTACTTCACAGCGTTATCAATCAGGTTCATCAGCATTTCTTCCAGTAGCGTCCGGTCGCCCAGCACAATAGCCGGCGTGCCTTCCACGGTTACGGTCACATCCTGCTTGTCCGAAAAATCCTTGAGTTTGGAGGCGCAGGATTGTGCCAGCATCAGCAGATCGATCGGATGCTTTTCGCCCACGGAGCCTTCGTCCAGCTTGGATAGGCGGATGATATCCTCAATCAGGCTAAGCATGCGTTTGCTTTCCTGATGGATTTTTCCTGCCAGCACGGAAGTATCCTCCGGTTTGGCCAGACCGGTTTCCAGTAACTCCGCGTAACCGCTGATGGTGGTCAGCGGGGTGCGCAGCTCATGGCTGACATTGGCGTTGAACTGCTGACGGTTCTGTTCCGCCATACGCGCCTCCGTCACATCCTGCATCAGGAGCACCAGCCCAAGCCCTTCGCCCGCAACGCTTGCGGAAACGCGGAAGATTCTGCCGGTAGCCGCCAGTTCGCCAACGCCGCTCGTGTCCTTCAGCAGGCGCATCAGCGTTTCGTGCCGGTTTATCTCGGGGAGGGTTTTCCCAGTCAGGTCCCCGTCGCCCGCGCCCAAAATTTGCCGAGCCGCAGGGTTAATCGCCAACAGCCGATGGCTTTCATCCATCACAACCAGCCCTTCGCGCAGGCCGCTGAGGATGGCGTTCAGCTGAAGCTGCTGGCGCTGCATGCGGGTCATCTGCGTGGCAATCCGGTTGTTTTGCGCGTCCATGCGCCGCAGCATCGGGGCAAGCTCCTCATACACATCGCTTTGCAGGGGCGCGTCCAGATTGATCCGGTTGAACGGCTGCACAAGCGACCGGGTAATCGGGCGAGCCAAAATGGAAGCCAGCAGGGTGCACACAAAAATACCCAGCGCAAACCACCCGAACATGCCGGTTAGCATGGAGAGCACGTTTTTTTGCGTGCCCGCAATCCTTAATATCTGCCCGTTCTGCAATCTGCGGGCATAATACACGCTGGTATCCCCCACGGTGGCGCTGTTGCGGCTGGCCCAACCGACCCCGTTTTGCAGGGCGTCGGCAATCTCCGCGCGGTCCAGATGGTTTTCCATCTTGGAAGCGTCGCTCTGGCTGTCAAAAAGCACCGTGCCGTCGGTATCCACCAGCGTAATCCGGTCCATGTAAACCCCGCCCCGGAGAAAAGCGGCAGGGTCCGCCTCGGTGTCCAGCAGGGAGGTCAGCGTGTCCGCGTCCTTGACCAGTTGAGTACGCAATTGATTGTTAAAATAGAGGTACATCCCGCCGGTCAATAATACGCATAAGAACAAGGCAATCGCAAGAGAAAACCCGACGAGGCTCCAAAACAGTTTTTTTTGCATGCTAACCCTCCAGCTTGTAGCCGACGCCGCGCACGGTGAGGATCATTTCACTGCGCTTGCCAAGTTTTTGGCGCAATGAGCGGATGTGTACATCCACCGTTCGGGTATCCCCCGCAAAACCCAGCCCCCACACGTCGTCCAGCAGGATTTCGCGCGTGACGGCCTTTCCGTTGTGCGCCATTAAAAAGGCGAGCAATTCAAATTCCATGTGCGTCAGCTCCACCTTTTGCCCATCCGCGGTTACCAGATGCCGCTCGCGGTCCAGCATCAGCGGGCCGATGTTCAGCACCGGCGCGGGTTTGACCTCCTCGCTGCGACGAAGCAGCGCGCGCACGCGCGCCAACAGCTCCATGATGCCGAAAGGCTTGGACAGATAATCGTCCGCGCCCGCGTCCAAGCCCCGCACCTTATCCATCTCAGAGCCTTTGGCTGTAACCAGAATCACCGGCAGGCGCTTGGTGCGCGGATCGCGTCTGAGGCTGTGTAAAAGGCTGACGCCATCCTCGCCGGGAAGCATCACATCCAACAGCACCAGCATCGGGGTGTTTTTTTCCAGAGCCGCGCGGAAGGCGGCGGTTGTACTGAAGCCTTCCGCCTCAAAGCCTGCCTGCCGGAGCGCGTACAGCTCCAGATCGCGCACGCCATCGTCGTCCTCCACTACGTGGATCATTGCAGCACTTCCCCCTTGTATAACCCGGTCACGGAGTACTCCACCCATTCGGCGATATTGGTCGCGTGGTCGCCAATGCGCTCAAAATATTTCGCAATCATCAGCAAGTCCAGCGCCTCGCTGCCACGGGTCGCGTCCGCGCCGAGCAACTCGATCAATTCCCGCTTCACATCGGTAAAAAGCTCGTCCACCGTGTCGTCGCTGGCGATAACATCCCGGGCAAGGGTAACATCCTGTTTCACATACGCGTCAATCGCGCGGTGCACCATATCGATGGCCGCCCGCGACATGGCCCCGAAGTGTTCCGGCTGCATCCCGGCCTCATAATCCAGAAAGGTAACAATTTCGCTGATATCCGCCGCGTGATCGCCAATGCGCTCCATGTCCGTAATCATTTTCAGCGCCGAAGATACCACCCGCAGATCGTGCGCCACAGGCTGGCGCGTAAGCAGCATCCTCAGGCACAGGCTTTCAATTTCCCGCTCCTTGCGGTCCACCACCGCATCCGCCTCAATAATGGAGCGCGCTTTGGGCAGGTCACCGGTTTGAAGCGCCTCGCAGGCGCCCTCGATCGTAGTTTCGATCATCGAGCCCATTTCAATCATCTGGGCATTTAGGATATCCACCTGTTCGTCAAAACGCGTTTTCATCAGCCGAACCTCCCCGTAATATAGTCCTCGGTACGTTTATCCACAGGCATGGAGAATAGTTTCTCCGTATCGCCGGATTCCACAACCTCGCCCAGGAGGAAGAACGCCGTGGTATCGCTCACGCGCAGGGCCTGCTGCATGTTATGGGTTACCATCACCAGCGTATAGTCCTTTTTCAGCTGCATTGCCAGTTCTTCAATTTTCGCGGTCGATATGGGGTCCAGCGCGCTGGTGGGTTCATCCATCAGCAGCACTTCCGGCTGCACCGCCAGCGCGCGGGCAATGCAAAGCCGCTGCTGCTGGCCGCCGGAAAGCCCCAGCGCGCTTTTAGGCAACCGATCCTTCAGCTCCTCCCAGATGGCGGCGTCCCGGAGCGATTTTTCAACAATATCGTCCAGCATAGCCTTGCGGCGCACCCCATGGGTGCGGGGGCCGTAGGCGATGTTATCGTAAATACTCATGGGAAACGGATTCGGTTTTTGGAATACCATGCCAACGCGCTTTCTGAGCAGATTAACGTCCAAATCACCAAATATATCTTCGCCGTCCAGCTTCACACTTCCTGTAACGCTACACCCCAAAACCAGATCATTCATGCGGTTCAGCGTTTTGAGCAGCGTGGATTTGCCGCAGCCGGAAGGCCCGATGAACGCCGTGATCCGGTTCGCCTCGATGTTCAGGTTAACGTTCTTGAGCGCCTGAAAATCATCGTAATACAGGTTCAGTTCGGAGATTTCAATTTTACTCATGGCTACTCCTTTACAATCTTACGTGAAATCAACCCGCTCAGGCCGTTCATCAGGGTCACGAACACGAGGAGCACCGCCGCGGTGGCGTACGCTTCGCCGATATGCAGGCCCTCGCCGGAAAGCACATACATGTGTACCGAGAGGGTGCGCCCGGAGGAAAGCAAGCCCTGTGGAAGCTGGGCGACCGTGCCCGCCGTAAAGAGCAGCGCGGCGGTTTCACCCACAATGCGGCCGATAGCCAATACAATGCCGGCTAAAATGCCCGGCGAAGCGGGAGGGAGCACAATGCGCCATACCGTGCGAAGTTTGCCGGCGCCAAGGCCGTAACTGCCTTCCCGGTACCCGTCCGGTACGGAGAGCAGCGCCTCCTCCGTAGTGCGCAGGATCAGGGGCAGCACCATCAGGCTCAGCGTAAGCGCGCCGGAAAGCAGCGAAAGCCCCATCTTGAGCGTAATCACAAAAAACATCATCCCAAACAGGCCGTACAGAATGCTGGGGATGCCGGCCAGCGTTACCGCCGTAATCCGGACCGACTTGACCAGAACGCTTTCACGGTGCGCATATTCGCTCAGGTATACCGCGCCGCCAACGCCCAGCGGAACCGCCACCAGCAGGGACAGGAGCGTAATGGCGAACGTGTTGATCAGCGCGGGTAAAAGGCTCTGGTTTTCCGTGGTATAGGTCAGCGAAAACAGCGAAGGTTTCAGGTTGGGGATGCCTTTGGAGAGGATATCCCAAATGATGCTCATCAGCATCAGCAAAGTCACCGCCATGCAGAGGGTGCTGAGCAGCCGCATCAGCGCGGAAAAAGGATGCCGTTTCCACCGCTTTAGGTAAGCGCGCGCGCCGTTGCGTAGGCGGGGAAGCCCATGCAGGGGCTTGGACACGGAAACCGTCTGCTTCATTTAACTTCCCTCCTCTTGAGCACTGAAAACAGCAGGTTAATCAGCAGGATAAACACAAACAGCACTACGCCGGTTGCGATAAGCGCTTCGCGGTGCAAATCCGCCGCGTAGCCCATCTCGGTCACGATGTTACTGGTGAGCGTGCGGATGCCCTTGAGCAAACCCTTGGGCATGCGCGCCTGATTGCCGGCAACCATGACCACGGCCATCGTTTCGCCAATCGCGCGCCCAATGCCCAGCACAACGGCGGCAAGAATGCCGCTCTTGGCCGCCGGGAGCACCGCGCGGAACACGCTGCGCTCCTCCGTCGCGCCCAGCGCGAGGCTCCCCTCAAAATAGCTTTCCGGCACCGCGAGCACCGCGCTGTAGGTCAGTTGAAGGATGGTGGGCAGGATCATAACCCCCAGCAGGATGCAGGCGGTTAGAATACTGAAACCGTTGCCGCCGAAGATCTCCCTCACTATGGGCACCAGGTTGGTGATGCCGAAAAAACCATACACAACCGAGGGGATGCCCGCCATCAGCGACACCAGCGGGAGCAGCACTTTCAGCAACCGTTTGGGGCAAAAACGCGCCAGATACACGCCGCCGAGGATGCCAATCGGCGCGCCGATCAGCAATGCGCCGGCCGTAACGTATAGGCTGCCGACGATCATCGGCAGAATGCCGTACACGCCGTTGCCCGTATCGTTTACATCAGGCGCCCATTTTGTGCCTGATAAAAACGAGAAAACGTTCACTTTCTGAAAAAACGGTAAACCGTTCGCAAACAGAAAAATGCAGATCAGCGCCACCGCGATGATGCACATGCACGCGGAGGCGGCAAACACCCATCGCATCGCACTTTCCTTAAACTTCATTCCCATCCTTCCTTTCATACAATGTAAGGATACAAAACGCGTGTAAGCGAGGCATATGCGAAATGTAAAATCCGTGTAAAATCATATGCTTTCCAATAATATATATGCGTATCCGACCCGGTTTGGGGATTTTACACAGACTTAACGTTGCCAGCATGGCGCTTTTACAATCCCGACGTATGATAATCCCGAACCAGAAGAAAGGAAGGAATCTTATGAAGAAAGTAATGGGTATTCTCCTGACCATCGCGCTGGGCCTGAACCTGACTGGCGCCGCGTTTGCGGCTAGCGAAATCACGGTGGTTAGCCGTGAGGCCGGCAGCGGCACCCGTGGCGCGTTCATTGAACTGACCGGTGTGGAAGTGAAGGATGCGGACGGTAAAAAAGTTGACAAAACCTATGAGGACGCCGTGATCCAGAATGGCACCGCTCAGGTAATCACCACCGTGGAAGGCGACGAAAACGCCATCGGCTACATCTCCCTCGGCTCTTTGGGCGACACCGTGAAGGCCGTGACCGTGGCCGGCGTTCAGGCGACTGCCGAGAACGTCACCAACAAGACCTACGCCCTCTCCCGTCCCTTCAACATCGCCGTGAAAGACGGCCTCAGCGACACCGCCAAGGACTTCATCGCCTGGATCCTCAGCGAAGAAGGCCAGAAGATCGTTGCCGATAACCACTACGTAGCCCTGACCCCCGCCGCTTACACCGCGGCTCCGGTTGCCGGCAAAATCGTTGTGGGCGGCAGCTCCTCCGTTGGCCCCCTGATGGAAAAACTGGCCGAAGCTTACAAAGCCATCAACACCGACGTTGAAATCGAAGTGCAAATCAGCGACTCCACCACCGGCATGCAGGGCGCCGCGGACGGCACCTTCGACATCGGCATGGCGAGCCGCGAGCTCAAGGACAGCGAAAAAGAAGCCGGTCTGACCCCCACCGTGATCGCCCTGGATGGCATCGCCGTAATCGTCAACAAGGCGAACGCCATCGACAACCTTGAGATCGAAACCATCCGCCAGATCTTCACCGGCGAAGTGACCGACTGGTCCGCTGTGAAGTAAATAACTTAGCAAATAAGCGCGGAACGCTCTGAAAGCATAAGCTTTCAGGGCGTTTTGCATAGGCTGCCAAAATAATCTGCGCCAAGGCGTAACCGATTGAACGGAAAAACTGTTTGTCATTGCAATGGGATAAAATCTCAGCTGTGGGGTTGAGGTTGAGCCTCAAAGCCTGCGGCCGGATTCTGCAAAGCCAAACGAGCGAACCCTTCGAATGGTAATCAGGCCGGCGATGCTGCACAGAGCGCCGTCGCCACATTCTTTCCATGAAGCGCAAAACGCCCCGAAAGCGCATGCTTTAGGGGCGTTTTGCCGGTAAACCGAATGAACTCCATAGGCGCGCCGCATTGCGCTTGCGGCACTTGTGGCGCTATCTATGAAAACGTCGCGTAAAAACCATCGGCGTACCAGGGGTTTCACTTCTGCGCCCCGATTAGGACTTTGCCGTTGATCCGGTTTCGCTGCGGCGAGGGGGCGGCAACCTGCGCGCCCTGCCCACAGCGCCGGTTCATGATCCGAACGGTTTACTCCACCGTGACGCTTTTCGCCAGATTCCTGGGTTTATCCACATCGCAGCCCCGCGCGACCGCCATGCAGTAAGCAAACAGCTGGAGCGGAATCACCGCTAGCAAAGGCGTCAGCAAATCATCTGCTGCGGGTATCTGAATCAGTTCATCCACCTCGCCAACGGTTTTCTCGTACAAATCTTCCCGGCAAACGGCCAGTATGTGCGCGCCGCGCGCCTTGATTTCGCGCAGGTTGCTCAGCGTTTTATCCAGCAGGGCCGGTTGCGTAATAATCGCCACCACGAGCCGCCCGTCCTGCAACAGCGCGATCGGCCCGTGCTTCAGCTCGCCGGCGGCATACGCCTCGCTGAAAACGTAGCTGACTTCCTTGAGCTTGAGCGCCGCCTCCAGCGACAAAGCAAAATCCAACCCGCGGCCCACAAAGAATACATGCTTTTTAAGGCTTGCGGTGCTTGCGAACCATTGCAGTTTTTCTTCCGTCAGCAGTGCTTTTTCCGCTTTGGCCGGCAGCGCCGCGATTTCCGCTTTCAGCCGTTCCGCCTCAGTCGGGGCAATCGTCCCCCGCATATCACCCAGCGCCACGGCGATCAGCAGCATCATTTCCACTTGGGTCATATAGGCTTTGGTGCTTGCCACGGCGATTTCCGGGCCGGCATAAGTGTACAGCGTGCATTCCTCGCCCACCTCGCGCGCGATGGTGGACCCAACCACATTGCAAATGGCGATCACTTTTGCGCCCCGGCGTTTCGCTTCGCGCAGCGCGGCGAGCGTATCCGCCGTTTCACCGCTCTGGGATACCGCGATAAACAGTTCATCCTCGCCAATGATCGGGTCACGGTAGCGGTATTCGCTTGCGATATCCGCAATCACGGGGATGCGCGAGATCTTCTCAATCACATATTTGCCAAACACGCCCGCATGGTAGGCGGTACCGCAGGCGACAACGCTGATCTTCTTCATGCGTTTCGCCTCGTCAACCGTGATCGGCAGCCACGGGTACGCGTGCGGGTCGCTCCCGTTGCGGGGGGTAAACGTGTTTTGGAGCGCCGTAGGTTGCTCGTGAATTTCCTTGAGCATATAGTGGGCATAACCGCCTTTTTCCGCGCTGCTTAAATCCCACTCCACATGGTACAGCTCGTGTTGACGCAAACCGCCAAACTGATCGAACACCTGAATGCCGGTTGTGCTAAGCACAGCGATTTCCTTGTCCTGCAAGAAAATCACATCCCGGGTATGCCCCAGCATCGCGGGGATATCGCTGGCGATGAAAGCTTCGCCATCCTTCGCGCCCACAACCAGCGGGCTTTCATGCCGCGCGCAAAACAGCCGGTCCGGCTCCGCGTCGCACAGCACGCCCAGCGCATAGCTTCCCTCCATCATCCCCATAGCTTTGAGAAGCGCCGCTTTCATATCCCCTTCATACAGCACGCTTAGCAAATGGGCAATCACTTCCGTATCGGTTTGCGAAACAAATAGACAGCCCTGACTTTTCAGGTACCGGCGCAGGGTTTCATGGTTTTCGATAATGCCGTTGTGCACAACGGCGATGCCGCCCTTCACATCCGTATGCGGGTGGGCGTTCAAATCGCTTGGTTCCCCGTGGGTTGCCCAGCGCGTATGCCCAATGCCCACCATGCCGCTGAGCGGGCTGGTGTTCAGGATGGATTCCAGGTTTTCCAGCCTGCCTTTGGCTTTGTGGATATTGATTTTATGCGCCTGATCCAGTATCGCCACGCCCGCGCTGTCATAGCCCCGATAGCTGAGCCTCGATAACCCTTCCATCAATATCGGACAAGCCTCCTGGCTGCCAACATAGCCAACGATACCACACATCGGGAGATACCTCCTATAAATTGTAGCCTAACGTATTGTATTGTATCATATCGTATTGTTTTTTGCAACTGAATCCTGTCCAGCTTCTTTCCACGTTATACTGAAAACAAGTCCCAAATGGCCTTGCTTCTAGATCGCAAACTTGTTATGATATACATAAAGATAAGGGGAGCGAAACGCATGGCAACAATCCTGATTACGCACGGCGTACCCGCAAGCCGGTTTTCTTTGTTACGGCCAAACCGAGTGATAATCCCTCCGGCGGGCGAGGCGTTTAGCAGAACGGAGCTTCTGTCTCAACTTCCGGAATGTGATGTTGTGTTGGCCTGCGGCGCTTTTGACCGTACCCTGATGGAAGCCTGCAAACAGTGTAAGCTGATTGTGTGCTATGGCGCGGGCTATGACGCGATCGATATCCCCGCCGCGACAGCTATGGGACTTCCGGTTGCCAACATCCCCGACAGCGTAACAGAAACCACTGCAGAGCTGGCGATGGCCCAACTGCTTGCCTTAACCCGCCGTGTGTGTGAAATGGATCGACGGATACGAGCCGCCGAGGACACCCGTCCTCTTTTTACTATGGGCCAATCCATGGGCGTGCTGCTGGAAGGCATGACCCTTGGCGTGGTCGGCATGGGCCGAATTGGCGCGCGCATGGCGGAGTTTGGGCGTTTCATCGGCATGCGGATTGTTTATCACAGCCGGGAAATCAAGCCCTTCTCCGTGGCCGGCAATGCGCGACGCCTGCCGCTGGAGGAATTATTACGCGTTTCTGACGTGGTTTCCCTGCATTGTCCGCTCACCCCGGAAACCTTTCACCTGCTTGGAAAAGCGCAATTCGCGCTGATGCGCCCCACCGCGTTTCTGATTAACGCATCCCGTGGCAAGCTGATCGACGAGCCGGCGCTGATCGACGCGCTGACCACGGGGCGTTTAGCCGGCGCCGCGCTGGATGTGTTTGAAACTGAGCCGGAGGTCTCCCGGCAACTGAAAGCCATGGAGCAGGTGGTGCTAACGCCGCACATCGGCAGCAATACCCTGCGAACTCGGAACCAAATGGCGGAACAGTGTTGTGAACGTATCCTCGACCAACTGGCCGGGCGTAAGCCAGCCAACCTGCTCAACGCGGAAGTTTGGCCACGGAAGTTGGCAAACAATCTTTAACCTTACAAGGGAGTATCCTTGGTATCAGAAAGTTTGGATACTTGCACGCAGCCTGGACGCAGCAAACCCGCGCTGAACATGAAATGAAACGCTATTGCCGGATACCGCAGTCCAAAATCCTTGCGCGGAAACAGTCTTAAGGCAATCGCGTGAACTTTTCCAGGCTGCTTCATGATTCCGAAAATTTTTAGCAGTTTATAATATAAAAAGCGATCAGTTCAAACCACTGACCGCTTTTGCATGTGATCGGTTTATTCTTGATTACGCAGGGGATCGATTTGCGTTGATCCTTATGTAATTCAAGCGCAAGTAGCATAGCAAACTGAGCCCATTATCCAAAATGAATTCCAATGTGTTCTTATCACGCTTAGCATTCCAATATCCGTATACACGGCGTTGACGCGGTTGTATTCATTTCCCTGCACGAGGTTGCTGAATTATTCAACAAACAAAAACCGCAGTAACTGTTCAACGCAGTTACTGCGGAATGATGGAATGCGGCGGC
>DAOPZY010000011.1:0-78885 GCA_035353615.1 Candidatus Limiplasma sp.
TTCCGATCAGCAGGCCTTACCATTTTTTTGATAGTACGTCCTGCAGCATGATCTTGTCTAGGCTCAGATCCGCCACCAGTTTCTTGAGCTTGCTGTTTTCTTCCTCCAACTGCTTGAGCCGCTTGAGGTCGCTTGGCAGCATACCCGCATACTTACTGCGCCAGCGGTAGAAAGTCTGCTCTGCGATCCCCAGCTTGCGGCAGATCTCAGGCACTGTTGTGCCCAGTTCTGCCTGCTTGAGCGCGTAGGCAATCTGCTCCTCCGTGTATCGGCCTTTCTTCATTTTTCACCCATCCCCTTACTTCTTTTGGTAGTCTATTTCTCTCTTTATCTTTGGACTACCTTTTTCGGGGGCAGGTCAATTTTTTTGCACCCAGCTCAGGAAATCCCACATCAGCATAACCTGCCTCTCCCGATCCTTGATACGCTTCTTGTATTGCTTTTTGTAGTCGGCGGTAAGCGTGGAATCAAGTGGAATTATGCCTTCCCCTCGACTATCTCTTTCAAAAATTCCCGGCGACCATAGAAACAAAATTTCCTTTTATACATGCCGATCCATGACTTGATGGTTTGCACTGGCACCAATAGTCGTTGGTTAATATCTTTCAGCCTCAGCTTCTCCTCAAAGTACATCACTATAGCCTGCTCCCGAGCAATATGTTCGTGCATGAAAACACCCCATGCAAATCTATTTATCATGCAAAGGGTGCTGTTTTCCTGCCTGATTTCAGGGGCTCGTTCAGCTGCCTCCGGGGTGTCCATTTATGTACTTCTATCTGAGCCATAGATTTCATCAATGTTATTGACAATGAATGGGAACAGAGTATCATTATAGAAATGGCTATTTCATGAGGAGGAGCTATATGAGAAAACGTGTCAAGCTGATATTGATATTTTTCGGCCTTGTTCTAGTTTGTTTGATGCAGTTTATATTTTATAGTACAATATCGCTCGCGCAAGAAAGCATAGGCTATTCTCAAAGTAATCTCAATCAGTACATAAACGACCCTGCTGTGGACATTGAAACACTACCTCTTAACGCTATTAAAAATCGTGTCGAGAAATATCGGGATTCGCTGTTTGTAGATTATAGGAGAGAACTCGTTGCATATGGTTGTATGGATGAGGCCACAATAGATTTTTGCGCAAAGGTGCTTTATGCTCTTGACAATGATTCCTTTGTATCACAAACTGCTTCAAGAAACGGCAATCCAAGATTAAAGGATTGTGTGACACACGAACAGATTTTAATGTACTCGGTTACGAAACATGAACTAGATGTTATTGTTAATAAAGACAACAATCCTAGGATACTATTGCTGAATACAACGCCAGAAGTTGATCAAGGTATTAAAGATGCGATCAATTGGTTTATCAATAATGGTGCGCCAGATATTCTTGAAAGCATGTATTACAATGGCTTATGCATAATTATGCCCATATATGATCCTCACCACGGCTTTTTCTTGTTTGAAAACGGAGTGATAACTCCGGAAATATATAAGAATGCAAATCGAGAACTCTTGCCATATAGAAAAGACGGAGGTTTGTGTCAAAATTTCATTAGGGGTTTCCTTATTGAACCCTACGGAATTGCACACGACCAAATACAACAAGCGCTTTCACTTCCCATTCTTGGACTTGAACAGAACCTGAATGTTGAAATCGTAAAAGGTTACTTAGGTTCATATACTGCCTACCAACTGTTAATGAATAATCATGATGTAACCTATGCTATCCTTGCTGATCCTCTTGAAGGAGAATCCTTCATGGAGTCATATGCAAGGGGAGAGATATTGAATACGGAGACATTTTCAGATAAACAGTTCAAACTGGCAGAACTTTTCATGAAAGCGAATTTGATCGACCCCATTGGCTTCGACAACTGGACAACCATGGAGGAATATAATAAACTTAACGAATACTATCATATTGAACTTGAATGGCTCCAGTATCCTACGGATTTATGTTATTGTCAAAGTGACTTCTTCTTTTGTGCGAAACTGCTTTCGGCCATTGACAACGCTTTTTCTTACTCCCGAGTACCAAGCAATACAGCGTTCCAAGCTGCTGATTATTTTGATCGAAATAGCATTGTTGATTATTTTCACAATGGGAAAGGTCTTAATATTATTTATAATCCTGCTAAACGAGCTGGGTTGAAGCTAGGGCTAGTAAATCAACAACCCGTGATTTGCATTTCACATTGCACGTCAAATCTTGAGAAGCAATTTCGTACTACGCTGAAAAACATCTCCAAGGAGCACCCAAATATTTGGTCAGTCCTTGTTAAAAAGGTTTGGTTCTGTTTATGCAAAATCAAGAATTTTCTGGAGATCAGCCCGGCTTTATTTATGATAATGGTCTATTAGTATACGATTGTAATAAAATGCAGGAAAAGGAGTTGGGCCGAAAAAACATACAGAGTGCACTATATGATGAATTATGTAAGATTGCTGGATTCTGAGCTGTATGGGTCGGGGATGCGGACGAAAAGTGGATGAGCCCCAAGCTTTTCGTCCGCACCCCCGTCTCGATTGAAATGCATCTATTCTCAAAACGCATTTGTACGAAGTAACCACATCTTTGAAACCCGAGTATTCCCGCACATTCTCCCCACCCCTAAACTCAAATTCAATACTGCCATCTCTCCCAATAACCCCCCTCACTACCAGCAGACGCCAAAGCTGCTCATCCCAAGCGTCAAGAACGAGCGGGCTAGTCGCAAGCGCGTCGATGAACCCCCGCAACTCCCGTTCGCGATTCACCTTGTCCGCATGCTCGGCGTTCAGCTTCTCAAGCCGTGAATTTGCCTTCTGATGCCTGTTAACCAAGCTATCGTATGGTGACTTGAACTTGATATGCAATGAACATTGGACTAGCTCCACTCCTACACGATTCACCGTTTCAGAGTGCACCCACCCCCGATTGTATCAACAATATCAGCATTTTCCACTTGAACACGCTGAAACCAGACGGTTTCAGCGTGTTTCTTTTATTTTACCGCACTCCCCCACCCCGCAATATCCGTCCAACCGAACCTTGCGTTGATGCTTGTTATTAAATCCAGCAAAGGTATGGGGTTTCGTTTCCCATTTGTACATCTCGCCTGTTGCGTTCTTCATCCCGTCTCAAACGCCCTGTTTGCAATCCCGGTCTATGGCCGGATGCCATGCAGGCGTCGCCCTGGCGCAAAACATGGAACCTTGCTGTATCCGTACGTTCGTTGCGGCTCCAAAACGGTTATCGATCATCGCGCTGTTTGAAACCGCATCAAGGATTCTGTCATCTTTGAAAGCTTCTTGCCTTCAATGGCTTGTTCTTTCTGTCAGGCGGCAGAGGCTGCGTTGTCAACGGCGGTTGATCCTGTCCAGCAATTGGGTTGTGTACAGAAGCGTTTTCGTTGGGCAGGTATCCACACAGTGCCCACAACCAACACAGAGGCTGTGACGCACAGGCTCCTTTTTTTCGGCATAATTCCTGACGTCAATCGACATGGGACAAATCGCGGTACACCGGCCGCATTGGATACATTGGGCGAGGTCGGTCTGAATACGTTGTCCGCCGATTTTCGCAAGCACGGATAAAACCGTACCCAATGGGCAGTAGTAACAGTAGCCTCTCCCAGAAAACGCTACCCAGAAAAAAATCGCCATTAAAAGGTCTCCCGTGAGGTACATATAGGTTTCGGCTTTTGCCAATGCGGCTCGCAGCGCTGTGGGTGTTATGCCCAGCAATGAGGCCGTCCACCAAGCTGAAAAGAAGCAAGCGGTAACAAAAAATACCCATCTTGCTGCTCTCAGTATGGATTTCTGTCGTTTGCTGGGTTTATGTGCGACGCCCAACAGGGGCATCGCAGGCTCAAACACTTCAGCCGCAAAGCCATTAAACAGGCAAAGCATCGAGCACTGCAAACGACGGCCAAACAATGCTGTACCCGTAAAAATGAAAACCGTTGCGATTCCGTAAAAAATGAGCACGCCAACAACTCCGGCCGGCCCCCACAAGGGAGCACGGCTTGTGTAGAATGCAGAGGTGCTGTCCAGAAGTTGCAGCGGCGTTGTGGTCCAAGGCAGCGGCATCGTAAAGAAGTACCACTCGCTGTTGCCGGTGGTCAGGGGCAGGACGATGTGCACCAAAAGGGCTGAAACGATGAATCCGACCATGTTTCGGACTCGAAGCGTCGTCCGGCCTGTGCTTTTCACAATCTTGATCGTCAGGATACTGGCGACGATGATAAAGCCTGTCTTAATACCGTTTTCGTAAAATTGCCAAAACCAGGTCAGAAACCTTGCCGTAGCCGCGTCCGCGCGAGGCGCATACCCATAGTTCAGGCCCGCGATGATGACGCATAGGATAATGTAGGTCCACAGGATCACTTTTAGACCCTTCCCATAGATAGCTTTGGTTTTCATAATATCGCTCCGCTATTCAGTTGTTGATTCGTCAAAGTCATTATACCATAACGCCGCAGAGACGGTGAATCCTCCGTGAAACAAAGCGTTCAGCGCTGTGTTCTCTGTGTGCGGATGTTGACGTAACCGACTTAAAACAGGAGGATGGATCCCTTGAAAGGAATTTTCCCTTCGAGCTCGAATATTGACCGGAGGTATTTCCATCGATAAAGTAACAGAATGCCGCACGGTACCGGAAGGTTCAAAGCGTCCTGCTCAGTTGTGTCCGGTTCTGCGTATTCAAATGCGGACAAGATCACTACATCTGAATACAAAAGTGAAGGTGGTTCAATTGCGTTATCAAAAGGATCAGGATGCCGACAGTTCGAAATTACAATTGCAGGATATGCAGTATGATGCGTTGATTATTGGCGCCGGGTTATCCGGGCTGACCGCGGCAAGCCTGTTGGCAAAACGCGGGCTGCATGTAGGCGTTCTGGAGCACGGGGATACGCCCGGCGGTTCTTGCGGTATTTTCAAACGGCAAGGTGCGACCTTCGATCAGGGTTCATCCATGTTATACGGATTTGGCGAGCAGGGCTTTAACGCGCACCGATTCGTGATGAACTGCCTGGAGGAACCCATTGATGTAATTCGGCATGAAACGCTTTATACGGTTCATTATCAAGGCAGAGCGATCCGCTTCTGGCCTGATGTGAACCGGTTTGTTGAGGAGCTTTCCGAAGTTTTCCCAACCGAACGCGTGGCAATACGCCGTTTCTATACGGATATGGGGAAATTATACCAACACGTGATGGCTGAAACCCCCAACTATACCTCGCCCGACGAAACAGACCCCATCGCGGGGGGAAAAGGGTTTATACGTCATCCGCTGAGTTATCTGCGATTTCTCAGCTATCTGAACATCAGTGCGCATCGGCTGCTTGCGCGCTATTTTCACAACCCGGAGATTTTTCATTTTTTTGACAAGCTGACTTCCACCTACTGTTACGCGACCGTTCAGGAAGCCCCCGCCATACTGGCGGCCGTCATGTTTGTGGACAACCATGTTGGCGGCAGCTACTACCCAGCGGGTTCAACGCTCTTTTTACCGGGTAAGTTAGAAAAAGTGATTGAGGAGCATGGAGGTGAAATCCGCTATGGTTGCACTGTAAAAGAAATCCTTTTTGAGCATGGAAAAGCGATCAGCGTCTGCGCGCAGGATGGATCCATTTACCGTGCGCAGGATGTGGTGTACTCCGGTACGGTATGGAATTTATACGGCTCGCTGATTCCCGTTCACGAAACATCCGAAGCTCGCCGACATTGGGCGCAGTCCCAAAAGCCCACCTACCCAAGCGTTGTTCTGTACGCGTTGGTGGATCGTGATCGGATCCCGTCGGATACGCAACCGGTGGAGATGCTCGTGGGCAATCCAGCTTCGATTGACGAGAGCGAGGTGACCGCGTATATTCCCAGTTTGGACGATCCGTCCATCTGTGCGGCTGACGAGCATGTGATTGAAGCGATTGGCCCCAGTTTCGGAATCTGGGAAAACCTGACCGGGGAAGCCTATCATCAACGCAAAACTGAGGAACGCGACCGTCTGTTGGCAATTCTCGCCCGAAGATTTCCCGGTATTGAAAACCATGCGCGCTACACAGAGGTTGCCACACCGCGCACCATTGAGCGTTACTGCCTCAAAAACGGCGGCGCGGTGGCAGGCCCCAAACAGATGCTGGGCCAGCACATGTTCAAACGCTTACATATTCGCACACAATGCCGTAACCTCTACTGTTGCGGCGAGTCAACCGTGATGGGTACGGGCACGCCGACTGTGACCACCTCCGGCTTGAGCGCCGCCAACGCCGTGCTCAAAAGCCACGGACTTCAACCGTTCACTTATCAACCAAGTCAAAAAAACTATGTGCGGGTTCTCGCGCCCAATCCAAAGCCGGAAGATGTGTACCCGCAGCTGGAACCGATGCTTCGCGCCCTGATGGATCAGGCCAACGCGTGCCAATTTTGCGAAAAACCGCGCTGCCTCGACCGTAAGGTTTTGGATGTTCCCGCCATCCTGCGGCGGGTTGCGGTTGGTAATGTTGCGGGTGCGAAAAGGGTCATGGGCAGCCTTCCGGATCACGCGCTTTTAGAGAGCGCCGAATCCCGTTGCATCGAGAATACCCGGATCAACAAGCCGGTGCCCATTCGTCAAATATTACAGCAGTTATCGCAGATGGAGTAGCTATCATGGTTGAGATGACGGATATTCTTGTGGTTGGCGCCGGTATGGCGGGATTAACCGCCGCAGCCTATGCGGCCAAGGCGGGGCGCGCCGTGACGGTTTGCGAGCGCGCCGAAAAGGTTGGCGGACTTGTGACTGATTTTTCCGAGCAGGGCTTTCACTTTGACGCCGGGCTGCGTGCCGTGGAAAACTCCGGCGTCGTTCAGCCCATGCTACGTGATCTCGGGCTCCAAGTTGCCTTTTTACCCAACCCTGTGACCATTCGTGTGCAAGACCGGCAACTGCGGCTGGATCGTGATGGTCTTGCGGAATATGGCGCGCTGCTTACGGGGTTGTTTCCCCATAACGCATCGGACATCCGCGCGATTGTGCGGGAAATCGAACGCGTAATGGCGATCATGGATGTTTTATACGGCATCGACAACCCGCTTTTCTTAGATATAAAGAACGACCCCGCTTATCTGATCCATACCCTTCTGCCCTGGCTGCTTCGGTACAGGCGTAACATGCGCAAGGTTGAAAAGCTGCAGCAACCCATCGAAACCTACTTAGCCCGTTTCACCAGCAATCAAGCCTTGATCGACACCATTGCCCAGCATTTTTTCCGAAACACGCCCAGTTTTTTTGCGCTGAGCTACTTCGGCCTGTATCAGGATTACCAGTACCCACAGGGCGGTACGGGCGCGCTGCCGATCGCGATGGCGGAATTCATACGGGCAAACCATGGCAAAGTTCTCTGCAATACGGGTATCGTGAAGATTGATCCCGTTGCAAGGGTTGCCGCAACCGAAGCGGGGAACGCGCTTCATTATCAGGCAATGGTGTGGGCCTGCGATCATAAGGCCTTGCATAAAGCGGTTGCGGAGGATTCCTTCCGGTCGAAATCATGGTCGGACCAAGCAGAAAGGATCGCGCATGCACGCGGGGGTGATTCCGTGCTCACGGTGTTTCTCGCGTTGGATCTGCCTCCGGCGGAAGTGGAGCGGGCGTTTGGAGCGCATTGTTTCTATACGCCCAGCACGGAGGGTCTTTCCAGCCTCGGGTTAAATCGTTGGCAGGAGGCCGCTGACACGACGGAGCGCCTCGAGGCAATGACGGCATGGGTGATCCGCTATCTGACCCTTACGACGTTTGAAATCTCCTGCCCGGTTTTACGGGACAGCACACTGGCTCCACAAAACCAGTGCGGCCTGATTGTGAGTACATTGTTCAGCTATGACCTGACCCTCGCGTTCGGGCAGCGCGGTGGGTCGGAAGCTTTGAAAAGCTTATGCGTTGAGACGATAACGGACTTGTTAGCGGCAGCAATGCCCGCAGTTCGCGGCAAGGTGCTGTATGCTTCCTGCGCAACGCCGCTGACGTTGGAGAAATATACGGGAAACACGGATGGCGCGATTACAGGTTGGGCGTTTACCGGCACTATTCCCGCCGAAGCTCGGTTTGCCAAGATTGCTCATTCTGTGCGAACCCCTCTGCCTCATGTGTATCAGGCGGGCCAATGGTCGTTCAGTCCCTCCGGCTTGCCGGTTTCAATCATTACTGGCAAGCTGGCTGCGGATGCGGCGCTGAAAAGCCTGGGAAGAAAAAAATGATGACCGCTGAATTATGGTTTGGGGCCATAGGCCTCGTAGTCAGCCGCATCCTGTTTCGGAAGTTTCCCATGCTGCCCAACCATCAGCAAGGAGGGCATGCAAGCGGGTTATCCGTCATCATTCCTGCACGCAACGAGGCGCACAACCTGCCCAATTTATTGACCGACCTTGCCGGCCAAACCATGCAGTCGTTGGAAATTCTCTGTGTTAACGATGATTCGGAAGACGATACGGCAACCGTCGCGGCCGCATATGGCGCAACCGTCCTTCAGGCTGCCGACCGGCCTGCGGGATGGTTGGGCAAGGCTTGGGCCTGTGAGTGTGGAGCGCGCTTTGCCAAGGGAGAGTACCTCCTTTTCATCGACGCGGATGTGAGACTGGCTCCGAATGCGCTTGCCGCGTTATGGGCCGAGTATAGCCGCAACCAAGCAGTCATATCCGTTCAGCCCTATCACAGCGTTGCCGGCGGCTATGAGCAGCTCGCGCTGGTGTTTAACCTCGTTCAGGCTGGCGCAAACGGCATGTGCCTGCCGCGTCAGTCGGCTGTGGGGCTTTATGGGCCGCTCATATGGATCAGCCGGGCTATCTATGACCAGGTTGGCGGTTATGCAAGCGTTCGATCCTCAATCGTTGAGGACGTTGCCCTTGGATCACGGCTTCTATCCAACGGGTATCCGCTTCGCCTCCTCGCAGGCGGCGGGGAGGTGCGCTTTCGAATGTACCGTGACGGCCTTGCCTCGTTGGTGCAGGGATGGACAAAAAATTTCGCCGCCGGCGCTACCAAATCACCCCTGTGGCTTACCCTCCTTGTTTTTTTATGGGTGACAGGCTGTGCCGCCGTGCCGCTTGGGCTATTCCTATCCCTATTCGCCGCGCAGTGGTCCGCAAGCGTCTTGTTTAGCCTGCTGTATTTGGCATGGGTCAGCGAGATGTGGCGTGTCGGCCGCAAAATCGGCGGCTTTCAGCCCTTTGCCTTTGCTTTTTACCCATTATCACTTGGCTTGTTTGTATGGGTGTTTCTGCGCTCGACTGTCAAGCGGCTGCTCAAACGCCCGGTGCAATGGAAAAACCGAAGCATACCATGGGGGTGACGATTCAATGCAGCTGATATCCTTACCTGCCCCGTGGACCCTTGCCCTGTGCTTTATCGGTTGGTTTGTTTTCCAATCCGGGGCAGCTTGGCTCTGCTTTCATATGCCCGATCCATGGTTCAAAGCGGATCGGTTTCCGTTCCGCGCTACCCGATGGGAAGCGGACGGTCGGTTATTCGCCTTCCTGCACGTGCAACGCTGGAAACGCTGGTTGCCGGATGGCGCGGCAGTGGTCAGCGGCGGATATCGCAAGAAGAACCTGACGGACTTCTCCGCGGAAAATTTGGAGCGGTTTGTGGTTGAGTCCTGCCGCGGCGAGTTGACGCACCTTTTGGCTATTTTTCCCTTCTGGGTTTTCGGGTTCATTGGCCCTCCCATCCTGCTTTGGATCATGCTTGCCTATGCGCTTGCAGTTAACGCTCCCTGTATCATCGCGCAGCGTTACAATCGCCCGCGTATCCAGCGCCTGCTCAAACTTTATCAATGCAGAGGCAGCGCCCGGTGACCGATCAATGACGAAACGGCATTCCTGCCGGGCTGTGGATCGCAACCCCCACGGGCTCCTGTTCATCCCTGCAAAGAGATGCTATCATTCGCATGAACAAAACACGCAACGCCCCCGAATGCTGTCCGGCTTATGGGGGCGTTGCGCGTTTATGAGATTAAGAACGGAATGAGGATCAACTGAAAGCCAACCCGCTCATATGTTCAGGCTACAGCATTCGTTGTCTGCGAGGTAAATCGTTCAATTCCCGGGGTTGAAAACAAGCCGGCGACTATCATCACCGTCAGTTCTCTATCCGCCGATCCTCTTACGCGCATCGCGGGTTTACCGGTTACTTTTCCCGAACCTCGAAGGCGATGTTATGCTCCTTGGCATACTGCTGTGCGAACGAGCCCTCGGGAGCCACCAGCGTAAGAGCGGTGTTCTCCGGCAGCGCAAGGTCGCCGATCGCCAATACGCTGGCCGGCAGCGTGAGCCGCGTCAGCGAGGTGCAGTCGCAAAGAAGATTGTCCGCAAGCGCCGTGATCCCCTCGGGAATCGTGATCTCCGTCAGTTGGTCACAGCCTTGAAACGCGCCAAGCCCGATACTGGTAACCGTGGACGGGATCTTCAGCGATGTGAGGCCCTCGCAGCCGAAGAACGCCGTATCGCCGATGGTTAGCAAGCCTTCGCTGAGCGTGACCGTTTCAACCGGGCTGAACAGGAACGCGTCGATGGCCAAGGTTGTAATGCCTTCAGGCACGGTTATTGTAAGCAGCGTGTCCTGTGGGAAGCAGTACGAGTCCACCGTGGTGACCGTCAATCCATCCAGCGTAACCGGCACGGTGACGTCTGTTGCTGTTCCCTGATAACGCTCAAGCGCAAGCGTTCCGTCAGCTTGTTTCAGGTAGAGCCAGTCGCCTGACGAAACGGTATCGAGTTGCGACAGCCGATCATCGTAATTCGATTCGGCGTCACCCTCATAATCGTCCGCAAGCGCCATCTGCAGGGGTACCAGCGCAATCATCAGCAACAGAAACAGCACACAAACCCGTTTGCACACCATGAAAAACACTCCTCTCTGTTTTAAAAGCACAATCCGCCTGAAAACCGTCCCATGTGGTCAAGGGGTGCACCGCCAACGCGGTTAAACGCATTCATCAGATGGGATTCGTCAACCAGTAGCTGTTCAAGCTGTGAATGATCTTCGTGCAAAACAGGTTGGGCTGGTAATGGCGCCCACGATGATGCTTAGCCAGTCATTGTTTGTGTTTCGGCGTCGTAAAGCGCTCCCAGCAGACGGAGGTTTGCCAGCGGCGAACGCATAAGGTTTGTTGATTGTATACTTCCGCTTTGTTAAGCTTTTCCCTGCTTATTCGGCCATAAATATATGCCGATAGGTCAAAGTGCCTAACCGATCACAATCGGATGGTAATATCTGAAAACCGGGAAAGGTACCCGACTATTTTTCAATGATATTTCCAAACGGCCGAGCCGTCAAAAACTGTTTCTGGGGTTAAGAAGCCGAGGCTTGTCTGGTCGTTTGATGATTTTAGCCCGGATGGAATTTGACGACGGCGGTTCATCATGATATGCTAACGCTCAGTCATTGCGTACCATCGCGGTTACAACGGTAACAGACAGGATGAATGCTATGGAAATAAAACGTATTCCCGAAAATAAAAAGCAGTTTTTGGATTTACTCTTGCTGGCTGATGAACAGGAATCCATGATAGACAAGTATCTGGAACGTGGAGACCTCTTTGCCCTGTATGATGAGGGCCTGAAAAGCGTGTGCGTCGTGACCCATGAAAGTGATCGCGTTTGCGAGCTAAAGAACATTGCAACATACGAACAGTGGCATGCCCATGGGTATGGCAGCAAACTGCTGCAACATGTATTTGCCTATTACAAAGGCAGGTACAAGACCATGACGGTGGGCACAGGCGACAGCCCATGGATTTTGCAGTTTTATGAGAAGAACGGGTTTCGGATTTCACATCGCCTCCAGAACTTTTTCACAGACAATTATGATCACCCCATGTTTGATAGTGGCGTTCAGTTGGTGGACATGGTCTATTTGAGCAGGTTTCTGTGACATCGGTCGATACGCGCGTTGTAGCGAGTCGCATATCCGCCGGGGAGCGGCACAGGTTGCTCCGTTTTGACAGACTTTTTAGAGGGTAAGCTTGATTCATCTCTATATCCTCAGGACGTTCTGTCATAACAGGATCGGCAACAAGCGGAATGACTGTTCCATAACGCCGTAGAAGCATCGAAACCCCGGTGAAATCAAAAAGCTGCAAGTTTCATTGGCCGATTGTGAAACAACCGTTCCCAAACAAGATGGCGGATATCTCAAAAGGATTTTCTCAATTCGAACGCGAAAAATTCCCATAGCATCCTGGTCGTACCCCTCTGTTTGGTATATGTAGCGATCCCATTGCCAACGGCACTGGTCATGGCGAAAAGAACAAAATAGCTCCCCTATCCGTAAACGCCTGCTACCGCCCGCAACCGAAGCCAAAATTCTCCCAATTGTCTGATTACAGGGTCGGAATCTCGGGTATATGCGGGGTAGCAGTTTTGTCGGGCAGGATCAGCGGCATACTGCGCAACAAGAGGATTGTATGGAAAAAGTGCCTATGGACAGAACCAAGAAAGGATCCAACAAGCTCCTCAGCGTGTTGTAATCGTGTTCCCTGAACCTTGAAGCTCATCAATACCTGCGTGTCATTTGGCGCTGGCGATTCAGTGTATCCCTTTCAGGAGGTTTGCTGTGAACAAGAAACATTTGTTATTACCGCTTTTTTCCGTCGTTTTTGTTGATATGCTTGGCTTTGGGATCATATTGCCCCTGCTGCCCTATATTGCCGCCAACTGGGGAGCCACACCCGTTATGATTGGCTTCATCAGCGCTGCCTACCCGTTCGGTCAGTTTATAGGAGCCCCTTTAGTCGGCCTCTTTTCGGATCGCTTTGGAAGAAAGCCATTGCTGCTGTTCAGTATTGCCGGAACCTTTTTGTCGCTTGTAATGCTTGGGTTTGCGCAAAGCATTGCCGTCATTATGATCAGCCGTTTTTTCGACGGGCTTACCGGTGGAAACATCACGGTTGCTCAGGCCTATATTTCTGATGTGACCGATGAGAAAGGCCGCGCCAGGGGCATGGGGATGATCGGCGCCGCGTTTGGCTTGGGTTTCATTCTCGGCCCTGCTTCCGGTGGGTATTTAAGCCAATGGGGCTATGCGGTGCCCGCGTTTGTCTCCGCAGGTTTATCGCTCATGAATTTGTTTATGATTTTCTTCCTGCTTCCCGAATCGCTCCCGAAAGAAAAACGGGTACGCCATTTATCTGAAGCCAAACGCAAGCATCCATTGAACGGGCTTGCCGCTGCGTTTGCCAGACCCATTGCCGGGCCGATCCTCAGCAGTATAATTGTTTATAGCCTGTCGATGGCCATGTTTGAATCCGTATTCTCATTATTCACCAAACAGCGGCTGGCGCTATCGGCGCAGGCTACGGGGTTTATACTGGCCTATGTTGGCGTTCTGGTGGCAGGCGTTCAGGGCGGCGGAATGGGGGCGCTCACCAAACGGTTCCCGGAGAACGTGCTTGTCCGCTTTGCCCTGATTACCTTAACCCTGTCCTATGTTGGATGGGCTCTTTCCCCAAACGTAGCGGTTTTGATGGTTGTGCTGGTTCCTTTGTCTTTATCCAGCGGTATTCTCAGCACGCTGCTCCGGTCCAGCTTATCAAAGGCTGTTCCAGCCAATGAAACTGGCGAGATCATGGGGATATCCGCCGCAATGGAAAGTATAACCCGGATCGTAGCGCCGGCATTGGGCGGTTGGTTAATCGGCAGCCTGTCATCGGTTGCGCCTGGTATCTTATCCGCAGCGTTGGTGGGGTGCTTGACCGTCTATCTGATATCGCTCCAAAAGAAGCATCGCCTGCCCAATCCTGTTGCAGAAGCAGACTTTTCCGAAATTGGAATCGATGTGTTCGGTCGCAGCTGTTTTTTAAGCGATCCCGGCTGTTCAAAGGCAACATCATCGGAAAGCGAGCGGATCCAGTCTGCGGATGAGAACAAGTGAACGCATCAAAAGCAACCAACTTGTTGGCGGCAGAAGCTATCGATGAGTTTTACGCAACGATTGCAGCCATACGATCCATCATGCGGAAGGAAGGGTGCCCATATGATCCAAAATCAATGGTATGCTGTGCTGAGTTCAAAACAAGTCAAGAAGAACAAAATGATCGGCGTAACGCGCTTGTCAGAAAAGCTCGTTTTCTGGCGAGATAACGGAGACATTGTGCATTGTATTTTCGACAAATGCTGCCACCGCGGAGCTTCGCTCTGCGCCGGGAAGCTTGTAAATCATCATATTGAGTGCCCGTTCCACGGGTTTGTTTACGACGGCAGCGGAAAAGTGATCCGTATTCCGGCTAACGGTCAAAACGCCAACGTCGCGGAGAATTACCGTGTCAATGCCTACCGGGCGCGGGACGCATACGGCCTCATTTGGGTGTGGTATGGCGACTATAACGCAGATTTGCCGGAAATCCCGTTTTTTGAAGAGCTTACGAATGGATTTACCTATGGCGAGATATCCGAAACCTGGAGCGTCCATTACACGCGAGCCATTGAAAACCAGCTGGACGTTGTGCATCTTCCCTTTGTGCATAAAACGACCATCGGAAGGGGCAACAAGACGCTCGTCAACGGTCCCGTTGCCAAATGGAAAGAGAATCGCATGACCTTCTATGTCAAGAATGAGGTGGATCGCGGTCAACGCCCTGAAAAGCCGGACGAAGTGGAGGATTTCGAAAAGCTGTTTCATCTGCAGTTGCAAATGCCAAACATCTGGCAGAACATCATCTCAGATCAGCTCCGCATCTTTGCGGCATTTGCGCCGGTTGACGAGGAAAACACGCATATCTATCTGCGCTTCTATCAGAAGTTTATGCGCGTTCCGCTCCTGACTCAACTTGTAAACGATATTGGAGCCATGATGAACCGGGTCATTCTGCATCAGGATCGCCGAGTGGTACAAACTCAGTTGCCCAGGAAAAGCGAGCTAAAAATGAAAGAAAACCTCGTGCAGGGCGATTTGCCCATTCTCGAGTTCCGTAAGCGCAGGGATCAATTGAGGGAAGATGCCAGGGCAACGCCGCACAAAACTGATGAAGTGGAATCAGATCACTTGGTTTCATAAAGCTTTTCAGCGCAGCGGCAGGGAACGTTGGCCGCTTCCTTTGAGCTTTAGACTCCCCTCTGGCTAGTAGAAACCTACGATCGATGATTGTCGCATTGCGACGCATGCCAAAAACGGATGAATAAGTCGCAGGGTTGCCGGCAGGTTTGGAGCAGCCGTCATCCAATCATTGCCCTATAATGAGCCATTAGCATACTGCAGAGGGCTATTTCAGCAATGCCAATTTATGCAACGATCCAAACACAAGCAGATTTATACAGGCCCAAAACTCCGCCTTGCGGTATTCCAAAGCCAACATGGCGTAAGTGCCAAGGAAGGGAATCGCTTTTTATCAGCATAAGGCTCTGCGGTACACTTCTCAAAAGCTGAAAATTTGGATTCGATACAGCCGCTGGCATGGATGCGCAGGCGCAATTTTGGGGTAGGATATGCGGAATAACCCTATTCATTATGTAACCATCGGGATGTTCGTTCAGGCGGATAGATCCTCTTAATCATGGTTGCAAGAAATACATACTGATCCTTTGAAAAATAGTCCGCATATTTCTGGTACAAAACACGTAGGGCTGAAAGGCTTTCATTTTTCAAGGCATATTCGTTGATTTTATCAAAATTAGCGGAGAAAGGGATCATACGTTCAAACAAGATACCGATCAGCTCATCAATCATCTGATCCACATGAACCAGTGTCAACTTACGGACTTGATAATTCGCTAAAATCACATTCATATTCCCGGCGGTGGCGCGATACAAGCTACACAAAACAACTTCAGAAAGCTGATTGCGAAGTTCGGAAAAGGTGGCTTCCCTTGGATCGTAATCCGCCAGAAGCCTCACCACTTCGGTTAAGAGCGATGTAGATTCCAACAGAAAGGGACCAATCCACGGCAGCATAACTTCCCGAACGGTTTCAACATCTGATTTTGTATACAAGATAACGCGGTCACCCTTTCCGTGTAGCATATAATGAGGGCGCCTCGGGATGAACGTAGCTTACCCATCAGGCTGGCGATCGGTCATTACCGTATCGCCAGCCTGCCCGATAAGTCAATTTAACTCCGTTCTGGAAATCAGCTTAGCCCGCACCATAATTCGCCGTCCATGGCTGACGCCCTGATACTCTTGACAGGAAAGCAAGGTAAGCGCGGGGTATATGGTTTGTCCAGTCACAGACCAATCGTCTGAATCAATGGTTTTTACGCTGACAACGCTATACTTAAAACTGCCTTGCGTATCGGTGTGCAGGGTGATTGTATTGCCAGCCTCAAGTTCGTTGATTCGGTGAAAAAAATCCTTTGATCCGGTTCGATGCGCGCTGATACACACATTGCCGATTTTATCCAACCCTGGCGCTTTGGGGAACATTGCTGCGCCTCTGCGCATGCACCAATACATATCATCAAATGATTTGGATTGAAGCACGGCGATTTTCAAATGGATTGCCGGGATTTCCATCAGGTAGGACGTTCTTCCATTTATTTTTCCAATCGCGCCCTCGATTGGGTCCAGGTCAGACAAACCCTCTGTTTCGTCGGGGCTTTGACCCGTCAGGTCCTCGCCAAGCTCGCCAAGATCGCCCAGCAAACCGGGACTGCGCTGGGCTGAATCCAATTCCTCAGCCGAATAATCGTAGGAATCCGCTACTTCCATTTGCGAATAGGAGACTGACTGATACGCTAATGTATCGGGAACCTCCAGGGCTTCGGATACCGCATTGGTTGTTGCCGATGCTGTCTGGTAATAGATCGCTTTCAGGATCAATGGCGTTGCACATAGGATCAGCCCGATCATGACAAAGGAAAACCCCAAGATTTTAAGCCGGTGTTTACGCCGAGCCTTCTTCAGCCGATTGCTCATCATCGTTTCTCCTCATTGGACACGCTCATATCCGGATCGCTTCCACAAGGGAAGCGATCCGGAACCAGCGTATAACTGGTTATCAGCCTCTGCGTAATCTGCTTTTTCGACGGTTCAATACCATGAGGATGATGCCCGACAGAGCAATCAGCGCTCCGGCAAGGATAAACGGCGTATCGTCCTCGCCGGTAACAGGCAAGCTTTTGTCCTTTTCCTGATTTTGGACGCTGATGCTTCCCTGTTTGCTGTTCTGGCTAAGCGTTACAGCCCCGCTGATGGTTACGGTATAACTCACGGCGTTCAGTTCCTCCACCTGATACTTGCCGTAGAGCAACCCTTTCAGGACAAGCGGATTTGCGTTTGTAATTTCCATCAGTGTCCCGCTGGGGTAACTGGGGCCTGTCACTTTAACCACAAAGGTTCTGGCTGTCGTTACCGTTGCGCCATCGTAGCTGAGCAGAATCTTCGTAATCGTTAACTGACCATCCAGCAAAACCGGGACGGTGGCGGACGCTGTGATCGACTGGGTGAGGGGTACGCCGTTTTCTTTCGTGATCGACGCGATGTTTAGCACGCGATCCCCATTGACAGCGCTGGATGCCGTAGTGAGCACCAACGCGAGGGTTACGCTTTTGCCTGCCGGGATGTCGCCGATCTGCCAGGTGTTAGTCGCTGTACGATAGACGCCGCTGGCTGTTTTCGCGCTTTTGAAGGTGGCGTTGGTGGGTAACGTTTCCGTGACGACAACGCCTTTCGCAATGCCTGTGCCGCTGTTGGCAACGCGAATCGTGTAGGTAATGTCGGAACCCGGCTGCGTGCTGGTCTGCGCGGCTGTCTTTGTAATCGTTAACAGAGGATTGCGTACCGGCGTGTCTCTGGAAGCCGAAGGTTTCGGCGACAGCAACGAGCCGTCCGCTTCCGTGATCGAAACCAGGTTATGCACGATATCCCCATTTTTCGCGCTGGTTGCAACCGTTACAACCAATTGCATGGTAACGCTTTGCCCGACGGCAATATCTCCAACCGCCCATTCGTGCGTGGTTGTGTTATAAACTCCGGCGGTCGGGGTTGCGGATTTGAACGTGACATTGCTTGGAAGGGTTTCCGCAACTTTCACCGAGCGGGCAATGCTTGTGCCCTCGTTTGTTACGGTTACCGTATACGTAAGATCCTCGCCAGCCCGCACTTGTGTCTGCGCGGTCGTTTTGGTGATGTCCAGCATGGATACTGTAACTGGCGTTACCACGTCATCTGTTGGCGGCGTTGTCAAGGTCACGCCGTTTTCTCCGGTCACAGTCACAGCGTTCGTAATGGTATCCCCGTTTTGCGCCGTTGCGGAAGCGGTCAATATCACGGTCATCGTTGCATTGGCTCCCGGAGCGATATCGCCAACGCTCCAAATATTGGTTGTTGCGTCATACGTGCCCACCGCAGGCGTCGCGCTCTTGAACGTGGCATTTGTGGGCAGGGTTTCCGAAACCATAACCGCCTTGGCAGTACCAAGCCCGTTGTTGGTAACGGTGATGGTGTATTGGATATCGTCGCCCGCGTGTACCTGCATCCGATTAGCCGTTTTTACAATAGCCAGATCGGGATTTGCGATCGGGGTTACGATGGTATCAGTTGGCGGCTCATTGGGCGGAACCCCGTTTTCTTGGGTAATGGTCGCCACATTGGTTACCGTATCCCCGTCCTGAGCCGTTTGGTCGGTAGTCAGCACAACCGTCATGGTGGCGTTCGTAGCAGGCGCAATATCGCCAACGCTCCAGATGTGCGTGGTTGGGTTATAGGTGCCGGTTGACGGGGTTGCGCTCTTGAAGGTTGCGTTTGTCGGGAAGATTTCCGTTACCATAACCGCACGAGCCGTGTTTTGCCCACTGTTGGTTACGGTGATCGTATAGGTGATATCCTCGCCGGCACGCGCCTGTGTTTGCGTTGTGCTCTTTTCGATGGACAGGATGGCGGTCAAGACAGGGGTTACCACCTCGTCTGTCGGCGGATCCACAAGCGTTGTCCCGTTTTCCTCGGTTATGGCAACCGTATTGGTTACCGTGTCCCCATTTTGCGCCTCTGCGGATACCGTGAGCACAAGGGTCATGGACACGGTTGCGCCGGAAGCAATATCGCCAACGCTCCACACATTTGTGGTGGAATTGTAGGTGCCGCTGGCGGGCGCAGCGCTCTTGAAGGTTGCGTTTGCGGGCAACGTCTCGGTTACCTTGACTGCCTTGGCAACCCCCAGCCCCTGATTGGTTACCTGTATGGTATAGGTGATATCTTCGCCGGAGTTGACTCGCGTTTGCGTCGTGCTCTTCACAATGCTAACATTGGGGTTCGCAACAGGCACGCTCGCTTCATCGGTTGGCGGCACGGCAAGCAGCGCGCCATTTTCCTCTGTTACTGTCGCAACATTGGTTACGTGGTCGCCATCTACGGCTGTGTCGGAAACTTTCATCACCATCGTCATGGTCGCGCTTGCGCTGGGGGCGATGTCGCCAATGGTCCAGACGCGTGTGCTCGGGGCATAGGTTCCGTTGGAGGGGGTCGCGCTGATATAGGTTGCGTTGGTCGGCAACGTATCTGTCAGCTTCACCGATTTGGCGGTAACCAAGCCGCTGTTGGTGACGGTTACCGTAAAGGTGATATTCTCCCCGGCGCGTACCTGCGCTTGCGCGCTGCTCTTTACGACGGTGAGCACAGGCGCGCGCACCGGTATGACCGCGTCGTCGGTTGGGGGATTGGCTAACGTTGCGCCATTTTCTTCAATAACCGTTACCACATTGGTAATGGTATCTCCGTTTTGCGCAGTCTGCGATGCGGTAAGCACCATCGTCATGGTTGCGCTTGCGCCCGGAGCGATGTCGCCGATGCTCCAGATGCGCGTCGCCGCATTATAGTTGCCTCTGGCGGGGGTTGCCGATTTGAAACTTGCGTTGGCCGGCAAGGTTTCCATCACCTTGACCGCTTTGGCCGTGCCCAACCCGTTATTGGTTACAGTAACGGTATAGCTGATATCTTCACCCGCGCGGACCAGCGTTTGCGTGGTGCTTTTATCAATGGCCAGATCAGGGTTCAGGATCAGGGTTTCCGCGTCATCCGTGGACGGAATGGTGGGCGCGCTGCCATTTTCCTCCGTAACGGCCACCACATTGCGCACGATATCTCCGCTGGCTGCGCTTGGCGAGGCGGTGAGCACCAGCGTTAACGTAGCGTTTCCGCCTGCCGCGATGTTCCCAACGCTCCATACGCCTGTTGTGGGGTTAAAGCTGCCCTTGGTGGCGTTATAGCTCTTATACGTTGCGTTTGTGGGGAAGGTATCCGTCAGTTTCACATTGTTGGCAATGCTCAGCCCATCGTTACTGACGGTGATGGTATAGGTAATGTCATCCCCGGCGCGAGCCTGCGGCTGCAGCGTATTTTTCAGCACGGTCAGGGTCGGGTTGTTAACCACCGTATCGACACTATCCGTCGGGGGATTCTCCGGGGTTTTTCCGTTTTCCTGACTGACTGTAGCGGTGTTGGTAACAATATCCCCGTCTACGGCCGTTGTGGAGGCTGTTAGAACGAGCGTGAGCGTTGCGCTTCCGCTGGCTGCGATATCGCCAATGCTCCAAATATGGGTGGCAGCATCGTAGGCGCCGCTGGTCGCGCTTGCGCTTTTAAAGGTTGCATTGGCAGGCAAGGTTTCTGTCACCTGCACCGCCTTGGCAACGCCTAGTCCACTATTGGTTACCTTAATGGTATAGGTGATATCGCCACCCGCGCGAACCTGCATGATGGAAGCAGTTTTCGATATGGCGAGTACCGGGTTCATAACGGGCGTAGTAGCGTCGGCAGTCAGCGGTTCCGCCAGCGACGACCCGTTTTCTTCAGTTACGGACGCCACATTGTGCACGGTATCGCCATTTTGCGCGCTGGCAGCCACCGTGAGTACCAGATTAAGCGTTGCGCTGCCACCCGGCGCGATATCGCCGATGTTCCAAAGCGAAAGGAGACTGTTATAGGTGCCTGCGCTGGGCGTTGCGCTCTTGTGCGTCGCATTAGCAGGCAGTATATCCGACATCTTTACCGCTTTGGCTACGCCTGTGCCGCTGTTGGTAACGGTAATGGTATAGGGGATATCTTCGCCGGCGCGTACTTGCGTGGCGGTTGTGGTTTTCGTGATGGAAAGCACTGGGTTTTGAACGGGCGTATCCACCGTATCGGAAGGGCCAACCTGCGGGGTGGCGTTTTCCTCCGTAACGGTTACCAGATTATGCACGATGGCGCCGCTCATGGTGCCAGGCGCAACTGTCAGCACAAGCGTCATGCTCGCGCTGCCGCCAGCAGCGATATCCCCGATGCTCCATATGTTGGTGACCGCGTTGTAAGTGCCTGTATAAGGCGTTGCGGATTTAAACGTTGCGTTGGCAGGCAAGGTTTCCGTTACCTTAACGCTTTTTGCAACGCCAAGGCCAGTGTTTGTGACGGTCACCGTATAGGGGATATCCGCGCCCGCGCGGGTAACGGTTTGCGTCGTGCTCTTGTCAATGGTCAGGCTCGGGTTTTTGACCGGCGTATCCACCATGTAGCTGATGCCGGTTTGCGGCGTTCCGCCTTCCTCGGTGATGGCGGCGGCATTGTGTACAATATCCCCGTCAACGGCGGTGGCCGCGACTGTGAGCACAAGGTTCAGGGTTGCGCTGCTGCCCGGCGCGATATTCCCAATGTTCCAGACGTTGGTGGCCGGGTCGTAGCTGCCGTTGGCCGTATTGGAGCTTTTGTACGTTGCGTTTGCGGGCAGGGTTTCCGTCACCTTCACCCCGGTTGCCGCGCCCAGGCCGCTATTGGTAACCACGATTGTGTAGGGAATATCCTCACCGGCGCGCGCGTCGGTAAGCAGGGTGGTTTTCTTAATGCTGAGCGCGGCTGTTGGCTTCTTTTCGTTTGTAACGGTAATGGTTCCCGTTGCGCCGCCAACGCTCAGGGTTGCGGGGCCGGATATGGTTACGGTATAGGCGTCCGCGTTGGATTCGGTTACGCTGTAAGCGCCATAGATCAGGTTTTGCAGTACCAGCGGCGTGCCGTTTACCAGGGTAAAGGCGGTGCCACTGGGGTAGCTTGGCCCTGTAACGGTGATCGGGAAGGACGACGTATCATTCACGACGACGCCGCTTTCGTTTTTGAGCACCTTGGTAATGGTGAGCGCGCCGTTGGCCTTCTCCTGGTTGGTAAACGCTACGGCTTCACCCGCGCTTACAGTGCCGGAGACGGTGCTGCTCTGGGTTGCGGCCGCGCCGTTTTTCGAAACGGTTACCGTATAGTTGGCGAGGTTTGAACCGGTTTCAGTAAAGACGTACGTTGCGCCAATGGGAACGCTGAGGATTTGCACGGTATCCCCATTCTGGAAGGTCAGCGCGCCGTTGGTAATGGTACGCCTGACCCCGTTTACGCGCACTTCTCCGTTAAACAGCGCGTCCCCCACCTGAATGGTATAGTAGAAATCCCGTTTGTCCGTAATTGCGGTTCCGTCGCTGGCTAAAAGCGTTTTGCTGATGGCCACGTCTTCCGCGGTTTGGGTCAGGCCGGCATTGCGAATGAAAGCCGAATCCGTTTGCGATACGGTAAACGTGCTTGTGTATCTCATTCCGCTTACCAGCTGGCTGGCATTCTCGTTGCTGTCATCCCCGGGCGCGGTGGTATTATAGCTGCTTGGTGTATCCACCAGTACGCGGTACGTACCGGCGTGGTAAATGGTAAACGAATAGTTGCCGTCGGCATCCGTTACGCCCGTAATCGGGTTCCCATCCAAATCCAGCACCGGTGTGCCATCTGCTGTCTGCAGGCTTACAGGCACATTTGCCAATAGACGTTCGGCGGTTGGCGCGGTGTTATAGATACTGTCCTGATTTTGATCCACGAACACCTTGCCGCTTACCTGATAGGTAACGGTGTGTAAACGGCGGGCATTGGCTTCCAAATATTCGGTTCCGTTCTGGGAAACGGCAAAGGTGTTATTGGCATACATGTCGCTTGTCAGCGTCATGTCGTCAACCGCGGCGGCGGGCACCGTGAAGGTGACGGTTTCTTCCGTAGGCAGCACGGTACCTGCATTCATAATGATTTTGATGCCGCGCATCGCGCTGTAATCCGAAACTGAGGTGGTCCACCCGGACTCGGCCGCATAGTCCCCCGGCGAACCGCCCTGGCTGTGGTCATGGGTGGTATAGTAGATGGTATAGCCGGCCGGCCCGGTTACCGGCCCCGTGAGGTATACTGGGAACTCCGACCCTCTGGGCACAAGCCCGCCGCCAAAGGCGATGGTATAATCGCCCGTATGCGGCAGCACCTCCAAAGCCACTAAGGAACTTATATCCCGCGGGGATTTGTTGGTAATGGCCAGTTGATAGCTTACAGCGCCACCGATTTCCGTGGTGCCGGTGGAGAGCATGTATCCGCTGTCCAACCCGCCCTTGACAAGCTTTGTGCCATACAACTCCTGCGGGGGCACATACTCAATCGGCGCTGTTGCTTTAGCGACCATCTCGCTTGTATTGCCGTCGTTATCGAGGTCGTAGGTATCCGCAACGCCGTTGTAAGCAGAAATCTGATCCCTGCTTGTATCGGTTCCGGTGCCGTTGTTATCCCAAATAAGATATGCGTTATTGATGTTTGTGCCTTCTTCCATATCTCTGGTTGCTATTGTGTTGAAGTATACTCCAAATTGTGCGTTACCCGGATAGGTTCCTGCATAAATGGAATCATTGCAATGCCATACCAGCGCAACATTGCCGGTGTTCTTATAGTTTTCGATAATCTGGGGTTCTTTATTAGTTAGAGCGCTACTATTATCTGCAATTTTGGTGGTTGACCCAGCTACGTATTCCAAACCGGGGGGTAGAATATCTACCAGAGTAACGTCGACGATACTCTCGCCCACAATTTGCTGATCGTAAGCGGATGTACCTGCATAATATATGGCAGACCATGTGCAAGTGCTTCCGTTTGTAATTGATGATTGTGCTGTGCTTTTTCTAAGTACAGCGACAGGATTGTACGGAAGAAACTGCATAGTTGACCGGGTAGTCGCAGAAACCACATCGGTGAAACCTTCATAATTTGCTGTATACGATACGCTATTTGTAAAATTGTCAACTGATTGATCCCCCGTAGCATGCGTGTTCTCCGGATCAGTCATTTTTACGTGAAGCAATATGTTTATGGTTGAAGAAGGAAGTAAGTAACTCCCTTCATCTGTCGATATACGAAGACGAACCGTGCCTGCCGGAACCGGATAAGCGGTATGATCCGTACTGGGAATGGAGGACGCAAAAACAGTCTCATTACCGTTGCCATCGATTGCTGTGTATGACACAGTACCAGCAAAGCTACCATTTGGTGATTGTATCGCAAGGCTTGCGTAATCCAATCGATCGTCAAGATTAAAATCCTCAAGTACAACATTTTCGAGATTTAAGTCGACTGCGGGATTACTCAGAGTGAAGTACCATTCTCTGTTAGCAGTTTTGGACAGCATGCTGTCAAAATAATAAGTTACTGGGGCCTTATTAAGAGTTCCACTATATGAGCCTGTCTTTAGTTTAAAAGTTATTGAATCGGTGGCCGTGTAGACATCTTCATAATCCTGGCCGTTATCAGGTTCATATGTAATAGTTGCGCTGTTTGTAAAGGTGGTTGCGGTACTTGCACCTGGAAACTTTAGTTTGAGTGTTGGAACAATGCCTGTTCCAAGGAAGTCAGTATATGAACCATTAGTGTAATAGTATAACATTTTATCATAAACATAAGTCACAGTAGTTGCGCTGGTTTGTGTCCAACCGGGGTTGGCTGCTGCATCAAATACCGCACCTTCCGGCAGTACGTCTGTAATAATGATTTTCTTTGTCCTTCGTTTCCCAAGCGATGCATTGCTGAGACCATTATTAATCCCCATATAATACTGGTAGGCTTTTAAATAAGCCCCATCCGTAGAGATCAACGTGGAATCATTGGGGTCCGCTGTACCGCCTAAATACGTTCCCCCATCAGCGCCATTTAGGTTGCCAGCGTCCGTTACCATGCACTTAGTCATATTGGGTTGCACGACTTTCCAAGTGGTGGTCAACGACGCGGTGTACAGCTCAGTATTTTGCGCATCCAACAGTTGTGCATTGGCTACAAGCGCATAATTGCCCGGGGTATCATATGGCTTTGTCGTCAGCACAATGGGAATCAGGAAGGACGATCCGTTGGGGATGCTGCTGAAGGTATAATCAATGGTGGTTACACCCGCAGCCGTATCTACGTTGATCGTTTTAATCGCGGAGGAGATATCCGGCGCGGAGAGCGTGTCAATATAGGCGTTGGGGATCGTGATTCTGGCGGTAGGCGTGTGAAGGGTTTGCGATGCGTCGATGCCGGAAGCGTCGATTAACACGTTAAAAACCGCCGTTTCACCCGTTAAAAACTCCGCTTTGCCATCCTGTGACGTAAATTCAAAGGTAATCGCAGCCCCCGCATCAAGCGGCGTAATACTGCCGAAAAGCGACGCCATCGCCGGCGCGGCATCCGCAAGCTCAAAGACAAGATCAGCAGTAAGCACATAGCCTTCGGTTACAGCGCCCGAATCGGCATCGCTAAATTGAACTAAAGCCCAATCGTCCTCCATGCTGAGCACTACCAACGCAGTTCCGTTGGCAAGCGTCAGCAGCACATCCGCATCCGCGCTGGCCTGCGAGTATAAAATTGTTTCGCCGGCAACTGCTTCAACGGTTGCGGTATCGGAAATCCCGCTGGTCTCAGGCACGGGCGTTTCTGCCAGTACCGGCGCGGCTTCCTGCTCCGGCAGCTGGTCGGTTTGCGCATCGGGCGCCTCGTTCGTCAGCGCCGCTACAGGCACATAGCCCTCCACGCTGCTTTGGAGATCAAAATCATCAAACTGAACATAAGCCCACGCATCCGCTATGCTAAGCACTTCCACATCGGTTCCGTTATACAGCGTCAACAGCGCATCCGAAGCCTCGTTGGCCGCCGAATATAAAGCTGTTTCGCCATTTTCGGCCGCGATAACCGCTGCGCCTGTAGTCAGCGCGCTTTCATCGGCAACGGTTTCCGTCGCTTCGGGCGTTTCGCTGTCCTGCGGTTGTTCGGCGGTTTCTTCGTCCGGTTCCACGGTAAGCAGGGATTCCAGCGATGGGGTTTCCGTTACTTCGGGCGTTTCGCTGTCCTGCGGTTGCCCATCGGGCTGTGCGCCGGGTTCTTCGTCCGGTTCCACGGCAAGCATGGACTCCAGCGACGGGGTTTCGGTCACTTCCGGCGATTCGCTGTCCTGCGGTTGCCCGTCGGATTCTTCATTCGTGTTATCATTCCCTACCGTGTCCTGTTGCGGCGCGGTATCCGCAGCGGGCGGCAGGGTTGCCTCATCGGCCGGTTGGGATGCTTCCGCATCTGTCGGGCCAGCCGGGGTATTCTCGGGTGCCGTTTCGGCGCTTTCCGCTGCCGGCGTATAGTTTATGGAGGACAGGATAAGCTCCATACCATGATAGCTCCACGGATAGGCTATACAGCCGCTGTCAGCGACCGTATCTTTCGCCAACTCATTGTTAACCACCACAGTTTGCAAACGAGCCTCGGAAAGATAACCGCTCATAACGCCGTCATCCGTAACGAACCATACGAGAACGGCCGCTGCCTTACCATCACGCTCCACATAATCAGTTGCGCAGAGCAGTACGTTTTTACCATAGACCGTGCCGACGCGTTGCTTTGTATTCATGCCCGCGCCGCTGTAAAGGCCAGCTTTGTGATCCGCAGTTAAAACATAGGCATACCCTTGATTGGCAATAGTCTCCATTATGCCTGCGGGAACGGCGACAGGCGCTTCTTCGCTTGCCGGCGCCGCGGTTACGGGGGCTACTTCGCCAACCGGTTCCGTGCTGGCAGTCGGCGACGGATCCGTCGCAGGGGTGGCCTCTGCGGGCGTGGCCTCAATAACAGGCGTTACGTCAACCGCTGTTGGCGTAGCCTCCACAGGGGTTTCTTCCACAGTAGGGATAGCCTCGTCAGCGGACGCATCGCCATCGGCGGGCGACGTTTCCTCCACAGGGGTTTCTTCCACAACCGGTTCTTCCTCTGCGGCAGGAAGCGTTTCCGCGAGGGTCGCCGATGGATTCTCCGTAACGGCGTCGCTCAAAACAACCGTATCCGAGTATTCTGTTTCACTTGCATATGCGTTGCATTTCCGGGTAAGCGGGCGCAAAAGCCAGAAACTTTTCGCCGCTTGCTTCCAATGCCGCGGACAGCGTAGCGCCCACGTTACCGCGCAAGCCGGAATCTACTTTCAGATAGCAATAGGTAATACCGTGCTCCTTTGCAGTACATATGATCTGCGTTACAACTGCCGCGGCCTTCTCGGGCGCTTGATGCCGTGTTTCCGTATCGATCACTAAAACGTCGATATCCTGCTGTGTAAACAGGTTATTATCCATGGCGCTGCTGGTGATCACTTTAAGCCTGACATCGTATCTTGCAAACTGAACGCTTACGTCCAGCGCTCCTGTAAAGTCGTCCGCGATGATGAGAAGCTGCATACCTCACGCTCCTGCGATGTTCTAAATTGAAACATTTATTGGTTACATTGCGAGTCCCCTACCAAATCTGCGGGACAGGCTTTGTTCAGGTTCATAATAGCATACGGAAGGACATCTAACAACCATAAATGACAATTAAAAGTACAATATGTGTTTAATTTTGAAATTCTACGTATTCCGTTTTGAACATATCTATGTTATAATTTCATTAGTGAACATTTTTGAGAAATGAGATGCTTAGCCATGGAGAAAATTCGGGTATTGGGTATTGCTCCATACGAAGGAATGCTAAACTTAATGCGCGCAGCAGCGGAAAAACGCGACGATATCAGCCTGACAGCTTTCGTGGGCGATCTGGACAGCGGCGTGGCAATTGCCAGCCGCTACACAAACGACGATTTTGATGTAATCCTCTCCCGCGGCGGTACGGCGGAGATGATTCGCCAAAAAAGTAAAATCCCAATTGTGGAGATTCCTATTTCGGCCTATGACATTTTACGGTCTATAAACTTGGCGAAAATTGGCAAGGGAAAGTACGCCATTGTGGGGTTCCCGGCGATTACGCGCAACGCGCGTTTTTTATGTGACATTCTGCAGTATCATTTGGATATTTTCACAATCAACAACGAGCAGGAGGCCCGCACGCTCATCTCCAAACTAAGTAAGGAAGGCTATTCCATGGTGATGTGCGATATGATCGCCAATTCCACCGCGCAGCGTTTCGGCCTTCCCGCCATGCTCATCAACTCCGGCGCGGAAAGCGTGGAGGATGCCATGGATCAGTCTGTAAAAACAAGCATGATCTATCACCAGTTACAGGATCGCGCCCGTTTCTTTCAGGGGATTGCGCAGGCGCAGCCTCAGCAGTTGCTGGTGCTCAACAGCCAGGGCGGGCAAGAGTATGCCACCAGCATGGAACTCCTTCCCCAGAAGGTAACGGAACGCATCCTGAACACGCACCCCTATATTGTGGCCGAGGGACACAAGCGGTTTGTTTGCGAGGTGAATGGACGGTATTACAGCATCAACGGTAAAACCGCCGAAATCAATGGTGAAACCTATGTGGTCTATGCGCTGAGCACACTCAAAACGGTGCTTTCGCTTCAAAAATACGGTATCTACCTCGTGGATAAGGAAGAGGCGATCGATCGATTCTTTAACAGCTTCTATGGCATCACACGGTCCACCTCAGCAGAAGGCATTGATGTGGAACAGTATGCGCAAAGTCGGGAAGCGATCTTTGTGACAGGCGAATTTGGCACTGGGAAAGATCAGATGGTACGCTTATTATACAGCCACAGTTCGCTGAGTCATTCGCCGCTGGTGGTGATCGACTGTGCGCAACTGCATTCGCGCGGTTGGAATTTCTTGATCGAGAATAAATACTCGCCGCTGACGGATACGGAAATCACCATTCATATCAGAAACATAAACGCACTTACGGACAAGCAGTTTCTGGAGCTCTTTATGATGGTTAAGGATATGCACACCCATCACCGAAACCGCCTTATTTTTTGCGGTACGACGGATGGTGAAAGCACCTCCGGCGAACGCGCGCGAAGCATTATTGAGTGGTTTTCCTGCCTGGTTGTGAATATGCCGTCCTTACGCAGTAATAAAGAAATGATTCCGCACCTGGCAAGTCTATATATCAGCACGTTAAACATGAAGTATTCCAAGGAGATTATAGGCGTTGAGCCGGAGGGCCTGCGCTACTTGGAATCCTACGATTGGCCGAATAACTATGACCAGTTTAAACGCGTGATCAACGAGCTGGTACTGGCAACCGACGAGTCCTTTATCAAAGCTGAAAGCATCTATCGGATTCTGAAACGTGAAATCCGTACTTTCGGGGAAAAAAAGTCCGATATCTCCACCGTCTCAGATGACATAACGTTGGAAGATATGAATCTGATGATGCTCAAACAGGTGCTGGCGCAGGAGCACGGAAACCAAACCACCGCTGCCAAACGCCTGGGCATCAGCCGTACCACGCTATGGCGTATGCTGCAAAAATGTGTAGACGAGAGTATTGTCAATAAGGAAGATACTGCAAAACAATAAACAGATGAAGCCTTATCCGTTTTGCGCGTCGATAGCCCTTGCATAAAAGCTTTCTGTGCCACCTGAAACAAGATTGCTTCACTGCGCTTGCGCTCGGGTACGAAGATGGGGATGTAGCTGCTGTTACTACAACTGGTTTATCGACGTCCCCTACGTAAAGTTCATGTCAGCGTTTATTAGGCTTTGCCCCATGCCTGTCGGATGCCTTATATGGAATAAAATATAATGTAAGCACCGCGCGTGCCGAAGGCACAATATAGCGCGGTTTATGGATTCAATTCACTTTGCCAACGGTCTGCGGGCTTCGCACTTGCCCCCTTTTCGCTGCGGCGGGGTTTCACGGCTTGCGGAACAGGCCGGCGGCGGCGCACCAATCCAGCGTGTCTTTCAGGGTTTCGCGGAAGGGGCGCGGAGAAAAGCCCAGTTCTTTCGCGGCTTTGTCGTGGCAAAACGCGGCATTGCTTTGCAGCGTGTCGATGCTGTAACGGGTAAACAGCGGCTTCTGGCGCATGAGGCGGTAGTACAGCTCCGCAAACGGCGCGACGAGCCGAATAAACCAGAGCGGCAGAAAAGTCCGGATGCTCTTGCGCCCGCCAAGCTCGTGCAGGGTTCCGAAGATTTCTTCCACACTGATATAGCGGTTCGTTAGCAGATAACACTCGCCCTTTTTCCCCCGGTCGCAGCAGGCGAGGATCGCGTTGGCAACGTCCCGCACATCCACAAAATCATACCCGCCCCGGATACCGGCGGCCAAACGTCCGTCATGCCAGTCGCAAACCAACTGTGTCAAATGGCCGTGGCTGTAATCATTTGGGCCGCATATGCCGGATGGATGAACCACCGACGCGTTCAGGCCCTGTTTGCTCGCCGCTTCCAGCACATACGCGGTTGCCTCGGCCTTGGTTTTTGCGTACAGCCCATCGACCCGTTCGGGATCAAACCGTTCGGTTTCCCGGATGATCTCGCCTTTGGGAAGCGCGGGGAGCGCGTGAACGGAGCTTACGTACACCAGCTTGCGCACAGCATGTTTCAGGCATTGCTCCACCACGTTTTTTACGCCCTCCACATTCACGGCGTGCACCATCGGCTGGTATCCGGAAGCAATGGTGACAATCGCGGCGCAGTGGATCACCGTGAGCGCCGTATCCGCGTCGGTTGCAAAGGCGGGCGCAAGGGTTTCGGGGCGGAGAACGTCGCCGGCGTATACCGAGATGCCGGCGGGCAGCTGCGGGGCATGCTCATCTGCGGGCAGCACAAAGGCGCGCACGGTTTCACCGCGCGCTAAAAGCGCCTGCACCACCGTCAGCCCCAAATGACCGGCTGCGCCGGTTACCAGATATTCATTACGCATACCGATGCCTCCATTCGGAGAGCCTTCACCCTCCGTATCCATGATAGCACGGAATGTTCAATGTGGAACAGGACATTACCACAATTCACAGTTGGTTCACAAAGTGTAACATCTGTCCCACAAGAGAAGCCCCTCAACAAGGCCCCCGCTCATTTGACAGGCTCGGGAGGGTATGCTATTATCATCGGGACATGCAACCCGTCCGGGTGAAAACAAGGAAGGTATGGAATTAATGAAGGTTTCCTTTTTTAACTTGGAACGCCAGTACCGTGATTTGCAGCCGGAAATGGAACAGCAGGTGCTTGAAACCCTGCGCGCCTGCGCCTTTATTGAGGGGCCGGCCGTGAAAACGCTGGAAGCCTCGCTGGCGGAGTACCTGCGCGTGAAACATGCCATCACCTGCGGCAACGGCACCGACGCGCTCAAGCTTGCGCTACGCGCCTGCCGCGTGCTGCCCGGGGATGAAGTGATTACCTCGCCGTTCACGTTTTTTGCCTCGGCGGAAGCGATCGCGGCCGTAGGCGCGGTGCCGGTGTTTGTGGATATTGACCCCGTAACCCTGAACCTTGACCCCAGCCGGATTGAGGCGGCGATTACCGCTAAAACAAGCGCGATTTTGCCCGTCGATATTTTTGGCGTGCCCGCGGAGATGGACGCGATAAACGAAATTGCGAAACACCATGGTTTACGGGTGATTGAGGACGCCTGTCAAGCGATTGGCGCGGAGTACCGCGGTAAAAAAGCCGGGGCGCTCAGCGATGCCGGCTGCTTCTCGTTTTACCCCACGAAGAACCTTGCCGCATACGGCGACGGCGGCATGATTACCACCGATGATGACGATATCGCCCTGCTTTGCCGCGCGTACAAGGCCCACGGCAACGGTAAAAACGGCGCGAAAGCCGCCCGGCTGCTGGGCATGGACGCGGACGACCCCGAACAGAACGTTCAGGGCAAAAGCGATGGGCTTTATGATCCCTACAAATACTACAACTATCTGGTAGGGGATAATTCCCGGCTGGATACGGTTCAGGCCGCCGTGTTGCGCGTTAAGCTCGGGCATCTGGACCGCTATAACGAGCAACGGACCGAAAATGCCCGCCGGTACCACGAGGGGCTTCAAGGTTTGCCGCTCCGCCTGCCGCCGTTAACCCTGCCCGGGATTCGGCAGTGCTGGCACCAGTATGCGCTGATGTCGCAGGAGAAAACGGCCCTGATCGATCATCTGGGCGCGGCGCAGATCGGCACCGGCGCGTTTTATCCGGTTCCGCTGCACCTGCAAAAGGTATTCCGTCCATTGGGCTACCGCGAAGGCGATTTGCCCAACGCGGAACAGGCGTGCAGACAATCGGTCTGCTTGCCGGTGTATCCCGAACTGACCGCCGAGGAATCCGATTATGTGATCCAAACAATTCGCGCGTTTTACCGGAAGGGGTAACGCAGGCCGTTGCAAATTGTTAAAAAGTGGGTCAAGGGATGAAATCCCTTGTCAGGTTCCAAGGGTGAAACCCTACTGCCGCCGCGTAAATCGTTGTGAGTGAACAGTCCGCACTGCCATGAGGCGAGCGGCGACAGCGAATTGGTGGGATTCTTTAACAGCCTGTAAAGGCGCGCGCTTCCAATGCGGAAACGCGCGCCTTTGGCTTATCCTCAAACCCCGCCGCCGCAACGCCGGGCCAAGGGGAAAACCCGCTAGCTTGCGAGGCGAAGCCCACACGGCAGATTGGGAACGCAAAAGCCTACAGCCACGGCCCGCCCGTCACAGCGAGCGCCTTTCGGACGGCTCGCCCGCGTGGCGACCGGCCGCCATGGAGCAGTTCACCTCTTGCCCTTCGCGGCGCAGGTAATCCGCGCCCCAGTCATACATGCCAAACAGTATGGGGCGGATGCTGCGGCCCAGATCGGTCAGCGCGTATTCCACTTTGGGGGGCACAACGGGGTACACGGTGCGTAAAATCAGCTCGCTCTGTTCCAGTTCCCGCAACTGCTGGGTGAGCATCTTGGGGGTCGCCTGCGGAATCAGCTTTCGAAGCTCGCCAAAGCGAAGCGTCGCGTCCAGCAGATGCCACAGGATCAGCGCTTTATATTTTCCCCCGATCATGGCGAGCGTCGCGTCTACGGGGCAGTTGTATCCGGCGCATTGGCAATGGATGGGGAACCCCTCCCTTCGGTTGGGTCGGCTTCAACCGTTGGGCCGCGCGCGCAGGCTCCGGTTTCCGCCTGTACTGTACCATAAACCTTCCGCATGGGTCAACTGCGCGGTGAACCGATGTTTGAACCGCGTGACGGATGGGTATAACAGGATTGTGCCGCTCGGCTTGAACGCGTACACCGCCAATCGCGTCCTACATCCCGGCATCGGCATGCGCAACCAAACGCGCGAACCATGCGCCGTAGTTTTCCTCCTTTGAGTTGAACAGTACCCTTTTGGGTAGTTATATACCCGAAAGTGCGTACTTGCTAATTTGAACATTTGTTTTACACTGGGGTTGTACGGCGCGGTTCCGCCGGGCGGGGCCGAAAGGCTGGCACTCCGGAAGGGAGTTACTTTACATGGATAAGCAAATTTTAGACATTCATGGCATGACCTGCGCGGCATGCGCCGCGCGTATCGAAAAAACAGTCGGCAAACTGGCGGGGGTAGAACAGGCTAATGTGAACCTTGCCAGCGAAAAGCTGTTTGTCGAATATGATCCCGCCGCCCTTGGGGTGGAGGACATCAAGAAAGCAGTTGAAAAAATCGGCTATGAAGCCGTGGAGCGCAAAGATACCCAGCACGCCACCATCCCCATCGGGGGCATGACGTGCGCGGCCTGTTCCCAAAGGGTGGAAAAGGCGATTCGGAAACTGGAGGGCGTGGAAAGCGTTTCGGTCAACCTTGCCACCGAGAAGGCGACCGTGACCTACCGTCCCCAGCAAACACGGCTTTCCGACATTCGCGGGGTCATCGAAAAGGCAGGTTATCAGGCGCTGACGGTCAACCGTGAAACAGCCGCTGAGGAGGATCGCGCGCGCAGGCAAAAGGCCGTGCGTACGTTGTGGACCAAGTTTATCGTGGCCGCCGCGTTTTCTGTGCCGCTTTTATACATCGCAATGGCTCCGATGCTCAAGGGCGTTTCGCTTCCGTTCCCGGAGTGGCTTCACCCGATGCACCATCCGCTGGCGTACGCGATTGCGGAGCTTTTATTGGTGCTGCCGGTGATCGGGGTCGGCTACCGGTTTTACACCGTCGGCTACCGGGCGCTGTGGCAACGCAGCCCCAATATGGATTCGCTGATTGCCGTTGGCACCACGGCCGCGTTCCTGTTCAGCGTATATAACCTGTTCCAGATTGCCGCCGGGAATGTCGCGGCTGTGGATTCGCTTTATTTTGAAACATCTGGCGTGATTATCACCCTTATTTTGCTGGGTAAGTCGCTGGAAGCGGTGTCCAAGGGGCGCACAAGCGAGGCAATCAAAAAGCTGATGGGTTTGGCGCCCAAAACCGCAATCGTGCTTGCGCAGGGTCAGGAAAAGGAAATCCCGATTGACGAAGTCGAAATAGGCGACACAGTGATTGTCCGTCCCGGCGCAAGCATCCCGGTGGACGGCACAGTCACCGAAGGGCACAGCGCCGTGGATGAATCCATGCTGACAGGCGAAAGCATGCCGGTTGAAAAGAAAGCGGGCGATCCTGTTTACGCAGCCTCCATCAACACCACAGGCACCGTGCGCTTTCGCGCTGAAAAAATCGGCGGGGACACAGCGCTGGCGCAAATCATTCGGCTGGTGGAGGACGCGCAAGGTTCCAAAGCGCCCATTGCGCAGTTGGCGGATGTGGTTTCCGGCTACTTTGTGCCCGTGGTGGTTGCGATTGCCGTCGCGGCGGGGCTGGCATGGTTCTTTGGCACAGGAGGGGATTTGAAGTTCGCGCTGACGATCTTTATCTCCGTGCTGGTGATCGCGTGCCCGTGCGCGCTTGGCCTCGCAACGCCCACAGCGATCATGGTGGGCACAGGGAAGGGCGCTGAATACGGCATCCTCATCAAGGGCGGCGAAGCGCTTGAAACCGCTCACACAGTGCATACCGTGGTGTTTGATAAAACAGGCACCCTGACCGAAGGCAAGCCGACGGTTACCGATGTGCTCCCTCAGGAAGGTTATACCGCAGAAACACTCTTGGAACTTGCAGCCGGCGCGGAACAGGCTTCGGAACACCCGTTGGGGCAGGCGATTGTGCGCGGCGCGCAGGCTAAGGGCCTGCAACCCGCACCGGTGGAGGATTTTCAGTCCCTTACCGGACGGGGCATCGAAGCGATGCTGAACGGGCAGAGGGTGCTTGCGGGCAACGAAAAGCTGATGGCGGAACAGGGCGTGGCGCTCGAAGCCGGCGCGGAAGCGGTGGATCGCTTGGCCGGCGAAGGTAAAACGCCGATGTTTGTGGCGGTGGATGGAAAGCTTGCGGGGGTGATCGCCGTTGCGGACGTGGTGAAGCCGAGCAGCCGCGACGCGATTGAAAACCTGCACCGTATGGGCATTGAGGTGGCGATGATTACCGGCGATAACCGCAAAACCGCGAACGCGATCGCGCGTCAGGTTGGCATCGACCGGGTGCTTGCCGAGGTGTTGCCGCAGGATAAAGCCAACGAGGTCAAGAAACTGCAAAGCGAAGGCCGACGGGTTGCCATGGTGGGGGACGGCATCAACGACGCGCCCGCGCTCGTACAGGCGGATATCGGCATCGCCATTGGCTCCGGAACCGATGTGGCCATCGAAAGCGCGGATATTGTGCTGATGCGCTCCGACCTGCGCGATGTGTCCACCGCTATTGAGCTGAGCAGGCGCACCATCCGCAACATCAAACAAAACCTCTTTTGGGCGTTTGGGTATAACGTGATTGGCATCCCGATTGCGGCGGGCGTGCTGCACCTGTTTGGCGGGCCGCTCTTAAACCCGATCTTCGCGGCGGCGGCCATGTCGCTCAGCTCCGTCTCGGTGCTGACCAACGCCCTTCGACTGAAACGCTTTCACCCGTCCCACACAAGAGAACAGTCCCTTTAAACCGTAAACCAAGCAGAACCCGTCAACCCAATCGGAATTTGAGAAAGGATGCGTTGAAGATGACAACAACCGTTATGCATGTGGAAGGAATGGCCTGCGAACATTGCGTAAAGGCCGTATCGGGAGCGCTGAACGCCCTGAATGGCGTACAGGCCGTCCGTGTGGACCTGAAAGGGAAAACCGTGACCGTAGAGCATGAACCCGCGCTGGCGACGCTGGAACAAATGAAACAGGCTGTGGAGGATCAGGGATACGACGTCGTTTGAACGTTCAAAAGGGGGAAAGCCAATCCAATGGCTTTCCGCCTTTGAAGCTCAAACCCTCGCAGCACTGAAACCAAGGCAAGGGTTTACCCTCTGCCTGACGGCGTAACGCTGATGCAGTGCCAATAGCTGTGCGGCGAGCGGCCCCCTGATCACTCCTCTATAAAAAAACTCTGCCCCAGGCATTTGCCGGGGCAGAATTTTGATTGCGTTTAACCTGACTCCCCGCGCCGGCTCCCGCCAAGCGTAGCCACCGAAGGTCTGTTATCCCTTTGCTCCCAATTTGCGCGCCACCGTCTCCAACGCGGCCAGCCCATTGTGGAAGCCGTTTCCGTTATCCACCGTAACATCCGCGACGCTCCGGTAAATCGGCATACGCTCCTCGTAAATGCGCTCGATTTCTTCCCGGCCTTTTTGCGCGAGCAGGGGGCGTTTTTCCGCGCGGATATCCATAAGAATGTCATCAATCGGCCGGTCAATCAGCACCACATAACCGTGCGTGCGCATCAGTTTCCGGTTTTCCTCCCGCAGGGCGGTGCCTCCGCCTGTGGAAATGATGCCGGGGGTCGCGCTGATCAGTTCCCGTAGCAAACGGGTTTCGCCATCGCGAAAAGCGGCTTCACCGAAAGTTTCATAAATTTGAGCGGTATTCATCCCGGTGATCTCCGTCAGGTAGGCGTCGGTATCCAGGTAAGGCGTTTGGAGTTTGAGCGCCACTCTCCGCCCCAACGCGCTTTTGCCGCTACCGGGCATGCCTACCAAAAAGATATGCCGCTCCATACCGTTTACTCCCTTTCCGACGCGTCCTTCTCCCGCGAAGCGCCGCCTTCGCCAAGCGGCATGGGCCGGGAACCCGCCTGTAGCGTAAACTCAAACGCGGCGCCAACTTCCGTTGGCAGCAGGCCGATCGTTTGCCCATGTTGCTGGATGATGCGCTGACAGATGCTCAGGCCAAGCCCCGTACCGGAACCTTTGCCGACCGTATGCGCCTTATCCGCCTTGTAAAACCGTTCAAATATATGCGGACGATCCTCCGGCAGGATGGGCGCCCCGTCGTTAGCGACGACAACCGATACCCTATCATGCACCAAAGAGGTACGAATTGTCAAGTTCCCCCGGTCGTTAATAAACTTGAGCGCGTTGTCCACCAGATTGGTAATCACCTGCGCAATTTGGTCCTGATCGGCATATACCGGGCAGGGTTCCTGTTCAAAGTCCAGATGCAGCTCAATCCCGCGCTGCTCAATATCATTCACCCGGCCGATAATCACCCGGCGAATCGCTTCATTGATATCAAACGCGGTCATTTTCAGCTGGATCACGCCTTTTTCCATACGGCTCAGTTCCAGCAGGTCGGTAATCAGCTTTTTCAGGCGGTTAGTTTCGTCGCTGACCACCTGCAAATAGCGCTCATACTCCTCCTTGGGGATGGTGCCGTCCAACATGCCCTCCACAAAGCCGTGAATGCTTGTGACCGGAGAGCGCAGTTCATGGCTGACGTTGGCGACAAATTCCCTGCGGTTTTCCTCCACCTGCGCCAGCTTATCCGCCATCACGTTAAACGCGCCGGCCAACTGGCGCACCTCATTTGCGCCGGTGACCGCCGCGCGGGCGTTAAACTTGCCCCGGCTCATCTCCTCAGCCGCGCGGGTAATCACGGTCAGCGGTCGCACGATGCTGCGGGTATACAAAAGCGCGAAAATAGCCGCTACCAGCGCCGCGATGGAAAAACCCATCACAATCTGGAACACAATCCCCCGGTATTCGGCTTCAATGATCTGCGCGCTGGTGTGGATGAACACCGCGCCCAGCACGCTCCCGTTTTGCACCCATGGCACCGCTACCGTAAACACCGTGCCGCTGGAAGCGTTGGTGATGCGGGTTTGGATTTCCTTGCCGGTTAACACCTCGCTCAGGGCGTCCGTCACGTCGGCGGTGGTCAGGCTTTCCACGGTATCGGGGTTGTTTTTGATGGCCGTGATCATGTTATCCTTCACGCGGCCGTTGCGGTCCACAATCAGGATATACGCGCCAAAATCCTGGTACACGTTGGCGGCTTTCCATTGCAGGTAGGTTTCGGTGGGCGTGTCCACGCCCAGATAATCGCTCAGGGTGGAATCATCCACGCGACTGGCTAAAAATGCGATTTCCCGCGCCTGCACCAGCAGGCTTTCCATACGGCTGGCGATCATATTGTTGCGGATGGCGATAATGGAAAAACCCGCGCCCACAAACACCACAACTAAAATCATCAGCAAAAGGAGGGAAAACAGGCGTGAAAACATGCTGTGAAACATGGAGATACCTCATCTGCGAGCCAAGGCTCATTTGATCTCGAACTTATAACCCACACGCCATACGGTGTGGATTTCCCAACCGTACTGCTCGCACCCGACCAGCTTTTCCCTCAGGCGCTTGATGTGCACATCCACCGTGCGGCTGTCGCCGAAGAAATCAAAGCCCCAAACCCGCTCCAGCAATTGCTCCCGCGTAAACACCATATTGGGGTGGGACGCCAGAAAATAGAGCACTTCCAGTTCCTTGGGGGGCATATCCACGGGCTTGCCTTCAAAGGTGACCTCGTAACGCGCGAGGCTGACCGTCAGTTGGGGAAACGTGAGCATGTCGTCAGTTTCGGCGGCGGCGCTCTCGGTGCTGGCACGGCGCAGCACCGCCTTGACCCGCGCTACCAGTTCCTTATTTTCAAACGGTTTGGTAATGTAATCGTCCGCGCCCAATTCCAAGCCAAGCACCTTATCGAAGGTTTCATCCTTCGCGGTGAGCATAATCACGGGCACCTTGCTGGTTTTGCGAATCTCTCGGAGCACTTCCAGCCCGTCCACGCCCGGGAGCATCACATCCAGCAGCACAAGCGCGGGCATCTGGCGCTTAAAGGCAGCCAGACCTTCGTCCCCGCGGGCGGCTTCGCATACCTCGAAGCCTTCCTTCTCCAAATATAGGCGAACCAGGTGGCTGATGTTGTGATCGTCATCCACCAACAGGATCCGTTGCTTGTCCGACACGGTCCATCCCTCCTGCATAACTTCGCCTTTACCGGCGATCGGGTCGTCGCGCACGGGGTTTGCGGCCTACGCCGCCTTTGCTATTCTACCGCGTGCGCCGGTGTATTGTGTGATCGGTCTGCGATGGTTCGGTGTATCACGCCGCCTGGCGGCGCGGGATTGAGCGGTTCCGTAAGCCGTCCGGCGGCCCGCGGCTGCGAAGTACTTGCCATCATGAGGTTGCCGGGGCTTGCGAAAGGCAACGCCGCCCGGCTCGGCTCCGCAGGCTATTTCAGGGTTACAACCGTTACGCCGTCCTCGCCTTCGCCGTATACGCCCAACCGGAAGCTCTTGACATCCATATGTCCCTTCAGGTGGCGGTGTATGCCGGTGCGCAGTACTCCCGTGCCCTTGCCGTGAATAATGCTGACTTCGTGCAGCCCGGCCAGGGTCGCTTCGTCCAAGTAACGGTCTACCTCCGGCAGCGCTTCGTCCTGCGCCATGCCGCGTACATCCAGTTCCAACGGCACCGAACGCCCCGCCGCGCCGGTTTTGGCCAGCACCGTGCTCTTTTTTTCATGCGGGGGTTCCACCAGCCGGAGCTGGCTCAGGTGCGTTTTCATTTTCATGATGCCCGCCTGCACCTGCAATTCTCCCTTGCTGTCCGGCAGGGTGAGCACGGTTCCCCGCGCCTGTAAATTCACAATTTCCACATGGTCGCCCAGCCGCACGGTCTTGGGCGCGGTAAAATTGGCTTCGCTTCGCTGGGTCAGCCCCTCGCTCAGTTCGTCAATTCCCTTTTCCATGCGTTTTCTCAGCGCCTGCACCTCGTGCTCCGGGGTCGCCGCCTGCTTTTTGATCGCTTTCAGCTCTGCCACAATGGCTTCCGCTTCCCGGCGGGCGTTTTCCATCACGCGGCGCGCGTCCTCTTTGGCTTTGCGCATGTTTTTATCGCGGTTTTGCTCCATTTCACGACGCAGCATCTCCGCCTCGTCCCGCAGGTGAACGGTTTCCTGCCGCATATCCTCCGCCATCTGGCGTTCCTTTTCCGCTATCTGGCGGTGATACTCGGCATTGGCGATCACATCCTCAAAACGCACGTCATTTTGGGAAAGCAGCTGTCTGGCATCGTCGATCAGTTCCTTGCTCAGGCCCAGTTTCAGGCTGATTTCAAACGCGTTGCTCTTGCCGGGGATGCCGATGGAGAGCCGGTATGTGGGCCGAAGCGTTTCCACGTCAAACTCCACGCTCGCGTTTTCCACCCCCGCGGTGGAAAGCGCGAACGCTTTCAGCTCGCTGTAATGGGTGGTTGCCAGCGTGCGCACGCGGCGTTTCAGCAGGCTGGAAAGGATCGTCTGCGCCAGCGCGGCGCCCTCGGTCGGGTCGGTGCCCGCGCCCAGCTCGTCAAAAAGCGCCAGATCGTTTTCCGTTACGTTCTGCATAATATGCACAATGTTTTTCATATGGCTGGAAAACGTCGAAAGGCTTTGCTCAATGGATTGCTCGTCGCCGATATCCGCGTACACCCGGTCAAACACCGCAAGCTCCGTGCCAAGCTCCGCCGGCACGTGCAGGCCGGCCTGCGCCATCAGCGTAAACAGACCCACGGTTTTCAGGGTGACCGTTTTGCCGCCGGTGTTGGGGCCGGTGATAATCAGCGTGGTAAAATCATCCCCCAACCAAAGATTGCTGGGCACCACCCGCTCGCGGTCGATCAGCGGATGCCGCCCGCGAATAATGTGAATAAACCCGCGCCGGTTCAGTTTGGGCAGCGCGGCGCGCATATCCTTGGCCAGCAAGCCTTTGGCAAAGGCAAAGTCCAGATGGTTCAAAATATCGATATCGGCGCGCAGCTCGTCGGCATGCGGGCCAATCTGCGCGGAGAGGGCCTGCAGGATGCGGTTGATCTCCTGCTGTTCCTTGGCGCGCAACTGTTTTAGATCATTGCCCAGCTCGACCACCGCCATCGGTTCAATAAACAGCGTCGCGCCGGAAGCGCTCTGGTCATGCACCAGCCCGGGCACGCTGGCCCGGCATTCCGCCTTCACGGGGATGCAGAACCGATCTCCCCGCAGGGTGATGATCGAATCCTGCAAATATTTCGAAAAGGTGGAGCTGCGGATCATGGTATTCAGCTTGTCGCGCATGCGCTCGTTGGATGCGCGTATCTGCCGCCGGATGGCGCTAAGCTCCGCTGAGGCCCGGTCCGCGATCTCATCCTCGCTGAGGATCGCGTCGGTAATCTCCTGTTCCACCGAGGGCAACGCGGTCAGGCGGCTGGCCAGGCCGGTCAGTATGGGCGTATCTTCCCGCTCCTTCACCAGCGCGGTACGGGCCGCGCGGGCCGCGCGCAGGCATCCGGCCACATCCAGCAGCGCCTTGGGGGACAGCGTCGCCCCTTTTTCCGCCAGCGCAAGCGAATCCCGCACATCGTTAAACCATACCAACGGCTGCCCGCCCATGTAGGCGATGAGCACCGTCGCTTCTTCCGTTTCCTCCAGCGCGCGGCTGACTTCCGAAAAATCCCGGGACGGCGTCAGCTGTAAACAAAGCTCCGCGCCCATCGGCGTTACGCAAAAGGACGCAAGCTGTTCCCGGATTTTGGTAAACTCCAGCACCCGCAGTTCTCGATTGGGTTCCAAACGTGATATCCCCCTTCAAAATCAACCGGTTTCCGCAGGCGCGCCTCGGCAGCGCGCGCCCTGCCCCGCCATTTGCGACGGAATAAACTGAGATGGTATCGTTGCCGGCAAGGCCAAGCGGCTATGCTTTACGCCGGCCCGACGGCTATTCAACCCCGCGCAGAAAATGGCCTCCCGTAACGGGCTGCTCCGGCGGTTGGGCAACGCCGGTGCGCATCAGACCGGCGAAACGTTCGGTAATGGCAAGCTGCTCTGCCTGCGTTTCCATGCTGAAGCTAACCAGCATCCCCGCGCCCAGCGCGCGGCGAGTTGCCTCCTGCCTGGACAGATCGGTAGGCAGCGCGTTGTACGCCTCTACAACGCAGCCTTCCGATGTGCGAACCCGTGCCAGCGGAAAGCGGAAACCCTTGCGGTCGGTCAGCGTCGCGTCCGGGCTGGCGCAGGCGCGGTCGGTAGGCCCGCACAGCGCGCACTGAGCGCGACCGGCGGTTAAACCGCGAGCCACCCGCTCGGGGCAATGGTTCAGCAGCATCACCCGCTCGCGCCCATAAACGCGCAGCAGGCACGGATAATCTTTCCATACCAGAGCCTTCAGTTCCTCCTTGGAAAGCTCCGGCCACAGCAGATAAAAAGCAACGGAGTTCCCCCACACTTCTCGCAGAGCTTCGCGGTTGGTCATCGGTATCCCGTCGCCCAGCGCGATGGGCAAAGGGATCGGGAAACCCAGTTGCCCCACGCTGCCCAGCGCAACGCCGGCGATGCGCTTGCGATGCGCCTGTATCACGGGTAACGCCTCCTGAAAAGCGCCATCGCTGAGCTGAGGCGGAAGCGACAGCCACGCGCCTTGCGGCAATTGGGCCAGCCCTTCCGACAGCGGCTGCGCGCGCCAATCCCTTGGCGCATATAGCAGCAAATTCGCCCCGGCTTTCAGCAGCGTCTCGCCCATGGAAGCGTCGCTGAAGCTGATCGCGAGGGTATCGGTTAGGTTCTCCTTGCTTTGCCGCTCAGCCCCGGGCATTGCGTCCGGGTAAGGGGCAAGGCCAGCGTCGGTTCCGGCGTCTTGCGGAGAATTGGCAACCTCTACGCAGTTTTCCGCGCCCGCGCCGGCCAGCCGATGCGAGCCTATCTGTGCGGTTATTTCTCCCCGCGTCGCTAAATCCGCCTCCGGGGTGCGTCCGTCCGTTTCGGCGAGCTTCTCCCCCGCCGAAAGCAAGGCTTCCCGCTCAAGGCCGTAGAATGCCGCGCACCGCTGACGGCTGAGCAGGGCGAGCGCGTCCCTCCGGAGCGCGTTCAGCGCTGAAACCGGCGCGTAAGCGCCGTTCGTGTCCACTTCGGGTACCATCGCCGTAACAAAAGGCGTATCGCCCAGCTTTTGAAGGGAACGGGCAATCTCCTCCGCCGTCAGCGCGCGCCGAACAGCCGCCTGCGCCGTTTCTCCCCACGCAACGCACTCGGTTTGGCCGTCGCTTACCCGCAAGCGCAGTGGCTCCCCCACGCGAACCGTCGCGCGCATGGTCACGGGGATGGGCGCTTCCGTCAGGGTTTGCGCCCAGGCAAGCTGTTCCGCATCTGTCGTGCGCACCACAGGGTCGCCAACGCGGACCGTTTCCCCCGGCCGCAGGCGAAGCGTCGCCCGAGCAGCCTGCGCAGGCCCGGCATAGCGTAATTCCACGTCCGAAACGCCTTCCACACGCAAGCTATCCCCATCGTGAACCGTCGTTTTCAGGGTTGCGGTCGCAAGCCCCCCCTGCACAGCAGCAATGCGCCCGACGGCCACGCCGCCATGGTTCACGCGGTCCACGGAGCACAGAGCCGCGTCCTGCGCGCCAAACGCGTGGCCCACTGTAAACCCGCCCCGGTGAAAAATTTGCATCAGGCGGTCGCGCTCCTGCGCGTCCATCGGCGCAAAATGCCCGCGAGCCATCGCGTCCAGCGCCTTTCGGTAACTGTCGGTGACCACGGCGACATATTCCGGCCTTTTCAGGCGGCCCTCAATTTTCAACGAGGTTACGCCGGCCGCCTGCAATTCCGGCAAATGATCGCGCAGGCACAGGTCGCGCATGGATATCAGCGCCGCTGTATGCTCGCCCAGCGTAACGGCCTGCCGGCAGGGTTGGGCGCAACGCCCCCGGTTGCCGCTGCGTCCGCCCGCCATGCTGGATAGCAGGCATTGCCCGCTGACGCCGGCGCACAGCGCGCCGTGCGCAAACACTTCCGTTTCAACCCCCAAGCCCGACGCGGCCGCGATGGTTGGCAGCGTGCATTCGCGCGCCAGCACCACCCTGCCAAAGCCGTGCTCCCGCGCAAAACGGACCCCCGCGGCGGTGTGCAGCGCCATTTGCGTGCTCGCGTGCAACGCAAGCATCGGAAAGTGCTCCCGGGCCATGCGGGCCACGCCCAAATCCTGCACAATCACCGCGTCGGCGCGGCAATGCGCAAGGGTCGCCAGCACGCTGAACACCGCTTCCTGCTCGCATGGCTTAATCAGCGTATTCACCGTTACATAAATACGCACATGGTGTAAATGGGCATATTGGATCGCCTTTTCCAGAGCTTCCGCGTCAAAATTTGCCGCAGACGCGCGCGCGCCAAACTGAGCATAACCCAAATAGACGGCGTTCGCACCGGCGCAAACCGCCGCGCGCAGCGCCGCCTCGTCGCCAGCTGGCGCAAGCAGCTCCATGGTTTGATTCATCTTTTTATCAGCGGCTATGCCGCTCCCTTCCCCAAGGCGACCGTTCCGTGCCTGCGCCCAGCCGGCAACCCCGCCCGATGGCGAAGGCTTGCCGGCCATGCGCCCGACCGGCTTTTTACAGCTGATCGAAAGGATACACCTGACCGTTCGTTTCCACACGAATGGACTGGATCACTTGCGGCACGGCAGGCCGGTCGCTTCGATCTGTTTTCACGGACACAATTGCCTCGGCAACGTCCATCCCCTCCAGCACCTTGCCAAACGCGGCGTAGGCGCCGTCCAGATGGGGGCTGTCGCTGGTCATCACAAAAAACTGTGAGCCGGCGCTGTCCTTCATCATGCTGCGCGCCATGCTCAGCACCCCGTAGGTATGCTTGATCGGGTTCTCGCGGCCATTTTGGGCAAATTCGCCTTTAATGGAGTACCCAGGGCCGCCGGTACCCGTGCCGTTGGGGCAGCCGCCCTGAATCATAAACCCCGGAATGCAGCGGTGAAACGTCAGACCGTCGTAAAAACCGCTGTTGGCCAGCGCGATAAAATTACCCACGGACTGCGGCGCGGTTTCGGGGTACAGTTCCCCTTTCATACGGCCGCCGTTTTGCATGATTATTTCAAAAACCGGATTTGCCAAAACCATCATCCTCCCTTGATATCCTAAGGCGGTTATGCCTTATGCCTTCCTAATACAACCCTTGTATTATAACAGAATCAGGCAAACATGCAAGCCTGAGCGGTCTTGCAGGAGAAAAACTGGAAACCAGCGTGCATACAATATGGAATAAACTTTCATTTTTTCCAAAAAAACAGAATCTACGTTCAGCTTGAAAGCCTCCGCACGTTCTGCTACAATCATTGTAACGTTTGTAGCCGCTCACAGATCTTCGGGAAAGTAAACTCCTATTCTTTGATCGGGAAAGGAGAACCCATGATTGATCTACCTACCGTACTCATCGTGGACGACGCCGCACGCCTGACGGATTTGAGCCTGTTTGACACAGACTATCAGGTATTTCACGCGTCGGACCTCACGTCGGCCATGGCCGTTCTCCGTGAACACGCCCGAATTGATATCGCGTTGGTGAATCTGGAAAGCTCCTTTGAGGATAGTCTCTCGCTTATTTCCGCGCTGCGCGATCAATCTTGCTCGGCATTTCAGCCCTCCATAGGCCTGTTTGTGGATAACGCGGACGCTCTCAGGCTCCAAGCCGCCACGGATGCTCAGACTGAGGAGCTGATTCTCCGCCCAACCCATCCCGTGATGCTCCGTAACCATGTTCACAGGCTTCAAAAAATCCGCTCCTGCCGTTCTACCCGTTATTTCCGGGAGGAATATAAAAACCCGGATGGGCTGATCGACAGCCTGAACACTGCGGTCGGTATTTTTGAACAGACCGAGGATCGTTTTCAAGCCATGTACCTTAACAGAGCCTTCCTGACCGGCGCGAAGGGCGTTGTGGATATGGAGACTCTCCGCGGAGAGAACGCGCTCGCTTTGCTGACCGATCCGCAAGCCCGTCAGGTGCGCGAGGCGCTTCAGAATCATCTGCAGCACGGCACGCTGGTCGATTTGGCTTTAAAGGTGCCCGCCCGCGCCGGGGGCAAGGAATTGCCCATCCGCTTTCAGGCGCTTTCCATCCGGTATGAGCGGCGACCCTCGCCCATTTTTCTGGTCAGTATTAACGATATTTCCAATCAGTGTCAGGCGGAGCAGGCCCTGCTGGAAAGCAACCGCCAGCTATCCTCTTTGATTAACGCCGTGCCGGGCGGCATCGCCGTATACGACCTGTCCGACAAGCCGCAAATCCTGTATGCAAACGATATGCTGCGCCTGATGTGCGGCTACACCGCCGAGGAATACAACCGGCTGATGGAACAGGATTTCCATTTGCTGATCGACAGCCGCGACCACGCGCTGATGGACCGTATGATCGCCGATTTTCGCACCAATCCGCGCCATATGGAGGAATTTTTCCGCATCCGCACCGCCGACGGGCAGGTGCGCTGGATGCGCATCAGCGTATCCCCATACGGTCAGGAGCCGCTGTGCAATGCCGTGTTTATCGACGTTACCCACGACAAAGAGGTGGAAGCCAAAAACGAGCGCATGCGCAACGAGCTTTTCTATCGCTCGGAGTACGATGTGCTCACCGGCATCAACAACCGCGAGGCATTTTACCGCCTGACGGCGGAAATGCTGCGCGCCCACAATGATACGGCCTATGTGATGATCGTGATGGACATCGATCGTTTCAAGGTTATCAATGAGCTTTTTGGCAAGGAGATTGGCGACCGGATTCTGATATCCATCGCAGACGGGCTAAAGCACCTGCTGGGAGGCGTGGGCACATTCGCGCGTATGGAATCCGACCATTTTGCCGCCTGCATTCCTCAACGCCTGCTGGACATGGAACGCATCATGCGGCTGTTTGACATCGGCCTGAAACGCCAGAAGCTGGATTATCACATTCAGCTCTCCTTTGGCATTTACCAAATCCGCAACATCAACGTGCCCATCAACCACATGTGCGACCGCGCCTCCATGGCGCTGAAAACCGTCAAGGGCAACGCCGTACAGCGGTTCGCGTTTTATGACGATCAGCTTCGCCAACGCATGCTGGATGAAAACGCCGTGCTGGATGAAATGAACGAAGCGCTGGCGCAGGGGCAGTTCGTCCCCTACCTGCAACCGATTTTCACCGTGGACACGCGTCAGCCGGTCAGCGTGGAAATCCTCGCGCGCTGGCAGCACCCTAAAAAAGGGTTGATCCTCCCCAACCAGTTTATTCCGCTGTTTGAGAGCAACGGCTTTATTTCCAAGTTGGATTCCTTTATCTGGGAACAGGCCTGCATTCTGCTCAGCCGTTGGAAGCGCGAGGGCTATCCCCTGCCGATTTCCGTCAACATCAGTCGGATCGACCTGTATTCTCCCCACATTTGCGACCAATTGGTGCAGTTGACCGAAAAATATGGCGTGGATCGCTCCATGCTCCGGCTGGAAATCACGGAAAGCGCTTATTCCAAAGACCCGGACGATCTGGTGCAGATTATCAATCAGCTGCGCGACAAGGGTTTCATGATCCTGATGGATGATTTCGGCAGCGGGTACAGCAGCCTGAACGTGCTGATGGATATGCCGGTGGATGTGCTGAAGCTGGACATGCACTTTATGCCCAAGCTGGACACCAACCCCAGGGCGGCCAGCATACTGACCAGCGTGGTGCGCATGGCAAAATGGCTGCATATGCCCATCATCGCCGAAGGAGTTTCCACATGGGAACAGCTCGCCTTCCTGCGCTCCATCGGCTGCGACCACGCGCAGGGCTATCTGTTTGCACGGCCCATGGGGGTGGAAGCGTACACGGAACAGTTTATCCGCGCAGACGCCGCTTTCGCCGCAGCCGAGGCTCCGGAGCGGGAAACCGTGGATATTTCGTGCCTGCTCAACGTGGGCCTTCAAACGGACGCCATGTTTAGCGGCATGGTTGGCGGCATCGGCATCTACGAGCTGTGCGGCGACACGCTGGAAGTGCGCCGCGTAAACGACGGGTACTACGAGTTGTTCCACTGCACCCCCAAGCAGGTGTTTGACCAGGATCATCAGGCATTGCTGACCGTGCACCCGGACGATCGGGAAGCCTTGCTGGGCATGTGCCGCAAGGCGGCTGCCTCCGGAAAGGTAGAACGGTGCATATGCCGCCACATCCACGACAACGGCCAAACGCTGATGTGGCTGGAAGTCCGGCTGCGCTGTCTGGGTCGGGCAGGCGTCAACAACGTGTTCTGTTTCACGTTCAGCGATGTGACCGAGCAAAAGGCGTTTGAGCAGACCCGGACGCTTAGCAACTATGCCATGCTGCTGCGAAGCGTGTATTCTGTGGTTTATGAGCTGAACATGTCGCAGCGGCATTACAGCGCCGTTTACGCGCCCGACGCCGATCCCGGCATCCGCACGAAGGCTCTGCCATGGGACGCGTTACAGGCCACGCTGGCCGGTCTGCTCCCTTCGCCGGATGACGAATTGCTCCATCAAATTTTTACGCCGGGTTACCTGCACGGCAAGCTTGCGGAAAGCAAAAGCGGGCATTACCTGATCGAGCGCAAAATCAAAAACGCGGATGGCAGGCTCTGCTGGGCATCCTTCACGTTTATCCGGATTCCGTCCGATACCGCGGAAGAAATTTACCTGCTTTGCATCTCCGACGTGGATCACCGCAAGCACGCCGACGAGCTGCTAACGGAAAACCAGCTGTTGCAGTTAAAGCAACAGGAGCAGTTGCGTTATCAGGCGCTCATAGAGCATCTGGGCACGTCGCTGTTGGAGTGGGATATCCGTCAGGGCCGGTTGATCGCCTCCCCGGGCTATCACCAGTATGCCGTAAGCACGTTTGATTTGCGCACGCTCCTATCACACAAGGATTTGGAAGGCTTCGTCTACCCGCACGACCTGAACCTGTACCGCCATTTTGTGGACGATTTGCTTTCCCGTAACAGCAGCGCGGTCACGCTCCGGCTGATGCAGGTGGATGGGCAATTTGTGTGGTGCCGTTTGCTCGGGAGCCTGATTTCCGACGCGAATGGCCATATGGAGCGCTTTGTGGCCGCCATTAGCCAGATTGACGAACAGATCAAAATTCGGGAAAGTTATCTGGATGAACAGACCCGTTTCCAAACCTTTGCGGATAATTTTCTGGTCGGGCTGGGCATCTTCGAGGTCAGGGACGGCAAGCAGAATATTTTGTACCTGAGCGGAGGGTACCGGCAAATGATCGGCTACGCTGAAAACGAGCCGTTCTACGACCCGGAATACGCATATTCCGGCATCTACCCCGAGGATATTCCCCGGTTTGAAGCCTCCACCCGCGAGCTGCTCAGCACGGGTAAACCGTACACCATCGAGTACCGGGTGTACCATAAGGACGGACGCATCCGCTGGATGCGCTCGCTCAATTCCGTTTACCCAGGCCCCGCGCCGGAGGTATCCCGAATTTTCGCGGTCATCCAGGATATTACGGAGCTTCGGGCGCTGCATTCGCGCATGGACACCCTGACCAACACCCTGCCCATGGGGCTTGGGGTATACAGCCTGACAAACCCGCCGTCAGTTCGGTTTGAAAACCTGCGCATGACGGAATTGTTGACCCGGCTGATGGGCGAGCCTTCTGTCGGGGAGGAGCGTAAGGCGTTCCAGCTTACGGACACGCACATTTTGGAAGCCGTGGCTGAGGCGGCGCGGCAGGGTATCAGCGATATGGACACGCTGTATCGCCTCGGGAATCCGGACGGCCCGCGCGTGCGGGCGCTAAGCGCAATATCGGTGTACGAAGGCGATCTGACCTGTTACTGCGCGCTGATACCGGCGCACCCAACCCAACCTGACAAGTGAACCGGCTTGCGGGGAAAGCGGCGCTGAACGTCGCCTTCCCCGTTTTTGTCGCAGGATGTTATATTAAAACGGTCTGCGCGGATTTTCCGATCCTCTTGACGGCCCGGCCGTTTCCAGCGTATCATGAGGCGAATCGGCATTTGGGTTCGCCTTGCGGGCGCAAACAGAGGGCTGGCCTGTGATGGTGCTTGGGTTGTCGCGCGGCGCGTCCAACATGTCCTACCCACGGAAAGGGGTACTTCATGCTCAATCCCCGGATTTTGGTTGTGTTCACCGGCGTTGACAACGCGGACGCCTTGCTGGATATGGCGCTTGAGGCGCTTGCGAACGCGGGCAGCCCGTATTCCTTGCGCTTTGCGGCGCCCCTCCGGTTGCAACCGGCGATTTCCTCCGCCGAATTGCCGCCGGGCGCGCTCCGTTTGGACGATCTGAAATTTTATGAGGACGGCGAAGGGCTGGAAGGCGCTTTGCGGACGGTCACCGATGAAACGCACGTGCTTGCGTTGGAAGGCGAATATGTTTTCCGTGAAAAATGGGAGCGCGTTCTGCTCTCCCGTTGGAATCGGATTTCCGTAAAAGATGCCCTCATGACCGCGCTGATAGGCGGGGAGGGGCAAACGGCGCAAGCCTATTTGCCAGCGTTTGGCCCAAAGCCGGAAGGCGACGCCGTATGCCTTGGGCGGGGCCTCGCGCTTGTATGCAGCGCCGCGCCGGTGCGCACGCTGATTGTGCATCCCGGCTTTTGGTTTGGGCGTATTGAAACCGTCCGTCGCATTCACCCGGACCCCCAAACGCTCTCCATTGCAGCTTTCGCCGCCGGGATCGGGGTTTTTGCGCTGGATCGCACTCCCCTGTGGCCCGCGGCCGGGGAACCTACGGAAGCATGGCTCGCCATGCCCGGGCCGGAAATCCTGCCGCCTACGGTTCTGGCGCGATTTGAGCAGTTCGCCGGGCTTTCCCTCGCAAACTGGACGGTCACCGTGCGCGCCACGCAGGGCCTGTTTAACGTGGAGGATGGATATCCCCAACGCCTGCCATTCCGGCTTACGCTCCGGCAGGTTCAGCAGGCGGCGTTTCGCCGGGCGCAATCGGTTGCCCCGCTTGCGGTAACCGCGTTCATTGACCTGCCGGACGCACTGCACCCGCAGCCGTCCTATTTGCTCCGTTTTTCCTATCTGATGGGCTTAAAGCACCTGCCGCTGACCCTGTATGCGGGCGGCGAGGCCGAGCGGTACCTGCGCTCGCGCTTTCCCAATTCACTGTCCTACCCGGAGCGTTCGCTTCTGCCCCGCTCCACCCTGTCGGAAGGGATGTCGCCCATGCAGTTTTTTTTGCGCAACAAACTGCCGCTTCTGCAACGCGCCCTGCGTTCCTACCCGACCTTCAGCCACATTGCGTGGGTGGATATCGATACCCTTCCCTACCCGGTTTGCCCACAGGCTGCGCTCGATTTTGCCCCGCTGATGGATCAGCGCGTACACATCGGCTGGGTAGCCGACGAGCCGGATACGAGCCTGATGGTTGTGCCCAGCCGGTGCCTGAAATTGCTGGTGCGCGAGGTGCAGGCGGTAACCCAGTTCGATGTGGCCATGAAGCGCAGCTTCTCCGAGCGCGCGCTGATGCGGCGGCTGATGGAGAAATTTCCGGATTTGTTTACCCTGCACCCTTTGCCGGAAAAAGGGCTGCTGTTCCTGACCGCAGTGGACCCGGCGCTGCTGTCCGCGCCGCACCGGCAGGCGCTTTGCGACCTGCAGCCGCCCTTGCCCGCGCCGCCCGCCGCGTCTGCGCAGAAAGAGAGGAAACCTTATGCCTGAACCCTGTGCCTGCCCTCAGGAGCTTGCCCACAACGTCGCTTACAGCCATGCCGAACAGGTGCACATCATCATGCCCGCGGATTGCAACCAGAGCTTCCGCCTGTTTGGCGGCAAGCTGATGGAATGGGTGGATATCGTCGCCGCCGTTGTGGCGCGCCGGCACAGCGCCGGCGAAGTAACGACCGCCGCCATCGACCGGTTGGATTTTCTGGCCCCCGCAAAGCTGAACGACATTGTTGTGCTGGATGGCCGCCTGGTATACGTGGGGCGCACCAGCATGCTCATCTGCGTCGATACCTTTGTGGAGGACTCGGACTGCGACACCGTCACGCGTAAGCAGGTGAACCGCGCCTACGTAACCATGGTGGCCCTTGGCAAGGATAAGCAACCGATGGCGGTTCCCCGTCTGCTGCTGGAAACCGATGAGGACCGCGAAGCCTACGCTGTCGGCAAGGCCCGGAGGGAAGCCAGCCGCCGCGCGCCCGTGTAAAAGTTGGAGCTCCTAAGCCCCCCGAAGGTCGGTTTGTTACGGCGGAGACAGGCAAACAAGCCGCTCGCGGCATGGGTTCCGTCGCCCAATAAGCTTTGACACGCACGCGCCTAAATGATATAATGCGTGCTAGAGTTTTCATTATCCAACATTTTAAGGAGGTTTCTCTGTGGACGTATCGGCTCTCCTCAAGGAGCTGTTTTCCGGCGTGGTCTACATGGCCACCGGCGACGGCTTAAAAACCCTGATTATGTTTATTGTTTCAGGCATTCTGATTTATCTGGCCATTAAAAAGGATTATGAGCCCGCGTTGCTGTTGCCCATTGGCTTTGGCGCAATTTTGGCCAACCTGCCCCCAATTATTGACGCCGTCACGGGCAGCCCGACGGCCAGCGTGCTGGGCAGCGAAGGTTTTCTGACCGTGTTGTTCAACTCCGGCATCAAAAACGAACTGTTCCCCATCCTGATTTTCATCGCCGTGGGCGCGATGATCGATTTCTCCCCGCTGATGAAGGATCCTTCCATGATCTTCTTTGGCGCGGCGGCTCAGTTTGGTATTTTCGCCACGTTCCTGCTGGCGATTTTCCTGATCCCCGTTGTGGTGCCTGATATTGCCGCTATGGCGGCCGGCCCCGACAAGGACAGCATCATCCTGCGGTTGGCCTCCGCTATCGGCATTATCGGCGCGGCCGACGGCCCCACCACGCTGTATGTGGCAAACCACTTTAACCTTTCGGCGTACATGGCGCCCATCTCCGTTGCCGCTTACAGCTACATGTCCCTTGTGCCCGTGATTCAGCCGCCGGTCATCCGCGCGCTCACCACCAAAAAAGAACGGCTTATCCGCATGGCCTATACTGAGGAGCGCGCGCCGCGTACCGCGCTGATCGTTTTCCCCATTGCGGTTACCGTGCTGGCGGGCATTATCGTGCCCATGAGCGCGCCGCTGGTTGGGAGTCTGATGTTCGGCAACCTGCTGCGCGAGTGCGGAGTGCTGGAACGCCTGAGCAAAACCGCCCAGAACGAGCTGGCGAACCTGGTCACCATGCTTCTTGGCCTCACCATCGGCTCCACCATGGTAGCGGCAAATTTCTTGCGCTGGGATACGCTGCTCATCATGGGGCTTGGCCTGTTCGCGTTTGTGTTTGACACCGCCGGCGGCGTGCTGTTTGCCAAGTTCCTGAACCTGTTCCGTAAAAACAAGGTGAACCCGATGATCGGCGCGGCCGGCATTTCCGCCTTCCCCATGAGCGCGCGCGTCATTCAGAAAATGGCAAAGGCTGAAGATCCCTATAACTTTATCCTCATGCAGTCCATCAGCGCCAACGTGGCCGGTCAGCTTGGCTCCATCGTGGCAGGCGGCCTGGTGATTACGCTGATTGACATGATGCTGGTTCACTAATCCGGTTTTCAAGCAATTTTTAGTTTAACGCATGCAGAAAGAAGGGTTTCGATGTTTGGCGCATGGCTATCCACGTTGACCGCAGCCACCACGGCTACCGCGGCAAGCGCTACCCAACAAGGGCTTAGCTCCCTGAGCCTTGCAACCAAGGGCCTGCTGACCACGCTGATTGGTTTGCTGGGGGTTTTTCTGGTACTGTTGCTGTTCTTCGTTGCTATTAAGCTGATGCAGAATTTTAAGAACGACGAGGCGAAGCAGTAACATGATGCTATACACGGAGACGGACCGCGCCACCGCAACGGCGGAGCAGCAAAAACGCAGGCGGCTTGTCCTTTGGCCCACGGCGGTTCTGTTTGCGCTCGCGATTGCCACCTTCGTTTGGTTCCGGCTTCACCGGGATGTCGGCGGCTGGGTGTGGACGGGTCTGCTCACGGTGTTAAGCGGCGCGTATTTTCTATTCTTCTACGAGGTCTACCTTCGGCCGGTGACCCTGTACCGGCAGCATATCGATTACATGCTGGATGGCCGCAAGCGTGAAACCGTGGGGGTTTTGACCGCGGTGGACAAAACCGTACGGGATAAGGACGGCATTGACTGTATGTCCTTTACGGTGAACACGGGAAACGCTGACCGCCCCGAGGATGACCGTCTGTTTTATCTGGATGCGCTGAAGGAGATGCCCGATATCCCCATTGGCGCTCAGGTGCATGTGTTAAGCAACGACCGGATGGTCGCCGGCTTAACCGTCGCCCCCAAGGAGAGGTAAGGATGGACGAACACCCCCCAATCCTGGTGCTGGTTACCCTGCAACGCGCTTGCGCCAGGCTGATCCGCCGCGGCGTGGATATCGCGCTTCAGGATCACTGCACGCTGCATGTGCTGCACGTGGTCGCCAACGAACCGCATCCCGCGTGCGAAGCCGCCATTGACGCGCAGGCGCTGGACTATCTGTACGCCCTGGCTGGCGAAGCGGATGCGCAAATGACTGTGCTCACGGCAGATGTTGCCGTCACCGCCATGGCGGAGTTCGCAGCCCAGCAAGGCGTAAAGAAAATTGTCATGGGCGGCGGCGAGCAGGCCAGCGGCATTGCGGAAACGCTGTCCGAACTGTTGCCCGGCGTGCAGGTCATGATTGCCGACGACGGCGAATGAAAAGTACCCCCGAGGGGAGCGCTAATAGGAGCGCTCCCCTCGCTTTATTGCACATTTCCACATTTACGCTCCAAGTCGGCAGCCTTTCATACGCAAATCCCCGGGAATCATATTCTCCACCGTAACAGGATAGGTTTGAGCATCGCGGGGCAGCCATTTGTTTCCTCTTGTTTGGCGGCAACCGTAAATAACGCGGTAACCGCCTTCGGCACTTTTCGTTGCGGCGCGGCCTTCGCTTTTCCGCCTTCAGGCTATTTGAAGCCCAGTATTTTGGAAAAAAGAACCCTTCCGAGCCCCTTCATAACTTTACGGATCCGCGCGGGGCATGTATAATCAAAGGTAAACAAACGGCATTCAGCAAAGGAGTGGTTCAACCATGATTGATTTTATTTTTCAAAACCCCGCGAAGATTATCTTTGGCCGGGACGCGCTCTCCCATTTAAGCGAGGAAGCGCTTCGATACAGCGATAAGGTGCTGCTGGTGTACGGCGGCGGCAGCGTCAAGCGCATCGGGCTGTATGATGAAGTCATGGGCATGCTGGCCCAAAGCGGCATATCGGTATGGGAACTGCCCGGCATTGTGCCCAACCCGAGGCTTTCGCGCGTGTACGAGGGGATCGATCTCTGCCGCCGTCACGGCATCGGGCTTGTGCTTGCGTTGGGCGGCGGCAGCGCCATCGACACCGCAAAGGCGATCGCAAACGGCGTGCCGTATACCGGTGACGTGTGGGATTTTTACATGGGCAAATGCCTGCCGCAGGAGGTGCTGCCGTTAGGCACCATCCTGACCATCCCGGCGGCCGGCAGCGAAATGAGCTATTCCTCCGTGATTACCAACGAAAACGGCATGCTGAAACGCGGCTACAACTCCATAACCCATGTGCCAAAGTTCTCCATCCTCAACCCGGAGTGGTCGTTCTCCCTGCCGCCCTACCAAACGGCCTGCGGCTGTGTGGATATCATGGCGCACATGATGGAGCGTTACTTTACCCGCGTGGAGCATGTGGAATTGACCGACCGCATGATTGCCGCCGGCATGAAAACCATCCTGCACAACGCCCCCATCGTGATGGCCGAGCCGGATAATTACGATGCGCGCGCTGAGGTGATGTGGACGGGCGCGCTGGCGCACAATACCCTTCTGCACACCGGGCGCATTGGGGATTGGGGCAGCCACAAGGTGGAGCATGAACTGAGCGCCAGCTACGATATCGCGCACGGCGCGGGGCTGTCGATCGTTTTCCCCGCGTGGATGAAGTACGCAATCCGCCAGTATCCGAAAAAGATTGCCCAGTTTGCCACAGATGTGCTGGACGTGCCTTCCGATTTGGGCACAGAAACCGAAGTTGCCTTGGAAGGCGTTCGCCGGCTGGAGGTTTTCTATCAGTCGCTGGGCATGCCCATCCGGCTCAGTGAGGCGGGCATTGTTGGCTGCGATTACGAGGCGTTGGCCGCTCGGGCCCTGCCGACGGAGCAGAGCACGGTTGGCGAATACATTAAGCTGTACCGGCAGGATATGGTGGAAATCTACAAACTGGCGGAATAAAGCTCCTTGCTCCGTCCGAGTTTCTCCTGTGCATGAGCAAAGCCATCGCGCCTTTCAGACGTTCAAACGCCTGAAAGCGCGCGATGGCTTGTTTATTCTTATCGGTTGGTATTGTCAGGTTTTGCAACGTTAGTCTATCCCTTTAACGCCCGCTTTTGCGAGCGCAACGCATTGGCACGGTTCCATCCGTTCATCCCAACGGATGAAAACATGCGCATCCTGCCGGACTGTCAGGCGGCCGCTGGCGTTGCTGTTGGGGAAGCGCCGGTCGGTTCGGCGGTCGGCTGGCCGATCGTATCGTCCCGGATTACGTTGATGGTGCAGGTAACGCCGTCGGTGCTTTGGGCGGCGATGTTTTTAAACAGGCTCTGCATATTCTTGACTGCGGTTTCCCACGCGGCGTCGAGGTATTCCTGTTTGGTGGCGCATTCATCATACAGCTTGGTTTCAATATCGCTCTTGATTTGCGCGTACCGTTCCGGCGTCAGGGGGTACAGCCAGTCGTTCTTCTGCATTTTGGCCTCGTCCACCGTCAGCTTCTGATATTTAGCCTGCGGCGACGGTAAGCGGACGTTGATGGTATCGTTCACCGTGTCCACGGTTACGGCGGCCTGGCTCAAATCGACCACAAAGCTGATGGAGAACGAGTACGGCACTTTTACTTCCTGCACCTTGCCAATCAGCCACGCGGTTTGCGATACGGTTTCCTGCCCGGTTATCGTGGTTTCGTACACGATCAGCTCGTTTTTTTCCAAGAGCTTCTCGCCGAAACGCTCGCTCACCCAGGTTGTGTTCCCGTTGCCGAAGAAACGTCTATACAGATTCGGCCCAAACCGCACCGCCACAAAGGCGATGGCCAGGCAGAGGATCAGCAAAAATAGGCCGCGGAAAAAACGTCTGAGGCCATGCCTGCGCCGTCTTGGACGCCTTTCCTCCTCATCATTGGGGTTGGGGGGATATCCATTCATCGTTTCACGACCTCCTCCCGGCATGCGTTACATCCACTTGCCGATTTCCAAAAACAGCAGCACAAGCAGGCGTTCCAGCGCATAGGCGGTCGCCAGTGCGCCGGCGATCATCAGATAGCCACGGAAAAACCGGCCGACTCTGCCGTGACGTCTGCGTCCTGGCTCCTGCGGCGGCGGTTGGGGCGCGTTGAAGGGTTGATTTGGCGTTTGCATCGGTTTCCCTCCCTGAATGATCCGTTTCAACATCAGTATACGACAACGTTTCCAAAAATGCTACTGGTTTTTCTCCATTTTGAGTGTGCATTTGGGTATCCTCCTTGACTCGGCATGCCAAACCCATGGAAGGAATCCACCCATACCGTGTTATGCTTGTCAAAATTTGCTTGGTTACCCAGACCGCCCTTGAACTTTGATCCCGATCTTGCTATACTGAATGGGAGAATGATCTATCACTAGCCAAACTAACGGCTATCAACAAGGAGATACCTATGCCCGATCAGATACGGATCCGAATGTTCGGCGGGTTTAGCCTGTTTGTCAACAATGAGTGTTTCGACCAAATGATTGCCAAGTCCAAAAAGGGCATGGCGCTTTTGCAGTATCTGATTCTCAAGGAAGACTCTGTGATCCTGAACTACAAACTGATCGAGGTTCTGTGGCCCAACGAGGAAAGCATCAATCCCGAAAACGCGCTCAAAACCCTGATTAGCCGTTTTCGCGCCATCCTCAACAGTTGCAGCGAGGGCTTGGGCAATTGCATCGCGGCCAGCCGGGGCGGTTACCGCTTTGTACTGCTGCCCAACATGACCGTTGATCTGTTTGAGTTTGAAAGCCTCGCCGACCATCTGGACGGGCAAACCGAGCTGGATGACGCAACCAACGAGCTGTACCAGAAGGTGCTCACCTTGTATACGGGCGATCTGCTGGCCGGCAACGATCAGGACGATTGGGCCATCAGCCGCAGCGTAGCCCTTCACAGCCAGTATATCAAAATTGTGTATGCGTATCTGTCGCTGCTCAAAAAGGCCGAGCGCTATGAGGAGATTATCCAGAACTGCCGCTTTGCGCTGGAAACCGATCCCTTTGACGAACGGCTACACCTGGAACTGATGCAGGCGCTTGTGAAAACCAGCCGTAACAACGAAGCGCTGATGCAGTATAAGCATGTGACCAACATGCACTTTCGCTACCTGGGCGTGAAACCGCCGGAAGGGATTCAGGAGTTCTACAAGCAGATTATTCAGGCCGGCGACACGCTGGATATGAACATCGACACCATCCGCGACGAGTTGCAGGAGTTTGGCGACGTACACGGCGCTTTTGAGTGCGAGTATACGGTGTTCCGGGAAATTTACAACATGCAGATGCGCAACCTGGAACGCCTCGGTTCCAGCATGTATATTGCTATGATTATGATTACCAGCATGGACGGGGAGCCGCTCGCCCCCCTGAAGCTGGACGACATCATGAAGGGCCTCAGCGAGGTGCTAAAAGCCCATCTGCGCAAAGGCGACACCATCACCCATTTCAGCCCCTCGCAGTACGCGCTGCTTCTGCCCACCGTTAACATGGACAGCGGTCATATGGTGATGGAGCGCATCAAGCGCTTCTTCTATCAGAAATTCCCCAATTCCAACGTGATGTTCAGTTACCGCATCGGGCCGCTCAGTTCCAACATGAACGCCATGAAGCGCCAAATTGAAACAGATAACGCAAAAAATGTGGCCCGGCTGAGCAACATGGAAAAACGTGTCGCCGGTAAAATGGACGAATAATTTTTCGGCAATGTTGCCGGAACGGTTTCACCTTCCCAAAGCCAGGGTATTCTTTATATGGTTCCAATGATAAAGGAGGAATACACAATGGCAGTGATTAAATTTACGAAGGCGAATTTTGATACCGAGGCGCTTCAAAGCACGAAGCCTGTGCTTGTGGATTTTTATGCCGACTGGTGCGGCCCCTGCAAGATGGTCAGCCCGCTGGTGGATGAGCTTGCGGAAGAAAGCGACGCTTACAAGGTTGGCAAAGTGAACGTGGACGAATCTCCCGAATTGGCCGCCAAATATGGCGTTATGAGCATCCCCACGCTGATTGTGCTCAAGGATGGCAAAGTGGCTCAGCAGGCGGTTGGCGCTCGCGGCAAGGATGCTATTCGCAAAATGCTCGTCTGATCCTTTTCCATGGCAGTGGAAGCAGCCGAAGGCTTCCCCTTTTCAAAGTGCATTGCAAAGACCGGCCGTACGTTGTGCGGCCGGTCTTTCCCATGAAAATCAGCCCTCTGTGATCTGTTTTCGCTCAAATGGCCTTGATCGGTTTTTTCATCCGGGTTTGCAATCCCCCGGCTTATTCGGTGCTTGCATTGGCTAAACGGTTCAGTATGGAAGGTTCGGCTCAATCCGGTTTGGATTCGCCCCACGGTACGCCGGCGGTAACGGTTTTCTCAGTGATGGCAAAGTTTTGGGCGCATTTTTGCCCGCCATCACTGCGCCGATGCGTCCGGTTCGCGGTTTACAGTTGGAAAGGCAGTTCCGGCAGGCTGATATTTCCGAGGCTTTCCCGTTTCGGCTTGCAATTCAGGGGTTGGCGGGATGGGAAGGGTCTGCTATAATAACACTGTCACGGATTGTAAACGAAGGGATGATGCAAAATGGAATCAATCGTACGCGACCCGTCGCTTGCGCCTCAGGGCAGGCAAAAGATCGACTGGGCCAAACAACATATGGCAGTATTGCGGAGCATCGCCGAGGAGTTTCAGCGCGATCAACCGTTTCGCGGCTTGAGAATCGTCATCTGCATCCATTTGGAAGCCAAAACCGCGTACCTTGCCGAGGTGTTGCACCTTGGCGGCGCGGAAGTGTACGCGACGGGCAGCAATCCGCTGAGCACGCAGGATGACGTTTGCGCCGCGCTTGCGGAAAGCGGCGTTACGGTGCTGGCGACCCACGGCTGCAACATGGAGGATTTTCACCGCTACGAGTGCCTCGCGCTTTCCACTTTGCCGGATGTGATGATCGATGACGGCGGCGATCTGGTGCACATCTTGCATGAGGAACACCCCGAATGGGCGGTGAACCTGCGCGGCGGCTGTGAAGAAACCACGACGGGGATTCTGCGGCTTCAATCGCGCGCGCGGGCCGGTAAGCTCAATTTCCCCATGTTTAACGTAAACGACGCGGATTGCAAGCATTTGTTCGATAACCGCTACGGCACTGGTCAAAGCGTCTGGGATGGCATCATGCGTACCACCAACCTTGTGGTGGCCGGCAGCACCGCGGTGGTTGGCGGCTACGGCTGGTGCGGCAAAGGCGTAGCCATGCGCGCCAAGGGCTTGGGCGCGAAGGTGATCGTGACCGAGGTAGCCCCGGTGAAGGCCATCGAGGCCGTGATGGACGGTTTTTCCGTGATGCCCATGGAGAAGGCCGCCGAGCTGGGCGATTTCTTTGTGACCGTGACAGGTTGCGACGGCGTGATTACCCCCGAGCATATGCTGCGCATGAAAAACGGGGCCGTGCTTTGCAACGCCGGGCATTTTGATGTGGAAGTGGACGTGGCCGGTTTGCGCGCCTTAGCGACGCAGCGGTTTGAAGCCCGTAAGAATATCGAGGGCTATCTGTTGCCTAACGGTAAAACCGTATACCTGCTGGGCGAAGGCCGTCTGGTGAACCTTGCGGCCGGCGACGGTCACCCCGTTGAAATTATGGACATGAGCTTCGCCCTGCAGGCGCAGTGCGCGCGGCGGATTGCGGAAGCCGGTAAAAACCTTGCGCGCGAAGTGTTTTCCGTACCTGCTGATATTGACCAGAACGTCGCGCTTAAAAAGCTGACGGCGTTGGGCGTTACGATTGATACCCTGACCCCGGAGCAGGAGCGCTATCTGCACGGTTGACGCCCCCGACCCATCCCGCTTGCTGAATCAGGCGCGGCGGCAGCGCGCCGTTGGGCTGGCAACCCCCATCGCGCCTTGATCCGCAAGGGTTTAGCCGCGTGCGCTCAATGTATACAGCGCAAATTGTGCAAACCGTATTGACAGGATTTTCGGGATGTGCTAGTATTCTAACCACCATCAAGGCGGAAACGCCAAGCGAGGAGGAGTCCGTGTGACGAACCTATGTGCCATGCCGATGTACATGATGTGCGCGCGCGGTTTCTGCTCGTGCTTTTTGTGTTGCGTCGCTTGATGGAATGAATGCCAATTAAGCCCGCTTCGCAATGCGCGAAGCGGGCTTTTACTATGGTAACGGGGAGCGTGACAGGGTTTGGAAAACAGCGTGGAACCGCGTGAGCCGGTCGGTTCGCTCAGTCAGGAAGCATCGCGGCCGCAAATTGAAATTCGCAATCTTCGCAAGGTATACCCCATCCCGGAAGGCGAGCTGGTCGCTTTGGACAGCATCAGCCTCACCGTGGATAAAGGGGATATCTACGGCATCATCGGCATGAGCGGCGCCGGGAAAAGCACGCTGATCCGTTGCCTGAACCGGCTGGACAACCCATCCGACGGCGAAATCTTCATCGACGGCCACAACATTCTCGCCATGAGCCAGCCGGAACTGCGCGCCACGCGCCGGCGGATGGCCATGATCTTTCAGCAGTTTAACCTCCTGATGCAAAAAACGGTCGCCAAAAACGTGCGCTATCCGCTGGAGATCGCGGGCATGCCGAAAAAGCAGGCCAACGAACGGGTGATGGAGCTGTTGCGGCTGGTGGGGCTGGAACAGAAGGCGGCCGCGTATCCCAGCCAGCTAAGCGGGGGGCAGAAGCAACGCGTCGCCATCGCGCGCGCATTGGCAAGCGATCCGGAAATGCTCCTGTGCGACGAAGCGACCAGCGCGCTGGACCCCATGACCACGCAGTCCATCCTCGCGCTTTTGCAGGAAATTAACCGCAACATGGGCATCACGGTTGTGCTCATCACCCACGAAATGGCGGTGATCCGCCAAATTTGCAACAAGGTCGCCATTCTGGATGGCGGCAAGCTCGCGGAAAAGGGCACGGTAGACGAAGTTTTCAGGCACACCAAATCCGCGGCGGGCAAACGCCTTTTCGGGGTGTTGCCTGAGCAGGAGGAAAACCTGCCCACCGAACCGGCCCTTCGCATCGTGTTTGACGGCGAATCCGCGGAGCGCCCCATCATCAGCCGCGTTGTGCGGGAAAGCGGCGTGGATGTCAACATCCTGTCCGCCAACATCCACCAGTTGAACCACAAGGCATACGGACAAATGCTGGTAGCGCTTCCCCAAAACCTTGAGGCCCGCAAACGCCTGACCGATACCCTGACCCAGATCGGGCTAACTGTGGAGGAGGTGTATCCCCAATGACGTGGAGCCAGCTAGGCCCGCTTTTATGGGAGGCCACCGTTGAAACCGTCTATATGACCGTATGGGCCAGCCTCATTTCCTACCTGATCGGTCTCCCGCTTGGGGTGCTGCTGGTGGTAACGCGCAAAGGGCACATCATGCCCCACCCCACGTTTAGTACCGTGCTGGGGATTGTGATCAATTTTCTGCGTTCGATTCCCTTCATCATTATGCTTGCGCTGCTGTTCCCCGTAACGCGCGCGGTGATGGGCACGGCCATCGGCACCACGTCCGTCATTTTCCCGCTGGTCATCAGCGCGTTCCCCTACATCGCGCGCATGGTGGAAAGCTCGTTGGAAGAAGTGGATCACGGCATCATCGAAGCCGCGCAATCCATGGGTTCAACCCATGCGCAGATCATTTTCAAGGTGCTGTTACCGGAAGCCGTACCTTCGCTGATTAACGGCGCGGCCATCAGCGTAACCACCATCCTCGCCTATACGGCGCTGGCCAGCGCCGCGGGCGGCGGCGGGCTTGGCGCGCTGGCCATCATCAAGGGCCTGAACATCCGCAAATTTGACGTAATGTACTCCGCAAGTCTCCTGCTGGTCGCCCTGGTGCAAATCATAACCGTCTTTGGCACGCGCCTGACGCGCGGCCTTGACCATAAAAGACGCTGAAATTGGAAAGGAGAAACCCCATGAAAAAACTGACTGCCATCCTGCTTGCCCTGGTCCTGATCCTCTCCCTCACCATCGGTTCCGCTCTTGCCAACGAAAAGCTCTCCATCATCGCCACCGAAAACCCTCACGCGCAAATTCTGGAGCTTGTGAAGGACGATCTGGCCGCTCTGGGCTATGATCTCGACCTGACGGTTGTGTCCGATTATGTGGTGGAAAATCCCGCCACTTCCGACGGTTCCGTTCAGGCGAACTTTTTCCAGCACATCCCGTACCTGAACAGCTACAACGCCAGCGTTGGCGAAGCCGATCAGCTTGTCGGGGTTGTGTTTACCCACTTTGAGCCGCTGGCCATCTACGCCGGCACCAAGGCGAGCCTGGACGATATCGCCGATGGCGACCGGATTGCCATCCCCAATGACCCGACCAACGAGAACCGCGCCCTTCTGCTCTTGCAGGACGCCGGTCTGATTACCCTGCCGGAAGGCACCACGCTTGAAAGCACCACCACTCCGGTGGACATCGTGACCAACCCCCACAATCTGGATATTTATGAAGTGAACGCCGAGCTGATCCCCGGCCTGCGCAGCGATGTGGCTTACGCGGTGATCAACGGCAACAACGCCGTGCTCGCGGGGCTGATCCCCTACACGGACGGCCTATATGCCGAAGGCCCCGATAGCCTCGCCGCCAAGAGCTATGTGAACCTGATTGCCGTAAAGCCCGAAAATGAAAACGCGGATTGGGTCAAGGCGCTTCAGCAGGTTATTTACACGCAGAAGGTCTACGACCTGATCGTGTCCTCCGGCTTTGCCCCGACCTTTACGCCGGCCGACGCTGCCGCGACCACCGCTCAGTAACCCCGTCGCCGCTACCGTGTAGCGCACTCCCATGCCCTTTCGAACGGCGCAAATGTGCCGTTCGATTTTGGCGTTCTTCTTCCATTTTCTCCTTTCCAACATACGTTATAAACAGCAAGCGGAAGCCGCAGGCAGGGCGGCTTCCGCTTAATTGTTGGTTGCCAAGATTCGCTCTGGTCGTCGCCAGTTATTCCGCAATCAGCGCGCTGCGCGGGATAAACGCTCGGCAAACCTTGCCTTTGTATTGGGTTTCAACATATGCCCAGTCTTTAGCCATGAATGCCAGCAGCGTAACTGTGGTATCTTTTTTAATATCAAACAGTTTTGCCTGCCCGTTCAGCGGATCATCCGTTGCCTTGGCATTCTTGGTCAGTTTCAGCGTGAAATTCGCAAAGCCCAGTTGCGCTACGTTTTCCGCATTCGCAAGCGTCGTGTTTGCCACATAGCCGATGCGCCCTTTGGAGCCGTTGCCAATTTTGTACCCTACCAGTACCCACTTGCCGGTAACGCCAAAAATGCTCACGGTTTCATCGGTGGTGACCTGCGCCTTCGAATCCCGGTAGCTGGCTTCGTCCGGCGCGCTGTATACCTTGAGGGTCTGGCGCTTGGCAAACGTCGCGTCGCTCAGCGTCGCCATCATGGGTGCGGCTTGCGAGGCCTGCTCATAGGGCGACATGGTCGGGGTCGGCGCGGGGGTAGGGCTAGGGGTCGGCGACGGCGTGGGCGTAGGCGATGGCGTGGGCGTGGGGGTCGGTACCGGCGTGGGCGTTGCCGTTACAAACGCCTCCCCGGGGATGGGCGTAGCGCTGCGGTTGAGCACATAGCCAATCTGGGTGCCATCCGCCTGGGTCAAAGTAAAGGCGGTGCCTCCCGCGCTCACATCCCCGCTCAACGCATCGCTGTTCAGAGTTCCGTCCGTTACGGTATACGGGTTCACCTCAATGGTCAGGAGCCGGCCGTCCGGTAAAAACTGATAGTAGGTGTTTCCGTCCGTGCCCAGCTGTTTCCACAGCCCCTGCGCAAGGAAGCTGACAATATCCGCATCCGCTCCGGTGACGGGCATCGGCGTGGGCGTTGTCAGCGTTTGCGATGGCGGCGACGTCAGCGGGTCCGGGGACGGTTGCGCCTGCGCCTCGGCGGCGGTCGGTTGCGCGGCCTCCGCAGTGGCGGGCGTCAGCATCAGGGTGTCATAATCGCTGGTTTCAGGGTCGAAGGTTAACAGCAGCCCTCCGTCCGCTTCGGTCAGGGTCGCGCCCTGATCCTCCCGGTCGGCGGAACTGATGGAGAATTGACCGTCGTTAATCTGGTAGCTCACAAACATCGGTTCACCGCCGGTCGGGTCGGTAATGGAGCCATCCGCCCCAAACCGGAGGGTTTGTCCCTCAACCGTCCAATCATTCGCCGTCAGGCGAGCTGTGATTGTATCCGCATCCGTGAGCGTAACAGCCGGGGTATCCGTGAGCGCCGCGGGCTGGGTATCCGCTGTTTCCGCGGGGACTTCCGGCTGGGTAAGCGTAAGCGCGGTGCCGTTGGCGAGCACATCCGATTGGGTCAGCCCGAGCTGATCCCACGGGATATCCACCACGGTCGCCTTATCCGCCACGGTGCCGGCCGCAAACAGGCAACGGAACGCCGCCGTGGACAGGTAATAGGAGTTGGGCGCGGGCACCTGATCCGCACTTGTCACCACATTGAGGCTCTTGGCTTCCTTTTGCGCGAACACCGCGTTGCGCACCGCGGTGTCCACCGCCTCGCGCGAATCGCTGAACAGGTCATAAACGCTAAGCTCCGTGCGCTTATTCAAATCGATGATGCGGTAAAAGAACAGCGTTTCGTTCACGCTCTGGTCCGCGGCGCGGTTCCCCACCGACGCTTCCAGCGACAGGATGCCGGGAAAATCCATGGATACGGCAAAGCTCATGCGAATATAGTCCTTCGCGTCCGCGGTATAGGCGGCCGTGTTGGAACTGATCGGGCTTTCCCGTTTCAGCTTGAGCATCGGGTCCGTCACGGTCTGGGTCAGGTATTCGGCCAGGGTGGGGTCCGCCTCGCACTCAAAGGATGGGCTATCCACCTTATACTTCATCGTGTCGGTTTCCCCGCTTGTTTTGTTGCGGTAGATGGTGAGGCCGTCCGCCTGAAGCTCGACCGTTTGGGTTCCGCCGGCGTCCTCGGCGAAGGCGACGGCCCCCGCCAGTATACAAAGCGCCATGAACCAAGCCAAAACGCGTTTCATACAGCGTTTCCTCCTACTTTTCGTCAGTTAGCAAAAGCGGATAGACGGAACGGGTGGAGAGCGCGACCATCTCCTGTTCGCCGTTTTTCTGGAGGGCAAAATAGTGCGACAGCGGCAACGGGTACGCCAGCCCGGTCACGGTCGCCTGTTGATACAGGCCATTTTGCGTGGTCGTCCATTGAATATCCGAAGGCACCGGCGCGATGCTCTCATAGTCAAAACCGTACTTTTGCATGCCGTTCACAAACAGGCCGTATCGCCCGGTCGAAGGGTCGCGCGCCACCACGGCGCCGCAATCCACATACGCGGTTACGCTGTCGGATGTGCACAGCACAGTTTTGGTTCCGTCCAGCGTAATCAGTTCGCCTGTTTGCATGCAGGCAAGCCCGGTTGCGCAACCCAGAACGCCGTTCATATCCGCGGTGTGCTCCCACATCTTCATCTGGCCCTCCTGGGTCAGCTCATAAAGCGCGTAACGCTCGGTCGGGTCGGACACGTTGCCCGTGTCCACATAGGCGAGCGTGGAGTTTGCGGTAAAGGGAAAGGCTTTGGCAAACCATAGGGTACTGAGCATTTCACCGTTTTCGTTGATGTAGTTGCGCTTGGTTCCGTCTGCGCTGGCGATGATGGCCCACCCGTTAATCATGGGGCCGATCACAGCGTCCGCGCCGGCGTTCTGGCTGTAACGCGAAGGATCAATCAGCGGCAGGCCGTTTGAGTCGATCAGATACGGCGGCTGAGCCACGTAATAGATATCGTCAGGGCAAACCAGAAAGCCATTTTCCGTAAGCCCTTCGTAGTATCCCAGCAGCTTTCCGTTGCCGGAGGCGAAAAGGTAGTAGTCATAAACGCCTTGCGCGGTTTGCACGCGGGCGATCACGTTGCTGTTGGTTACGGCGTAGGTTTCCAGGCCGATCCCGCCCGCTACGGCATTGATGCCCTTTTTCGCCTGATCGCCCGCCTGCAGCGCGGGCGCGGGATCATAGGCGGCCGTGTGGGTTTGCCCTCCCGCCGTGTCGGGGTTGACAACCTGATTGACCGTTTTCACGGTTTCTTCCCCTAAAAGCGGGGTTAATTGCTGCAAAATCCAAGCCCGGTTCAGATAAGCTGCCGCCCCGATGGCCGCGATCACCAGCAGCACCAACAGCGTGCGCCGGATCGCGCGCCGCCGCCGTGGCGCCGCCGCATCCGCCTCCACGCGGTACGCATCGCCGCGCGTGGAGTTAAACTCGGCGTCCGCGTGCTGATAGGCCGTCGGCCTACGGGTGCGGTATACGTTCGGCTGCGCCTGATAGGGTTCATCGTCCTGTTCTTCCGGATCGGCATACATGGCCTTGGGCAGTTCAAACTTGATCGGCGGCGCAAAGCGCGCGCTCAGGTCGGATACGCCGTCCACATCGCCCACGGGCCTCGCGTAACGGTTGATGACCTCCTGTGTTTTTGGGGAGGGTTGGTTTTCCGCAGCGGGAGCCGTAGCGGAATCGATATCGCCATACCGGTCAAAGTAAGCGACTGGCGCAGCGGGAGGGGTCGGTTCCTCCTCATAGCCCCCGTAGGCTTCCTTACGGCTTGCGCGCGCCCGGTTATCGCCTTCGGATGCGGGATCATAGGCCGTTTCGTCCCATGTGGGGCGCGTATAGGGGTTCTCGCTTTGTGCGCGGCGGGCGGTCGCTTCCGTTTTTTCAGGCGTTGGCGTTTCCTCATTGGGCAGGTATTCAGCCTCGTCCCAGGTGCGCCTCGAATAAGCCGCGTTCAGCGTCGCGGTTCGTTTTGCCGTATTGGGGGCCTGCCGCGCGCCGTTTGCCGCGCCAGTGCGCGTTGCCCCGGCGCCGGTCAATTGCGCGGCTGGAGCCAACGGTTTTTTACCGTACCCTTCCTCGGGCGTCGCGGGTTCGTTTGGCGCGTAGCCATCATAGGGTCTGCGTTCGCTCATTCAAATACCTCATGGTTCAGAGGATTATTTTCACCCTTCAATTTATCACGCTTCCCGCTATTCGTCAAGCGTTCTGAGCGCCTGTTAACGCTTTGGACACTTGGGTTTGAGGGGTTTTGGAAGGATGCGCGCCGCAGATGCGCCGGGTCAGGGAAAAACGGGTCATGGGGCGGGGGTAAAGCCACCGATACAATTACCAGAGCGGATCGCCTTCCGGCGACCCGCTCTGGTGATCTGATATGTGATAGGGTGATTATGCCGCTCGCCTCGTAGCCCTGCGGCTGATCGCTTGCTTTGGCTGAAACGCGCTAGCGTTGGTTTTGGGGTTCAGTCCCAAACCCCGATGGGGTGGATCGCCCCGGCGACTCACAAGGGCTCTGACACAGGCCCGGTTTGTTGCGGCGAGTTTTTTCGGAGTTCACTCCGCGTGGCGATGAACCTGCCAAGGCGTATCGGCTGGCAACCCAAGGGCTGCCCTGCAACCGCGCGGCCCCCCCCGACAGGTCCCCTCAAACCGTTGAAAAACCGAATTGAGTCCATATGCCGCACCCCTTAGTGCCTTCGGCACTCGTGGCGCTAATGCTGTATGTGTTGCCACATAAGGCCTCCGGCGGGCTATGGCTTTGCCCCGGCACCCCACAAGGGCTTTGCCCTTGACCCATTTTCGCTGCGGCGAGGGTTTTTCAGCAATCTAAGATTCCCTGCTGTTTCATCAGGCGGTTTCAATGTTCGCGGCCGACTGCAGGTTCAGCTTTTCAACGCCCATTTCGCGCAGCTTGAACTTTTGAATTTTCCCGCTGGCCGTCATGGGAAACTCTGAAAGCTGCATGATATAGCGCGGCGCTTTGTACCGGCTCAGGCCGGCCCGCACAAACTCAATCAGTTCTTCATCCGGCACAATTTTGCCATCCTTGAAGATGACGCAGGCGCACACTTCCTCGCCGTATTTTTCATCCGGTACGCCAATCACCTGCACATCGCTGATGGCGGGGTGGGTGTACATAAACTCCTCAATTTCGCGCGGGTAGATGTTTTCACCGCCGCGAATAATCATATCTTTCAGGCGGCCGGTAATACGGAAGTTGCCGTCCTCATCCATGGTGCCGATATCGCCGGTGTGCAGCCAGCCGTTTTCATCGATCGCCGCGCGGGTGGCTTCCGGCATCTTGTAGTAGCCCTTCATGACGTGGTAGCCGCGGGTTACAATCTCCCCAGGCGTGCCGCGCGGCAATTCCTCGCCGGTTTCAGGGTTCACGATTTTGCCCTCGGTGTGCGGCAGCAGTTTGCCCACCGTGCTCACGCGCAGTTCCAACGGATCGTCGGTACGGCTCATGGTCATGCCGGGGGAGCATTCCGTTTGGCCGTAGGTAATGGTCAGCTCCTGAAGGTGCATTTTGCCGGTCACATCGCACATGGTTTTAATGGGGCAGGGGCTGCCCGCCATGATCCCGGTGCGCAGGTGGGAAAAATCAAACTGGTCAAAATCCGGATGCTCCAGCATGCCGATAAACATGGTGGGCACGCCGTGCACCGCGGTGCAGCGCTCGTTTTGGATAATCTCCATCTCCTGTTTGGGATGGTAGCGGGTCATCAGCACCATGGTGGTGCAGTGCGTCAGGCAACTCATCACCCCCAGCACACAGCCAAAGCAGTGGAACAGGGGCACTACAATCAGCAAACGGTCGTCGCCGGTGAACTTCATGCAATCGCCCATAAACTGGCCGTTGTTGGTGATGTTGTAATGCGTAAGCATCACGCCCTTGGGAAAGCCGGTTGTTCCGCTGGTGTATTGCATGTTGATGACTTCGTGCGTTTGCAGCCCGGCGATGATTTCCTCCACTACGCTTTCCGGAACGGATTCCGCCAGCGTGTACAGTTCGTCAAACCGGTTCATGCCCATCGGCTTTTTGGGGCTATCGCCAATCAGCAGCACATGCTTGAGGAATGGGAGCTTCTTTTCTTCGATATGCTCGGGCGTTTCCGTCAGCAGGCTGGGCATCAGGCCGGTAATGTGGTCGATGTAATCGTTCCCCTTGACCTCCGGGATCATCACCAGCATTTTGGTATCGCTCTGGGTCAACAGGTAATTCAGCTCAAACTGTTTATAGTTGGTGTTAACGGTTACCAGAATCGCGCCCAATTTGGCCGAGGCAAACATAATCAGCATCCACTCCGGCACGTTGGTAGCCCAGATAGCGATATGATCGCCCTTGCGGATGCCCATGGCGTACAGGCCGCGCGCGATTACGTTGGTGCGGCGGTCAAACTCCTTCCAGCTCCAGCGCACGTTAAACTCGGGCGCAATGATACAGTCATTGTCCGGCAGTCGCTCCGCGTTCCTTCTCAGCAAACCGGGAATGGTGTTGTCGTGCAACTCAAGTGTCGGTACAAAAGCCATGTCGCGTCCTCCTTCTTGTTATGGGCGAAAAAACGCCCCCGTCTTCATCAATCGAAGACGGAGGCTGTTGCTTCCGCGGTACCACTTCGCTTGGAGCCATTGCTCCCGCTCAAAACCGCTGTATCGGGCTTACCCGTCCGGTAGTACTGCCGTTCCCACCAGCCGCTCACGGGGGAGTGGATTTGCGTTGCCTTTGCGCCTCGCACCAACCGACGCTTCTCTGAAAGGCTTTCCCGCGCACCGTGCCCGATCATCGCGTTTGAAATTGGCTAGATTATAACGGAGGCTGCAAGGTTTGTCAAGTATCCTGTTTGTGAAGGTTTTCACGGATTTCCCCCGTCGGCCGCGCAACCTTCGCGCAGGAGGGCAAACGCATAATCAGTGCCGTGAAAATCCGCCCGCGCAAAGGGCTCAAAGCCAAACTGGCGGTAGTAGGCATGGTCGTTCTTGGAAACGATGCTTTCCACATACCTCGGATAATCCGTAAAGGAAGGCAGGCACCCGCGCAACAGCTCCGCGCCCGCGCCCCGTTCGGCTGAGGCTAAAAATTCCAGCGAGTTGCACGGAAATTCCGGCGCGTAGATTTCCAAAAAGCGAAACAGCACCGCAATCCGGCGCATAGCGCGCGGGCTTCGCAGGACGATTGAAAGCATGCCCCACGCCATGCCGGTTTTCAGATAGCCTTTCAGCCCCATCGCCGGCGAGCCGGGCAGGCTCCACAGTGAAACGGCCACGATGCGCCCGTTTCGCACCCCCGCGAACACGCGCCCGGCGCGCAGGCTGTAAACTGTAAGGGCTTTGAGAAACGTGCGCGACAAAGCCTCGCGCCCGTGAAACAGATATTCCCGAAATAGCGGCGTACGCCAGAACGAAGCCTGCAAGACCCCGACCAGCGCGTCCATTTCTTGTTTTGTGGGTAGGGTAAGCTCCCGGATTTCCATCGGTATTCCCCTCCATCTGCCAGTTAAGAACCGCCGGGGCGGTCGGTCAGCCCCCTGCTAACACAATTCTATCACGGTCCGCGCTTGGTGACAATCCCGGCTTCCCGTATGGGTTTTGTACTTCCGTAGGCGCGGCGCGCCCGCTTTTCTGCCCCACGCTTTACCCCAAAGCCAAGCTATGCTATAATACTGGCGACTTCACGGCTAAAAACCCGTAATTCCGCATACGAAATCGAAAGAGCAATAGTAATAAATCGCATGGATTAAGGAGGAACGCCTTTGTACCGTTATTCCAATCAGAGCCGCTTCAACTCGGTGATGCGCTCCAACCGCTACCGCCCCATTCTGGTAATTCTGATCATCATCGTCGCCGCGTTTTTACTGCTGAAGCTGGTCGGCGTGGGCGGTTTGAACGAAGCCAATTTTGAAAGCCAGCGCAACGCAAACCTCCGCGCCGAAATTCAACATGCCACCAGCCAAACCAACACGCTTTCCCGGTTGGGGGCCACGACCACCAGCAACGTGCTTGGCAAAATCCGTCAATATGTGCATGGCATCGAGATCATCAACGACCTGAACGTGGGCATGTTTGGCGAGGTAGGCCGTCTGTACCAGCAATCGGTTTTTGACAATATTTACAACATTATCGACGCGTATGACGCGAAGCTTTCCAGCGGGCAAAAGGTGAGCGATTCGCTCACATCGCTCACCGCGGCGGTTGAGAATCTGAGCAGCCTGACCAATGCTCTGATCGGCGCATCGGCCTCCTGAGCGGCGGGCCGAAGGGCACTCAGGCAAGCGGCAGAGCGCTTTGCAGAAATTCAATGACGTGTTGCGGCGCGCCCAAAGCGGGCGCGCCGCTTGACTGAGCGCCGCGCCTGCCTACGGCCGCAGAAGCGCTTCCGCCTGCCGTTTATTCGGGGCGCCTTGCCAAAGCGGCGTTGCGAAGGTATAATCAATCCAAACGAATCGGAGGTGGTTGGCGGTGGATCGTCGTCCCATCGGGGTGATGGACAGCGGTTTTGGCGGCGTCAATGTGCTGGCAGCAGCAGCCGGCAGGTTGCCGGCGGAGGATTTTATATTTTTGGGGGATAATTTGCACGCCCCGTATGGGGACCGCATGCCGCAGGAGGTGCTCCGTTTTACCCGGGAGGCGGTTCAGACGCTGATCGGTCTGGAGTGCAAGGCGATCGTGATCGCGTGCAACACAGCCACAAGCGCGGCGGCCGCAACCCTACGGCAGGAACTGTCCGTGCCGATCATCGGGATGGAACCGGCGCTCAAGCCCGCGTCCCTGCTCCCAAACGACGGCTCCGTGCTTGTGATGGCAACCGCCATGACCTTGCGGCTGGAAAAGTTTCACCAACTGATGGCCCTGTACGGTAAAAACGCGATCCCCGTGCCCTGTCCGGGTCTTGTGGAACTGATTGAAGCGGGCGAAACGGACGGCCCCCGGATTCAGGCTAAGCTGAGAGAACTGCTCTCCCCCTACCTCCATAAGCCTGTGAAAGCCGTGGTGCTGGGCTGTACGCATTATGTTTTTTTAAAGCGCGCGCTCGCCGACTACCTGCCGCGCGGCGTCGCGCTGGTGGATGGAAACGAAGGCACGGCGCGCGAGCTTCAAAAGCAGCTGACCGTGCGCAACCTGCTGCGCGCCCCATCTGTGGGCGATGAACCCTCCCGATCCTCCGCCACAGCGCCAGAAGAAAACGTGCGATTTCTATCCACATCGCCGGACGAGGCTATCCCCCGCCGGATGCGCGAATGGTACCGTCTGGCATACGCGGAGCGGAACGCGGCTTGCATTTCCATGCCTGATGGGGTAGAATAGCAACATGATGACAATCGCTGTTAAACAGCGGGTTAGGTTGGTTTGCACATGAAAAAAGTGATGCTCATCTTTGGTACCCGGCCCGAAGCGATCAAGATGTGCCCTCTGGTGCATGTGCTGGAACACCATCCCGCATTTGAAACCATCGTTTGCGTTACCGGCCAGCATCGGCAAATGCTGGATCAAATTTTGAATTGCTTTCAGGTAACGCCCAAATATGACCTCTGCATTATGCAGCAAAAGCAGACGCTGTTTGACGTAACGGTGAACATTCTGCTCAAGCTGCGCGATATTCTGGAAACCGAAAAACCGGATGTGGTGCTGGTACACGGCGATACCTCCACCGCGTTTGTGACCTCGCTGGCCTGTTTTTATCTGCAAATCCCCGTTGGGCATGTGGAAGCGGGTCTGCGCACCTATAACCTGCACTCCCCCTTCCCGGAGGAGTTTAACCGGCAGGCAGTGGATCTGATTGCCAAATTCTATTTTGCGCCCACCAGCATGAGCAAGCAAAATCTGGTGCGTGAGGGCAAGCCGGAAGGCACCATCTACATTACCGGCAACACCGTGATCGATGCGCTTTCCACCACCGTGCACGAAGATTATCACCACCCGGAGATCGAATGGGCCAAGGGCAGCCGCCTGATCCTGCTTACGGCGCACCGGCGGGAAAATCTGGGCACCCCCATGCGGCACATGTTTACCGCCATCCGCCGCGTGGTGGATGAAACGCCCGATGTAAAGCTGATCTACCCCATGCACATGAACCCCAGCGTACGGGAAATGGCCAAAAGGTGTTTCTCCGGTCAGGAGCGCATTCACATGATCGAGCCAATGGATGTGCTCGATTTTCACAATGTAATGGCGCGCGCATACCTGATTATGACTGACAGCGGCGGCATTCAAGAGGAAGCCCCTTCTCTGGGCAAGCCCGTGCTGGTGATGCGCGACACCACCGAGCGTCCCGAAGGCGTTGAAGCCGGCACGCTCAAGCTGGTGGGCACCAGCGAACAGCCGATTTACGAAGCGGTGATGGAACTGCTGAACAATCCGGAAAAATACCACGCGATGGAAGGCGCGGTGAACCCGTACGGGGACGGCCACGCCAGCGAGCGAATCGCGGAAATCCTTGAAAAGAACATCCGCTAAAGAATGATCGCTGAGCTTCTAAACGGACGCGGGCCTTCCCGTGCCCCGGCTTTCGAAAAGCCTCCGACGACGCTAGACCAACTGATGGCTGATACTCCTGTCAGGGCGCAGGGCCGAAGTTCCTGCTGGAGTTTGAGGAAAACCCCAAACCGCACCCCTCAACATTAGGAATTGTGATTTTTTTAGCGTGGAAATCGTTTAAAGGGCTATGGGGCAAACAAAAAAGGCATATCGCGACACCAATCAAAATCCTTGAGCGCGGGACCCCCCGTGCTTTTTCGATACCGTTTTTTCGTTTTGGTTGCCGCGTTTTCCATACTCCCTGCGAGCGGCTACGCGTTAAGCGTCTACATGCCTGTTTTCTGCCCTATGCCATGGTTGGCGCTCCGTGGAATGGGTTTGCGGCTTATAAGCGTCTGGCTCCGGGCGCATACTGCGTAAAACCTCGACGATCCGTTTTGCAGCCAGACACACGGATGCCACGGCAAGGGGCCGCAAATCCCTTCGCCAGCGTCCGTTGAATTGGGTTTTTTTACCTCTCTGTAATGAGCGGCCGCTCACGAGCTTTTTGCGCAATCCGTTTATTTTCAACGGTTTTTAGGCATTTTTATTAGATTGTCTAATTATATTTCTTGCATCGCGTAACGCTATGGGGTATAATCTCACTGTTTATGGAACCAATTGATACAGCAATGATTCGGAGGGTAACATCGTGGAAAAAGGAACCGTGTGGGTGATCGGAGCCTCCAGCGGTTTAGGGCTTGCAACGGCGGAAGCTTTTGCGGCAGACGGCTGGCAGGTAATTTCCGGAGCCCGAAGTTTTGGCGTTCATTCCGAAAAAGACGCCGTTCACACGTCCATCCACCCCATCGGGCTGGACGTAACCGTTGCCGAAAGCCGCGAGGCTTTCGCGCAATCCGCTTTCGCCATCAGCCCCCGGGTGGACGCGCTGGTCTACTGCGCCGCCGTGCTGATGCTCGGCCCCTGTGAGGAAACCTCGCCCGATGAATACGCGCAGGTAATGCAAACCAACTTTGTGGGGCTGACCGCCATGGTTTCGCTTGTGTTACCCGCCATGCGCAGTCGGCAGCAGGGTAAAATCATCCTGTTTTCCTCCATCAATGGGCTTTTGGGGATTCCTTTCCAGAGCGCCTACACGGCGTCCAAGCACGCCGTCGAGGGGTATGCGGAGTGTCTGGCGATGGAGGTCAAGCCCCATGGCATTCAGGTGTGTCTGGTGGAACCGGGCGACCATCGCGGCGGCAGCCAGCACACAAGGCTGCGTACCCATCGCGGTGAGGAAGCATCCCCGTATGAACCGGCATGCGGCATCGCAACCGGCATCATTCACCGGGACGAATCCAACGGCCTTTCCCCCATCCGGCTTGGCGCTAAAGTGGTTCAAAACGCCAACCGCAAACGGATGCGCATTCGCCTGCGGGTTGCCAAGCCCGACCAACGGCTGGCGGTTGTGTTGCACGATTTGCTGACCCCAAGCCTGAATTTCTGGATTTTACGCGATTATTACGGAAAGGGAGGCCGTGCCTAGATGCAGCAACACGATATTATACGCGTGAGCCGCGCCCTGCGTGACGATATGCGGCTGGAAACCCTCTATCGACTGATTTGTGACTACGGCGACGCGAAAGCCGCCGTCTGGATGGAAAACGGAGCCGAACATTCCCTGAGTTACCGGGATTACGCGCGCATTACCCGGAATTACGCCGCGCACATCCGCACAGCCGTCTCTGCGCCGGCGGGCAGCTATGTCGCCATCTCCATGGATACCTGCAAGGAATGGTTTCCCACGTTATGGGGCGTAATTCAGGCTGGTTTCAACGCCGTTTTGCTGGATATTTCCCTGAGCGACGAAATGACCGCTTACCTGCTGGCGCAATCCGGAGCGAAGGCGCTGATTACCACCAAGATGCGCGCCCTTCCGGATGCCGTGACGCGGATTGATCTTCAGGCGCTGCTTCAGGCGCCCGAAGCGCCCGAGGGCTTTACCCCGGTGTTTGCCGATCAGGTGGCGCTGTGCACCAGCGGCACCACGGGCACCAGCCGCATCTTCGTGTACCACGGTAAAGCGGTGGTGGAACAGGTGCTGAGTTCCGAACTGCTCTACCGGGAGAATAAGCGCATCGTAACCGACGAACCCCGCCGCGCGTTGGCGTTCTTGCCCTACCATCATGTTTTTGGCTTTATGGCCAATCTGATGTGGATTCATTTTATCGGCTCCGCCAACGTATACCTGCCCAACCGCACGCCGCAGGCTATTCTGGACACCGCGCAGCAGTGCCGGCCGGATATGCTGATCGCCGTGCCGCTGTTAGCCAACAACATTTGCGCCGGGCTGCAAAAAAACCTTTCCCGGCAAAGCCCGTTTAAGCGCGGGATGTTCCGTGCGCTCAAGGGCATCAGTCTGGGCGTGCAGGCCGTGGCCCCCAGCTTTGGCCTATGGCTTGCGGAAAAGGTGCTGTTTTCCGGCATCGACAGCAAGCTCTTGGGCACCACCCTCAAGGTGATCGTCCTTGGCGGTAGCCACACCCCCAGCGAGCACCTGTGGACGCTCAGCGCTCTTGGGTACTACACGATTTGCGGCTTTGGCATGACGGAAACCGCAGTAACCAGCGTGGAAACCAGCCTGAACCTGCGCAAGCGGGTCAGCGGTTCGGTCGGCAAGCCCCTGATGAACGTGGAATACCGCGTCAATCCGGGAGAGGCGCACGGTCGCCGTGGAGAAATGCTCATCCGTGGGGGAAGCATCCATACCGGCCGATTGGTGGACGGCCGCCTCTTGCCGCCGGACACGCTGGAGGGCGGCTGGTACCCCACCGGCGATGTGGTACGGCTGGAAAAGGGCGACCGGATGTTTGTTGAGGGTCGCTGCAAGGATGTCATCATCAACGAATCCGGCGAGAACGTATACCCGGACGAGCTGGAGGATGTGTTTTCCGCCGTGGAGGGCGTGGAGCAGTTCACCGTGCTCGGGATTCGCAAGCCCGGTAAAAACCAGAAATACGAGGATATCGTGCTGGCCCTGAACGTGGGCGACCATTATAAAGACGACGCGTATCTCGAAGGCGTGCTTCGGCAAATTACAGCGCTGAACGCAAAACTGCCGATGCTCAAACGCCTGAGCCGCGTCATTGTCACCGCGGAAAAGCTTCCGCTGGTGAACGGCATCAAGGTCAAACGTCTGGCCCTGAAGGCGCTGATTGAGGAAAACAAGCTCGCCTACCGCGACCTGCGCATGGGCGCCGCAAAGACGGCCCCGGTGGAAGCCCCCGCGCCGGAAGTCGTAGCCCGCGAAGTAAAGCCGACCGACCTGCAAATGGAGGAGATCAAGCACAAGGTTCGCGCCCTGTACGCCGAGGCGTTATCCATGGAGCCGGCTGAAATTAACGACGACGCGCAGTTTATTGATGCGCTGGGCGGCGACAGCTTACAGGTGCTGGCCGCCTCGCTCAAGGCGGAGGAACAGTTCAACGTAACCATCCCCGTAGAGGAATACGGCCGTTGCACAACCGTGAACGATATGAGCGCCCTCATCTACGGCAAGCTTAACGGCGTCGGCGCGTACGAAAATCAGGCTCAGCCGGATGAGGAGATTGTTCCCATTACACGGTTTGAGGATACGCCGGAATACCAGGCGTTCCAAAAGCGCATACAGGCCCTGATGGCCGAAGGCGACGATAACCCCTATTTTGTGTGCCACGAATCGCCCCTGCGGGATAAAAGTCTGATGGCCGGCAAGGAAGTGCTCAATTTCGGCAGTTACAACTACACCGGCATGAGCGGTCGCCCCGAGGTGATGGAAGCCGCCAAAGCCGCCATTGACCGTTACGGCACCAGCGCCAGCGGAAGCCGCCTGCTTGCAGGTGAAAAAAAGCTGCATCAGGAGCTTGAAAAGGAGCTGGCCGACTGGAAGCACGCCGAGGATTGTCTTGTGCTGGTCGGAGGGCATTCCACCAACGTCACGGTCGTGGGTAATTTTTGCGGCAAGAATGATCTGATTGTGTATGACGCGCTCGCCCACAACTCCATCGAGCAGGGGTGCCGGCTAAGCCGCGCCACGTCAAAGCCCTTCCCCCACAACGATCCGGACGCGCTGGAAAGCATCCTTCGCATGCAGCGCAACCGGTACGCCAAGGTGCTCATCATCATTGAGGGCGCGTACAGCATGGACGGGGATATCGCCAACGTTCCCGCCTTCGTGGCGCTGAAAAAGAAGTATGGGTGTTTCCTGATGGTGGACGAAGCGCACAGCGCCTGCGTGATTGGCGAAACCGGCGGCGGTGTGGA
>DAOPZY010000012.1:0-78639 GCA_035353615.1 Candidatus Limiplasma sp.
ACATGAACAGCTCGCTGTGGGCAAAGTTGATAAACTCCAAAATGCCGTAGACCATAGTATAGCCCAATGCTACGATGGCGTACACAAAGCCCAGAGCAAGCCCGTCGGACAAAAGCTGGGGAATGATTTTCACCAGCAACTGCAGTTGGTTCATGATCTACCGACCTCTCTGTTGCCGCCGCGGGAAAAGGATGTTCCTTTTCCCGCGGCAGGCGTGATTGCTGTGAAGGTCACAGGGCATGCCCTACGCCTTGCATTATTTGAGGTAGTCTTTTACGGGGATGGCCTTGATCACTTCCGCCGGGTACTTGGCTTCCTTGAAGCCCAGCACGTATACGGTCGCTTCGGTGTTGTCGCCGATGCTGTTGAAGGTTACGTTGGTCGCCATGCCCTGATAGCCGCTGGTGGCGCGGATGGCGGTCGCGACCTGCTCGCGGGTGGGGGTAACGCCCGGGTTGGCGGTAATGACGGACTTGATGGCGTCCAGCGCGACGTTCACCGCGTCATAACCGTAGGCGGCATAGCCTTCGGGGTTGTGGCCGTACTTGGCGTTGTAGTTGGCGGCAAAAGCGGCGCCCTTTTCCGTGCCGGACACGTCCGCGGCGGTGGAGGTGTAGTAGGTGCCGATGACCGCGTCGCCCGCGATGTTAACCAGCTCGGCGGAGTCCATACCGTCCGGCCCGAGGAAGGTAACTGCGATGCCTTTTTCCTGCAACTGTTTGATAATCAGGCCGCCTTCGGGGTAGATGCCGCCGAAGTACACGGCTTGCGCGCCGCTGGCGCGAATCATTTCTTCCACAGCGCTGTAATCGGCTTCGCCGGCTGTGATGCCTTCGTAACCGAGCACCGTGCCGCCAATGGCTTCAAAGCGCTTTTTAAACTCGTCCGCAACGCCCTGACCGTAAGCGGTTTTGTCCTGAATGATGTAGACGGACGTGAGGCCGAGGCTAAAGAGGAAGTCCGCGCCGGCGGGGCCTTGCGCGTCGTCACGGGCGCAGATGCGGTTCACGACCGGCAGACCGCGGTCGGTAACGGCAATGGCGGTGTTCGCGGGGGAAACCATCGCCAAACCCCCCTGGTTGTATACTTCGGAAGAGGGGATCGCAACGCCGGAGTTCCAGTGGCCGATCACCGCCAGAATGTCTTTGTCCTCAATCAGGCGCTGCGCGACGCTCACGCCCACTTTGGGGTCCGCCTGATCGTCCTGCGGGGAGAACTGAAGATCAAAGCCCAAGGCTTTGAACTCTTCCACCCGTTCATTCAGCGCCAGCTCGATACCATTCTTGATGGTTTCGCCCATGGCGGCCTGGCTGCCGGATAGCGGGGTGACGCTGGCGATTTTGATGATCGGCAGGGCTGCCTCAGCCGCTGCGCTGCTTGCCAGCAAAGTGAATACCAGGGTCAGCGACAACAGCAGGGAGAGGGCTTTTTTCATGGATGGACGCCTCCTTATCTATTTCGCCGCAAGTGGCTTTGCCTGCGTGCGGCGATTTCAAAAAGGCTCCTCAAGGCCATCAATAGCCCCGAGAAGCCCCTTTGCTTCCGGTATATCGTATGCGGTTCGCGGTCGGTATCAGGTTGAGATTGTATCCAGCATTTGCAGTCGCGAGGTTCGTCCGATGCAAATCGGCGGCCCGATTTGATTTTTCAATTATAAAGCGGGGCTATTTCATTGTCAAGCGTCGCCCTGCGCATTCATTGTTTTAGCTCGGTATTCTTTTTGCATAACCAAGCCGTCGATCCTGCATATCTTCACCGGCAGGCATTGATTAGTCTGCGTTTTCCGCAAGACCGCCCAAATCGCGGCCTTTTCTGTTTTCTTGCAGGAGAAACCGCCGCAACCCAAGAAGATTATCATACAAGCCGGCCCGCAAACACGGGTCAGGCAAAGATAGTGGCCTATGCCAGTAAAGGAGTGCGACGCGCCATGAAAAATTTCGTGATTACCATCGCCCGGGGCTTTGGCAGCGGCGGCAAACAGATTGGGTTAAAAATCGCGAACGACCTCAACATCCGGCTGATGGATAAGGAACTGTTGCAACTTGCCTCCATCGACAGCGGCATCAACGAGGAGCTGTTCGCCCTTGCGGATGAAAAATTCAACCGCCGGCTGCTGATGCAGGTGCCGGACCGGGAGCATTACGGCAACGTGCTCACCCCAGAAAACAATAAATTCGTTTCCGATATGAACCTGTTCAACTATCAGGTAAAAATTCTGAAAATGCTTGCGCAGACCGAGTCCTTCATCGTGATGGGCAAAGCGGCCAACTTTGTGCTTCGCGGCCTGCCCAATGTGGTGTCCGTTTGCATTCAGGCCCCGTTTGATAGCTGCGTGCAGTCCATCATGGACCGTTCCGGCATGACCGCGGGCGAGGCCGGCCGCGCTGTGCGCCGCACGGATAAATACCGCTCGGATTACCATAAATACTACACCGGCGAAAACTGGAAGGAACCAATCGGCTACGATCTGTGCCTGAACAGCGCAACCCTTGGGCGCGATCATTGCGTGGAAATTATCAAACAGGCCGTTGTTCAAAAGCTGGGGATCGACCTGTCCGAAAAGGCGTAAACGGTTCCGGCTACCGGGTCTGGGGAAAAGCGCGCGGCGGAGGCGGTGAGTGTTCGTCTCGTATGCGCGTTCTGAGATAAACAGTTGCTCTTAGGGGCGGCTCTGGCCGCTGTTCTTTAAGAATAGCGGCCAGATTTTGTGTATGTGCAATTCTGAGGCCCGCGTCCCGGTTGACTTTACCCCGTCGCGCCTGTATCATGGTTTCTGTTCCCGAGGGCCTTGGACGAGGTTTTTCGCGCTTCAGCCCCGGCAAACAGAAGGGACGCCAAAATGCTGAATGCTTTTTCCCGAACGGAATTGATTTACGGACGCGAGGCGATGGAGCGCCTGTCGCAAAGCCGCGTGCTGGTTGTCGGTATCGGCGGCGTGGGCGGCTACGTTGTGGAAGCGTTGGCGCGTTCCGGCGTGGGCGCGCTGGATTTGGTGGATGACGACCGGATTTGTCTGACCAATATCAACCGCCAGATTTATGCCACGCATTCCACCGTTGGCCGTTTCAAGGTGGAGGTGGCAGCCGAGCGTATCCACGACATTTGCGCGGAAACCGCCGTGCGTTGCTATCGCTGTTTTTATTTGCCGGATACTGCCGATCAGTTCGATTTAACGCAATACGATTATATTGTGGACGCAATCGACACCGTAAAGGGCAAGCTGGAGCTTGTGACCCGCGCGAAGGCCGCTGGGGTTCCGGTGATTTCTTCCATGGGCGCGGGTAATAAAATCGACCCTTCCCGCTTTCGGGTTGCGGATATTTACGATACCCGCATCTGCCCTCTGGCGCGCGTGATGCGCGGAGAGCTTCGCAAGCGCGGCGTGGATTCGCTCAAGGTTGTCTATTCGGACGAGGCGCCGATCCGCCCCGTGGAGGATGCCGCCGTTTCCTGCCGCACGCATTGCGTGTGTCCGCCGGGAACAGCCCGCAAGTGCACCGTGCGGCGGGATATACCGGGTTCCACGGCGTTTGTGCCCTCCGTGGCCGGTTTGCTGATTGCCGGCGCGGTTGTGAATGATCTGACCGCGTTTGACCCCGGGCAACGCAGAGCCGGCGTATAAACCCTCCTTGATAAAGCATCCCCCCGCCGCAGCGGAAACGGGTCAAGGGCGAAAGTCCTTGAAAGCATGCAGGGGCAACGCCCATGTCGGGGTTTGGGGTGAAGCCCCAAGCCTGACGCCGCCGTGTAAAACCAGAGCATGCGAACAGCCCGCAAGGCTTTGAAGCGAGCGACAGCAGCGCATTGCAGACATACCTGAACAAGCCAATGGGCCGCCATCCCGGAAAGGGAGACGGCCCATTGGCTTTCGTTCAACAGAATGGCGTTCATCCCCGCGCCGCATGGCGCTTATGGCTTTCGTAGCGTTCCCGTTGCATGGGCTGCGATATGGGGCCTACGTCGGGCAGGGGGCTTCGCTCCCGCGCCCCGCAAAGGTTTCGCCGTTGACCTGAGTCCGCCGAGGCGGGGTATGTTCTCCTCAGGCTTCAAACGCCTGCGCCAAATCTTCCAAAATATCATCGATATGTTCCGTGCCAATGGACAGGCGAATGGTATTCGGCCCGATGCCCTGCTCCCGCAGCTCCGCCTCGGTGAGCTGGCTGTGCGTGGTGGAGGCCGGATGAATCACGAGGGATTTCACATCCGCCACATTGGCCAGCAATGAAAAGATTTGAAGTTTGTCGATAAACGCTTGCGCCTCCGCCGCGCCTCCCTTGATATCAAACGTGAAAATGGATGCGCCGCCCCGAGGGAAATATTTCTGATACAGCGCGTGGTGCGGATGGCTGGGCAGGCTGGGGTGGTTGACCCGCTCCACCTGAGGGTGTTTGGCCAGATAGGCCACCACCGCAAGCGTGTTTTGCACATGGCGCTCCACCCGCAGGCTCAGGGTTTCCAACCCTTGCAGAAAAATAAACGCGTGCACGGGCGCAAGCGTAGCGCCGGTGTCCCTGAGCAAAATAGCGCGAATCTTGGTCACATAGGCCGCCGGGCCTACCGCTTTGGTGAAGCTGACGCCGTGGTAGCTCGGGTTTGGCTCCACCAGCGAGGAGAATTTTCCGCTGGCTTCCCAATCGAACTTGCCGCTGTCCACAATCACGCCGCCGATGGCGGTTCCGTGCCCGCCGATAAACTTGGTGGCGGAATGCACTACGATATCCGCGCCCAGTTCAATGGGGCGCACCAGATAGGGCGTGGCGAAGGTGTTGTCCACCACCAGCGGAATCCCATGCGCGTGAGCCACCGCGGCCACCTTTTCAATGTCGATCAGGGTCGCGTTGGGGTTACCGATGGTTTCGATGAAAACAGCGCGGGTACGGTCGGTAATGGCGTTTTCAAATGCGTTTTCCTCGTCCGCGTCCACAAAATCGGTGGCTATGCCGTACTGGGGCAGGGTATGGGCCAGCAGGTTATACGTGCCGCCATAGATGGTTTTGGCCGCCACGATCCGATCCCCCGCTTGCGCAAGGTTGAGGATCGCGTAAGTGATGGCGGCCGCGCCGGAAGCCACGCCCAAAGCCGCAACGCCGCCTTCCAGCGCGGCAATACGCTTTTCAAACACGTCCTGCGTGGTATTGGTCAGCCGCCCGTAAATATTGCCCGCATCCGCAAGGCCGAACCTCGCCGCGGCGTGGGCGGAGTTTTTGAATACGTAGGAGGTGGTTTGATAAATCGGCACCGCGCGCGCGTCGCTTGCGGGATCGGGTTGCTCCTGCCCCACGTGCAGTTGGAGGGTTTCAAAACGGTATGGATGGCTCATGGCAAAATCCTTCTTTCGGTTATATTTTGGGTTCAGGAAGGGTCGGTTTGGCCATTGCGCATTCGTCCGTTGCGGAAGTTATGCCTGAGCATCCATAGCAGAATCGGGTTCATCCGCATCCCTCGTTTCCTCACATACATATATCATATATGATTGGTATGATAATAACCGATCCATGCCCGCCTGTCAATAGGGAAAATCAGCACTTCCATGTTTTTGCATTGTACAAGCCGATCGCGTTCTTTACCCCCGAACGCCCGATTGCAGGCGGAATGCTCCCAGCGGGTTCGGTTCCGCCCCGGCGACAGCGCACGGCGGCGCCTGCCTGCCGGTAACCTTGTTGTCAAAACCAGTCGCGCTGTACTATAATAAACGCAATGATTCGGCTGGTTCCGGACTTTGTTTGCGATCCATGGGCCATGCGGGCTTTTGGGGAAACGCGGATAACGCGTTTGCACAGGGCTTCGCGCGCCGGGCGTACGGCTACCATCGCTGCCGATTTCAATCGCTACGGGAGGGTTTGCCAATGATGAACTGGGAGCTGCGCATCCAAAACAGCCTGCGCAAGCATGTTCTGGGGTGGGCGTTTTGCGCCGTATTCCTGTTGGGGCTTATCATCCGCTACACATTTTTACCGCTGATGGTGGCGGATATGGAGTTTATGAACATGGGCTGGTACGGCGCCATCAAGGCGGGCGGCATGGCCAACGCGCTGGCCCCGCAATACCAGTGGACCTACAGCCCGCTTCACCTGTACCTGTGGACGCTGGCCGCCCAACTGTTCCCCCACGCAAACGATATGATGGTGCTCAAAGCCGTATCGCTGCTGATGGAAGCCGGGCTGATGGCCGCGGCCGCTTTGCTGCTGTGGGCGGCGCTTCCGGCCCCGAAACGTCGGTTGGGTCTGTTTGCCGGCTTATCCATCCTGTGGCTCAGCCCCATCCTGATTTTGAATGTGGCCGGGTGGGGGCAGACGGATGCAAGCTACGCGGCGTTATCGGTGCTGTCGATCTGGCTGCTCATCCGCAACCGGCCTTCCTGGTCGATGGTTTGCTTTGGGTTTGCGCTGGCTTTTAAGCTTCAGGCCCTGTTTTTATTGCCCGCGCTGATGATCGCCTATTTTTGCATGGAAAAGAAGTTTTCCGTGCTCTGGTTTTTACTGATCCCGGCCGTATGGGTTGCGACCGGCCTTCCCATGGCGCTGATCGGCCAAAGCCCGCTGTACGCGGTCAGCGTTTATTTTCAACAGACCGACCTTTACACCAACGCCACCTTTAACTGCCCCAACCTGTATGCCCTCTTGGGCGATGCGCTCAAGAGCGACCGGATGATTCAGGGCATGTGGCAGCGTTACGGGCTTGTGTTGGCTGTTGCTTCGCTGGGCGGCATGGCGACTTGGATGATATACAGGCGCAAAACGCTGAACCCCCGACAGCTCTTGCTTTTGGGCGCTTGGTGCGTGCTGGTGTGCCTGTTTTTCCTGCCCCGCATGCACGAGCGGTACGGCATGGTGGGCGAGGTGCTTTTGGCACTTTGGGCGGCGTCGCTGTGGAAGCCTCGCGGATTTTTCTACGTTGCGCTGGGGATATTGCCCACAGTCAGCGCATATTGCCAGTACATGTTTGCAAAGCCCATCTTCAGCCTGCAACTGGGCGCAGCGCTGAACCTGATTTTGCTGATGCTGCTTACCCGAGAGACGATTGTGGGCGCTGAAGAAAAACAGCCCCTCCCGGTCGGGGATGATTTGGCAGCCTGACCCCGCGCCACCGCCGGGTTTAGCAGCCAAACCGGGTTGACCAGATGTTCAAGCAGAGGATACAAGCCCAAGGCGTTCCGAGGCGAATCGCGCAGCCGACCTTTCCGGCAGGCGGTCCGGTCGGTCGCGGTGGGTCGGTATCCTCTTTGTTTGTTACGGAAGCCGCTTGATAAAAATCGCTGAACAGCGACCGCAATCAAAGCCCGTTCAACCGGTACGCTTGTTACCGAAGTCGCCCTTGAAAAATCACCGAACCCTGCTAACGTTTACGGCAAAGCCTCCTTACGCTAAACGGCGCGCGAGCGTCCGCGGCAAAGGGTGTTTCCCTTCCGCTACGCGCGATGGGCATATTTACGCTCAGGCGTTTTCAGCCGCTTTCCCTTAAACGGTACCCCTCCGCCGCCACGGATTTGTGTCCATAATGCCGGGCAAACACCGTGTTGGCAAAATCATCCGGGTTATCGGTCAGGCCGATTCTATTGTAAAAAACATCAGATTTTGTTTGACCGAATCAATTGGTTTCGGAAACCTCAGGCTGGGAGGACGTTTTCGCCGCCTGCCCACCATAAGGCGGCACAAGCCCAATAGGAGCAGGACCCCATCAGCGCGTTTGCAACATGAAAGACCGGTTATCCCAGCCCACGCATCAGCGACGAAAAAAAGCGTAATCACCCGGCCGTTGCTCACCCTGCTATGGGCAACCCTCGAACGGAACAGCTCGTCAAAGCGCGCGATGCGCCCGATGTTGTGAAAAGCTTAACAAAAAATCACCCGAACCCCTGCGCGGCATGCCGCATATCGGTTCGGGTGATTCGCAATGGAGCTGCCCGGATGCGACCGTTCACGAAGCTCAGGCTGCGCAATCGGTCGCTGTCGGCTCAGTACCCGCCGGTGGTGTCCGCCTTGCCTTCGCCGTCCGTCACTTCGCGCAGGACGCCTTCGGCAAAGCGTTTTTCCGCTTCCGCCATAATCTTTTCGGTGGCGGATACGCCGCAGCGCGTCGCGCCGGCCGCGCGAACCGCCAGCACAGTATCCAGATCCCGGATGCCGCCGCTGCCTTTCACCTGACAGGCAGGCGGAACGCTCCTGCGCATCAGGCGGATATCCTCCACCGTGCAGCCGGCGGAGCCGTAGCCGGTGCTGGTTTTCACCCAGTCCGCGCCGGCTTCGGCCGCCAGCGCGCACACGCGGGCCTTTTGCTCGTTGTTCAGGTAGCAGGTTTCGATAATCACCTTCACCTTCGCGTTGCGGCTGTGGGCCAGTTCGCAAATCGCGCGGATTTCATCCTGCACATACTGGTTTTCGCCGGCAATCAGCCGACCGATGTTGATTACCATGTCCAGTTCCTCGCAGCCTTCATCCAGCGCGGCCTTCGCTTCGGCTAGCTTGATCTGGGGCAGGTGGTTGCCGTGCGGAAAGCCGATCACCGTGCAAATGCGCACATTGCTGCCTTTCAGCAGTTCCGCGACCAGCCGGATATCCGCCGGGCGGGCGCAAACGCTGGCGGTATCGTACTTCAGGGCAATTTCGCATCCTTTTCGGACATCCTCCTGAGTCAGGTAGGGTTGCAGCGTGCTGTGGTCCAACATCTTGGCAATATCATGCGGGGTAATACTCATGCGGGGTTCCTCCTTCATTTGTGGTTGGTTTCGGTGTGCGGCTCAGCCGCCGTAAGCTTTCATGCGAAAGTAGAAAGGCGGGTAGTGCATGGTGGCTACGATGCTTTCGCCCGTTTGCAGCGCGGTCAGATCCTCATCCTCAATGATGTACTGATCCATCACCTGCTCGATAACGCCGCGCACCTGCACCGAGGAGGTGAAGCTTTCCACCACGCGGTGGCGACCGTACAGGCTTTTAACAAACGCGCGCCCCGCGCGGTCATGCAGGCGAAAGGCGACGGTGGTGCCAAACGCGTCCAGTATCGTCTGCGCGCCCAGCGCACCGTAACGATCGGAAAGGCGGTTGACGCCGGAAAGCGCCATCATCAGCCGAAGCCCCTTGTTGCGCCCGAAAAGAAGCGCATCCTCCAGATGAGTCAGCCGGGGCAGGGCGCACACATCGTCCAGCAGCAGGTACACATTGCCCTCGTTTTCGCTGCGGGAAAGCACCTCCTGCATGCACAGATCCAGCAAGGTGGCAAACACCGAGCCGGTCATGCGGCCGCGCTGCGCGTCGTAACACACAAACACCACCTTGCCGCCCTTGCGGCGCATGGCCTTGCGCATGCCCAACGTGCCCGTGGCGTTAAAGCGGCCTTGCAGCAGCTCCCGCGCCGCCTGTTGCAGCGCGGCGATTACACCCAAGGTTTGCTTGCTGCCCGGCTCCATCAGGTAAGCGCTCATGGCGCGCATCTCCGGCAGGCTTTCCAGAATGGCGAGCATGCTCTCGGTATCAAACCCGTCGATCAGTCCGCGCAGGGTTTCGTTATTGCGCAGGGATGGATCGTTCTGGCGGCACAGGTACACGATCAGCGCCAGGGTCAGGTCGCGGGCGGCAGTAGCGTAGCTGGGTTCGGGCGCAACGCGGATACGCTCGTCAAACAGCATGTCGCACAGCGCCGACGCGTCCTCCAGCAGGCGGCTTTCATCCACCAGCTCCTCAAACAGGTTCCACTGCGCCTCCCCGTTGCCGTCGGACGCGCGCGGATCGTCCGCAAAGACGATATCCCCCGCCTGACTGAAATGCGTGCCGTATTCACCGGTCGGGTCAAACACGATTAAAATATCCTCATCGGTCAGGTTTACGCGCAAATTGCGCAACAGATGGCACATCATGTTGCTTTTACCGGTGCCCGGGCTTCCCAAAAGCAGCGTATGCCGGCTGAGCATGCTGTCCCCAATGGGCATATAGGCGTTTTTACCGTTGCCGTCCACCCCCACAAGGGAGAGAAACGCGTCCGGATCACGGTATGGGATATCCTTGGCAATTTGCAGCCCTTTTAAAATGGTACGCTGGTGCATAGCGACTCCTTCACCCGCAGATCGGGTTCCGTTTACGCCGCGCCTGAATGCCGCTGCGTTTCAAAAACCGGGCAGTCACCTGCCGTTACGCTTGAGCAGTTCCGACATACGGTTGAATGATTTGGACGCTGTTTCCTCGCTGCCCCGGCGGAGGATGTAGGCGAGCTTCGGTTTGGGCGGCTCCTCAGCGGGCGGTTCAACGGTCGGAGGTTCGGCGGTTTGCGGCTCGGCCGGCGTTTCCGGCTCGATCACGCACCGATCCTTGAGCTCCCGCAGGCTGACGCGCCTGTGATGCGCGGGCGCGTCGCAAGCCGGTTCGTCGCTGTTTTTGAGCGGAGCGGAATCCGCCCCATCGCAGGCGTCCGAGGGTTCGGATTGTTCCGGTTCGCAAGCGTCGGGTTCGGTTTCCATTTCCGTATCCGGCCCGGAACCGCGTTCGCCGTCCGTTTCGGGCGCGGTAGCATAGCCCGCGTCCGCGTCAGACTCATCAGCCAGATGGGGTGTTCCCTCGTGGGGCGGCAGAGCGTCCGGTTCGGTAAAGGCAGGCGAAATGGGCGCATCCTCAGCTTCTGTGAAAGCCGTGGCGTCCGATTCGGCTTCCTCTGTGGAAGCCGCTCCGGCGTTTTGCTCAGGCAACGCTTGCGCGCCGTACGCAGCTTCCTCCTGCCTGCTGGGCGAAACACCGCCATCGGCAGCGTTCCCCTGACGGATCATCGGCATCCCGGCGGCAGGTTCGTTTTCTGCCGGATGGACGGCTCCCGCGGAACCGTCCGGTTGCGGCGCGGCCGCGCCAGACCCTCGGGTTGCGTTGGCCTCGGACGTTTGAAAAGCGACGGTTTCAGCCGCGCCCTGTTCAGCCTTGCCGGGTACCGCGCCATGGGGCGCGGTGTTGGCCGGTATGCCGGGCACGGTTTGACGGCTGGCCGACGATGCGGCGGAAAGCCCCGGTGCGGCTGCCGGTTCCTTGTTCTGCGTGGCGGGGATCAGCGGCAACAGTTCCCGCGCCGCGTCCTCCTCGCTATCATCCGCGCCCACCGCCTGCTCGGGCGGCGGCTCGGGCAAAGCGGCGTCCTGATACATCATCCGCAGAAGCCCAGCGCGCATGGCATATCCGCTTTCAATGCTCTGCTCGCGCTGCGCATCCCGCGCAAAGGCGATCGGTTTGGCGTTTGGCGTTATTTCCGGCTCGCCTTCCCGGTCGCGCTGCTTGCGGTTCAGGTAGTCGATATCCGCGTCATAGCCGCTCATTTGGCTCATTCCGCTTTGGGCGGATTCCCATTTCACAATCCCGTTCAGTTTTTCCACACGGTCGTCAAGCAGCGAGCACGCCTTGACGTAAACGGGCGTGCCTGGGTCCATCTGCGAAAGCACCGTTTCCCGGCGGTACATCGCGTCCACCAGCCTGCCTTTATGCTCCTGCAGCACCGCCTGAGCAAGGCTCCTGCGGTATTCCTCCATGGGCAGCGTCAGGTTTTGCACGCTCAGATTGGCTTCCTCCGGCGCGAGCCTGCGCTGGCGGATCATCTCGCGGCTGTCCGCAATGTAAACCTGTTTGCCGATCATGCCCTGCGGACCCATGCCGTCGCCGTAGGCGGGGTTGTTAATGACTTCGCCCACCAGCAGCTTCAGGTCCCGATCGCGTACCACGGCAACGCGCACAGAATCCGGATACCGGGCGCAGAGGTTTTCCGGATCGTAGCGCGGGGCCAGCTGATACCCTTCGCACAGGCGGCGCGCGTCCACCGTCATGGTTCGTCTGTTCACATACGCATAAAAATCCTGATAGGGAATCCACAGATCGCTGACAAAATCGCTATCCGCATAGTACAGTTGCGCAAGGCGCGCGGTATGCTTATCCACCGCTTCCGCGGTAAACAGGTCGCAGGCGTAGCGCATCGGCACATATTGACTGACGCGCTCGGCCTGACGCGCGTTTTCGGTATACAGGCCCACGCTGCCCATGTCGTTTTGCAGGCTTTTGACGATGGAAAGGTCCTGAAGCGCACGGCTGATTTCCTTTTGGGTCAGCGTGAGCACAGTAAGCCCCGTGGTGTGTAAAAATTCCGCCTGATACGCCTCGGCATCGTACCGTTCGCCGGCGGAAACGCGGGCGCGGGCGTATTGAACAAACAGCTCCACATGCTGCGTGATATTCATGGCCGCCTCGGCGGCTTCCAATACGCCGCCGCCGCGCGGATATACGCATTCCGGTACGGCAACGCCCTGATACCCGTTGCCAATCAGGTGGATCATCAATTTTTCACCCAGAAATGGCCGATATTGCGGAAAATGGTCCACCCATACGGCATCCACGGTGAAAACGCCTTTGCCCGTGTAGCGGCCTTCATAATCAAAATTGCGCGCAACATTATCCCCGGCGTACAGCTCGGGAATCTGCGCGTACAGCTTGCGGTGATATTCCACAGGGTCGATGCTGAAGCCGCTTGGCGCAACGCGCGCCCCGCGGGCATCGGACGGCCCGATATAATCCATATTTTGAACCAGTTCAATGGGAAAGAGCGGCAAAAATGCGTCGAACCGTTTGGGAACAGGCGACGGGGACTGCGCGAAAGCCGCCTTGCCCAAGGAGAACAGCGTCTCCTTGGAAAGCCCCGCATAGCTGACGATGCCGCACGCGTTTTTTTCCATGGGCGCCTCCTTTCGCAAACGCGAAAAAGATCGGGCGATGGCCGCGGCCTAAAAATCGTATACGAATTGCAGTTTTGGCAACAGTCGGTCGATGGTCAGTTTGCAAAACACCGGCAAGGCATCCCGGTCCGTGCGCTGGATGAACATCTGCCCATCCTCCGCGCGCAGCATCACCAGCAGCGGCGAACCGCCGTCGCAGGATACTGCCATGGTGTAGCCAAGCGGTAAATCAGGGTGCTCGCGGTGGTAGAGCACAGCCTCGTCAAACGCGCGGCTGGGAGGGGCTGAATCCGTATTTTTGCAGGTTTCAAACACGCGCCCGTACAAAAAGCTGAGCGGGCTGTTCAGCGGCGCGACCGGCAGGTGAAAGCGGATTTCCAGCAGCTGGCACATCGACACATAGTCGATGATGCTCTGGTGAAACAACAGCGCGTTTTCCCCCAGAGGGGCCTGATTGTCCTTCCAGGCGATGGGCTGCCAGAAAATATAACCGGGACGCTGGCAACCGGGTAGCACCAGTTTGTCGTCCATCGGCGTACGGCTGAACGTGAGCGGCCTGCGACCGGTTTCCTTGATGGCGGTTTGTTGAAACCGAATCAGAAAATCGCGCATGATAGGCGAAAGGTTGCCCTGCATGCAGTTTCCTCCTTGGCAATAGGCGCCGGAAAACGGGCGTGTGCCCGTGCCCGGCGCAGATTCAGCGATAAGTCAGGCGCAGCGTGGCGTCGCCGCTGTGCGGGTCGGTAGCGATGAGCGCCGTGCCGAAAGGGCAGCGCAGCAACACGCCGCGTTTGCTGTCCCTGGAGGGGTCCTCCGCCCGCACGCACTGAAATAGCAACGCGCGCTGCTGATCCGCCGTGCCCCGCTTTCGCTGGCCCACGGACACCACCGAAAACTCGGCGGCGTGCAAGCGGTCGCCATGTAAAAAGCATACGCAGGCCAGCCGCCCGCCAGGCACGCCAAACGGGGGAAACGCGAGAATCGGCCCCTTTTGCCAGTCGCCCGCACGCAAAGCATCGCCCGCAAGCTTCTGAAAAGCCAGGAGCAAATCCTGCCTGGACATATGCGAATGAAGGGCGGCGGCTTCGCCAAGCCGCACATCGCCGCTGTTTTCGTCCCAGAATTGCATCAAGCGGGCTCCTTTCCTCATCCTAGGGAAACGGCCGCGCCATTCGTCGAGGTAAATCAATAAGCCGATCGACGAAACCCGACGGCTTTCCCAATGCAAGTCTACCATTCAGGCATGGGGCTGTCAATCGTCTGGACGGGAATTTCAAGAGTTTTTGCAGGCCGGCGACGCGGGCAGGGGCGCGTTTGCGAAGCCTTATACGGCCGTTGCGACTTGCCCGGCCCGCGCAAATGTGGTAGGATGGTTGCGCCCGGGCGGAAAACAGCCGCGCCCCGGCTTCAGGGGCGGTCAGCATCGCCAACCCTGCGACTCCCCATCAACCAAAACCGGAGGCGTTTATGCTTCGATTGCACCAAATCAGGCTTCCCCTGAGCCAGGCGGACAGCCGGGAAGACCTGCTGCTGCGCAGGCTTGCGGCGGAGCGGCTCCAAATCCCGGTGGCCGACGTTACGGACGCGGCCGTTGCCAAACGCAGCATTGACGCGCGGGATCGGGGCGATGTGCACTATACCCTGACGCTGGACGTGCGCCTGCGCGCGCCTGAGGCGGAAGCCGCTTTGCTGCGGCGGTTCCAGCCCAATCAGGCGGTGCGGATTGCGGATGACCAAGCCGACGCGAGTAACCTTTTTACCCTTGACAAAAGCCCTTACGGCGATCACCGGCCCCGGCCCATCGTAATCGGCGCTGGCCCGGCCGGGCTTTTTTGCGCGCTTGCGCTGGCGGCGCGCGGCGCAAAACCGCTGCTTTTGGAGCGCGGCAAGCCCGTGGAGGCGCGCGCACGCGACGTGGCCCTGATGGAGGCGCAGGGCCAGCTGGACCCGGACAGCAACGTGCTGTTTGGCGAGGGAGGCGCGGGCGCGTTCAGCGACGGAAAGCTGACCTGCAGGCTGAACGACCCGGCAATCCGCGTTGTGCTGCAAACGCTGGTCGAATGCGGCGCGCCGAAGGAAATCCTGATTTCCGCCCGCCCGCACATCGGCACCGACCTGCTTCGGGGCGTGCTTGCGGAAATACGCCGCCGCCTGATGGAACTGGGCGGCACGGTGTGGTTTGAAAACAAGGTCACGGGGATTGCGCTTGAAAACGGCCATGTATCAGGCGTTACGGTCAAGGATCGGCAAAGCGGCGCGACCGTGACGCTGGAAACAGACGCGGCCTATCTGGCCATTGGCCACAGCGCGCGCGACACCTACGCGTGGCTTCAGGAGATGGGCGTGCCCATGCAGGCTAAACCCTTCGCCATCGGCGTGCGGATCGAGCACCCGCAGGCGGAGGTAAACCGCGCGCAGTACGGCGCGGCCGCCCTAACCGCGGCCCTGCCCTCGGCCGATTACAAGCTGAACGCGCCTACGCCCGATGGACGCGGCGTTTATACGTTTTGCATGTGCCCGGGCGGGCAGGTAATCAACGCCAGCAGCGAGCCGGGGCTTTTGAATGTGAACGGCATGAGCCAGCACGCGCGCGACGGGGAAAACGCCAACGCCGCGCTTCTGGTTGGGGTCAGCCCCGCCGATTACGGCTCGGATCATCCGTTGGCCGGCATTGAACTGCAACGGAAAATAGAACGCGCGGCCTTTGCCATGGGCGACGGCTACCGCGCGCCCTGCCAGCGGGTCGGCGATTTTTTAGCTGGAAAACCCTCGGCGGGGTTTGGCGGCGTAAAGCCGAGCTACCGCCCGGGCGTGTTTCCGGCGGATATCGCCCTGTGCCTGCCGGACTTCATCACCCAAAACCTGCGGCTGGCCCTGCCGCTGCTGGGGCGACGGCTCCGGGGGTTTGACCAGCCGGACGCGCTGCTGACCGCGCCGGAAACGCGTTCCTCCTCGCCCGTGCGCATCCTGCGGGACGAGCGCCGCCAGAGCGCGATCCGGGGGCTTTATCCGCTGGGCGAAGGCGCCGGGTACGCGGGCGGCATCGTCAGCGCGGCGGTAGACGGGCTGAAAGCCGCGCTGGACGCATAATTACCGGCAAACAAAACGCATAGAACAGGGAGGGGTTTCATGATCCGCGCCGTGCTGTTTGACATGGACGGGGTTTTGCTGGATACCGAGGTGCTGGGCCTTCAGGCCATGGGACAGATCGCCGCCGACTTGGGGTATACGGTGGATCGGGCGTTTTACCAGACCACGCTTGGCGTGCCCAACGCGGAATGCAAGCAGATTTACCAAAACGCGCTGGGGAAGGATTTTCCCTATGATTTGGCCATTGAGCGGTTCCGCGCCTACTTTTCGGAATACAACCGCAAAAATACAATGCCCCGCAAAGATGGGCTGATGGAGTGCCTGCAAGGGCTTCGCGCCCGTGGGCACAGGATTGTGCTGGCCACAAGCACCGTTCGCCCGCTGGTGGAGGAGTACTTTGCCGCCATGCCCGATATGGCCGCGATGTTTTACGGCACAGTTTGCGGCGGGGAGGTGCCCAAGGGCAAGCCCGCGCCGGATATTTACCTGAAAGCCGCGCGCGTTGCCGAATGTGACCCGGCTGAATGCGTGGGCGTAGAGGACAGCTTGAGCGGCGCCCGCGCAATTCGCGCTTCGGGCGCGCATTGCGTGATGATCCCCGATCTTTTGCCGTATGACGAGCGTTTTCAGCCGTATGTGGACGATGTGCTGCCCAATCTGCGCGCGCTGTGCCCGCTGATTGACCGGTTGAACGCCGGCGAAAAAATTAAAGGGAGATAAAATGTGGAGGCAAACCCGCCGCATAGAAGGGTAAAAAGCCATCGCCGCAGCGAAGCCGGGTCAGGGGATGAAATCCCTTGTCAGGTTCCAAGGGGGAAACCCTTGGCAAAGGTTTGGGGCGGAACCTCAAACCTTGATGCCGCAGCATTGGAATCAGCGCAAGCGAACAGGCCACAGGGCAATGAGGCGAGCGGCATAACCGTTAAGTTGCTTCTTTGACAAACAAAATCGCGGGGGTAAATCCTCCGCGATTTTATTTTTTAAATGGTTACAGCACGCTGTACCGCTCGCCTCATAGCGTTTTGGACGGTTCGCCCGCTTCATTTTTCAGACTCGGCTTATTGGGTCGCAGTATCGTCCGCAAGGGCTTCGCGCAGTTGAATGCTCTTGATGTGCCACTGGTTATTTTCCCGCACCAGCGTGGCCGAATATCGCCCGGCCTGCCATTTGGGCGGTGTTTCGTAGCCGTCGCCGTATAGCTGTTTGGCGGTGTCGGCATAGGCTCGGTTCACGCGGCCGTCAATGCGCGGCACCCGCTCAATAAACTCCGCGCGGGCAGTGCTATCCCACGGCCAGCACCACATCCACGTCAGCTCCAGCCGGTGGTCGATGCCGCGGATGGTGTAGCAAACGTAGGGGCTTTTCCCGTCCAGCGCCTGGGTCAGGTTTTCGTCCCGCTGTAAATAGCTGCTCTGAAAAAACTTGTTCAGCTCAGTCGAGTCTTCGTCCATCATAATCACCTGAGCGCGCTTGGCCATGCCGTCCTTGAGCACGATGTAGATGTTGGTCGCGTTCATCGCGTAATAAAACGTAACGGTAAACAGGCCCAGCAGCACAATGATGAGCGTCAGGCGGCTGACAAGATACCAGATAAAGCGGCGCAGCGTGGTCATGACGGTTGTTCCTCCTGCGGGGTTTTGCCCAACGCCATTATACAGGAAAGGCCGGCGTGTGGCAAGGCGACCGGCCGGCGCGCCGCCGCCTGCATTCCGCTTTTAGCTGTGGCAGGGACGCTTCCGGCGCGTTTTACGGCCACGCGCCGCAAACGCCCGACGATTCGCTTGGCCCACGGCCGATACTTTACGCCTGTTCAAACAGCATCGCCATGAGCGCGGTGCCATCCTCCAAGATCGGTTCGTTTGCCACCGTGCGTTCACAAAACTTGCGGGCAGGCGCAGGTTTTCCGTCCGCCGCCTCACGGGCCGCGTCCCGGCTGTCCAACAGCGCATAGGGCACGGGCGCGCCGTCATGCGTGCGGGTGGTTAAAAGGGTGGGGTGATCGCTGAGCAGCAGCATGCGGAAGGGTTCGCCGCGCTCGGCAAGCCGATCCAGGATCGGCTGAACCACCAGATCGTTTACCCTGCGAATGGCCAGCATCTTTTTTTCAAGGCTGCCGGCGTGGGCCATTTCGTCCGGCGCTTCCACATGGACGGCGGCAAAATCGTCCCCTTCGGTAAACAGCGCCTGTAAGGCGCGCTCGGCCTTGCCCTGATAGTTGGTGTCCAGATCGCCGTTAGCGCCTTCCACATGGGGGGTTTTCAGCCCGCCCAAACGCGCGATGCCCCACACCAGCGGCACGGCGCTTACAACGGTGCCCTGCTTGTGATATTTTTCCGAAAAGCTTTCCAGCCGCATGGCAGTCGCGGCGCCCCAGGGCCAGATCAGGTTCGCGGGCAGTTGCCCCTGCGCTATGCGGCGGCGGTTGATCGGGTGGTCGAGCAACACATCGTAACTGATGAGCATCAGCTCCCGGATGTCCTCCGCCAGTTTTTTCGCGGCAACATCCTGCGTTTCGGCCACCATATGCGGCAAATACGGCGCGATCGGCTGTTCCAGCACATTATGCGGCTCGGTCAGGCGCACGGCGGTCAAATCGCGCGCCGCGCTCATCACCACGCCAATATGGCGGAAGGAATCCGTCACATGAATCGTAAGCCCCATTTCCCGCATTTTGGCGGCGAAATCGGGCGCGGCGATCAGATCGTTCATCAGGGCCACGGCTTCGTCGCCATGGATGTTTCCGCCGTTGTGGCTGTGGATCACCATCTGCCCGTTCAGCATTTCCACCGCGCACAGGTTCACGCGCAGGCTCAGGCCGCCTTCCGGCAACGAAACGCCCATGCCTTCGGCTTCCAACACACTCCGCCCCGTGTAACACACGCGTGGGTCGTTGCCAAAGATGCTCAGGATGGCGGTATCGCTGCCCGGGGCCAGCCCTTGCGGCACCGTGCGCACACGGCCGCAGCGCAGGCCGGCCACCCGGTCAAACGCGGGCAGGTCCAAGGCTTCCAGAGGGGTTTGACCGTTCAACTCCGCAAGGGCGGTATCCGCCATGCCATCGCCAATCACAAGCACGTATTTCATACTGGGAGGCCTCCTCAAACGCTTTGCTTCGCCAGTATACCGCGCCCAAGGGTTGTTTTTCAAGCCAGATGCGGCAAAAGTACAATCTACGCGCTTCGCGGTAGAAATTTAAAAGGTTTTCGTGTATACTTGGCTTAAATCCGACCGGCAAAGGAGCAACACGCATGAAGCGCATCGTACTGACAGGCGGCGGAACCGCCGGCCATGTCACCCCCCATATGAGCCTGATTCCCCGATTGAAGGCGGCGGGCTACGAAATTCACTATATCGGCACTGAGCACGGCATCGAGCATGAAATGATCGGGAAAATCCCCGGCATCACTTATCACGTGGTGAAAAGCGGAAAACTGCGCCGGTATTTCAGCCTGCAAAACTTTACCGACCCCTTTCGGGTGCTGCACGGGGCCTGGACCTCGGTGCGGCTGATGCGCAAGCTGATGCCGGACGTCTGTTTTTCCAAGGGCGGGTTTGTGAGCGTGCCGGTGGTTGTGGGCGCATGGCTTGCGCACGTGCCCACCGTGTGCCACGAAAGCGACCTGACTCCCGGGCTGGCAAACCGAATCAGCGCGAAATTTGTCAGCCGTGTGGCGACCACCTTTCAGGAATGCGCCGACGCGTTGGGCGCGAAAGCCGTGATGACCGGCACGCCGTTACGCCCCTCGCTGTTTTCCGGCAGCCGGGACAAGGGGTTGGCGATGGCCGGTTTCAACGGTCAAAAACCGGTGCTACTCATGACGGGCGGCAGCCTTGGCGCGCAAAGCGTCAACAAATGCCTGCGGGCGTGCCTGCCGGCGATTTTGCCGCAGATGGATGTGCTGCACCTGTGCGGCCGGGGCAACCTGGACCCTTCCCTTGCCGCCGCGGCAGGGTATGCGCAGTTTGAGTTTTTAGGCGATGAAATGGCCGACGCGCTCGCGGCGGCGGATTTGGTGCTGAGTCGCGCGGGCAGCAACACGCTGAGCGAGTTGCTGGCGTTGAACAAGCCCATGCTGCTGGTGCCCTACCCGCTTGGCTCGGGTCGCGGCGACCAGATCGAGAACGCGGCCAGCTACGAAAAACGGGGCCTTGCCCGCGTGCTTGCGCAGGAAAAGATGACCCCCGAAGCCCTGACCCAAGCGCTTTTAAGCCTGCTGGCCGAGCGGGAAACGCTTCGCGCCGCCGTGGAAGCTTATCCGGTGAAGGACGGTACCGACGCGGTTTTGCAAATGATTGAGGAAGCAAGGCTGAAAGGTTAAGCGTGGCAAACGCTCATCGAGGCGACGGCAAACGCCCGGCATTGCTGAAAGCAGGTCAAAACCGTCTGGCCTCACTCATGAATTTTCATGGCTTTCCAGCCGTTCTCCGCCAATCATCGGTTGGGTTGTCCTGTTCTCGCAGGCAGGCGGAAAGGGCGATTGGCTCTAAAACGTTATCCAAAACACGCGCAAACGGCGCTCCGCTTGCCAAGCATTTCGTTTCGCGCTATACTGTCATGAGATACCATACCCACCCACAAGGCAGGGCTTTGTTGCCGTGCCGCCGGAAAGCGCCTGCGGATAACCGCGTTGATCCGGCGCGTCGGCATGCGATCCTTTGCCGGATTCTATGGATTGAAACTGAACCGGCGGCCCGCCCCGACCCCACCAACATCAAGGAGAGTGCTTACATGGCCCGATTGTTTGGTACCGACGGCGTACGCGGCATTGCCAATACGGAATTAACCTGCGACCTTGCTTATCGCCTTGGGCAGGCGAGCGCGGCGGTGCTTGCCAGCGACGTGCATCGCCCCACCATTTTGGTTGGCCGCGACACCCGCATCAGCGGTGAAATGCTGGAAAGCGCGCTGGTCGCGGGCATTTGCAGCGTTGGCGCGCGCGCGGTGCTCATCGAGGTTATGCCCACCCCCGCCATCGCCTACCTGACCCGTTATTATGAGGCGGACGCGGGCGCGGTCATCAGCGCAAGCCACAATACCGTGGAATACAACGGCATCAAGTTTTTTGACAAAAACGGCTATAAGCTGCCCGACGCGCTGGAGGACCGAATTGAGGAGATCGTCAAGAACGGTTTGCCCAAGGAGTTTGAAATGCCGGTCGGTGAACGTGTTGGCCGCCCTGTGCGCCAGCGCAACGCGGCCCGCCGTTATGTGGATTTTGTGAAGGAAACGACCGACGTGCGGCTGGACGGCCTGCATGTGGTGCTGGACTGCGCGCAGGGCGCGAGCTATGAAGTGGCGCCCATGGTTTTTAAGGAGCTGGGCGCGCACGTGAGCTGTTACTACCATGAGCCGGACGGCACCAACATCAACGATAACTGCGGTTCCACGCATCCCCAGCGCCTGTGCGAGCTGGTGCGCGAATTGGGCGCGGACGTTGGCTTTGCGTTTGACGGCGACGCGGATCGCCTGATTGCCGCCGACGAACGCGGGCAGATTATTAACGGCGATCAGGTGATGGCGCTGCTGGCCGTGCATATGAAGGACAAGGGCACGCTGCACGGCAACACGCTTGTCGCGACCGTCATGAGCAACATGGGGCTGGAACTGGCCATGAAAAAGCACGGCATCCGCATGGAAAAAACGAAGGTCGGCGACCGCTATGTGCTGGAAAAAATGCTGGCTGACGGCCATGTGCTGGGCGGCGAGCAGAGCGGCCACGTGATTATGCTGGACTATAACACAACCGGCGACGGGCTGGTAACGGCCGTGCAGGTGATTACCGCGATGGTCGCAAGCCAAACGCCGCTCAGCCGGCTGGCCGGAGTGATGCAGGTGATGCCCCAAAGCCAGTTTGCCGCCCATGTGGACGATTCCCGCAAGTTTGATTTTGACCAAAACCCCAAGATCAAGGCAAAAATCGAGGAGTTGGAAGCGAAATACCGCGACAAAGGTCGGGTTGTGATTCGCGCCAGCGGCACCGAGCCGCTTGTGCGCGTGATGATCGAGGGGCCGGATCAGCGTGAAATGGATAAGGACGTGTTCGCCATGTCCAAGCTGATTGAAAAAGAGCTGGCCTGACCGGCCGACGGTTTACTCTGAAAACACAAACCCCCGCAGGGCTTAGCCTTGCGGGGGTTACTCCATTGTACACACTTCGAAGCGAAACCGGGCCAGGGCAAAGCCTCTGCGCGCAGCCTGTTAAAAGGTGGTTCAGGGGAAAAATCCCTTGAGGTGAAACCCCTGACAGGGATCTGGGAGGAATCCAAAAGCCCGTGTTACTGCGCATTTCCTAAGCGAGCGAACGGCCCAAAGGACGATGAGACGAGCGGCGATAGCAACCCGTTTGGGTATCACAACAGTCGGTAAGCCCCATAAAGCGCATTCCGCAGGATTTTTTGCCAAATCGGCGGCTCTCCCTTTCGGAAATGTCCTGTTTTCCCTCAGGTTATCGCTTTTCCCAGCTGCCGCTAATGGCAAAGCACGCCGCGCCGTCGCACTCGCCTTTCATCACGGTGCGCGCGCCGTCCGTTTGCAGGCTGAGGAGCGCACGCTCCCCGGGGCGGATTTCCCGGTTGTAGTGAATCAGCACATCCTTGAGCGCCCACGCGCGGTGGTAATCCACATCGAAGCTGTCGCAAAACCAGTCCAGATAGCGCGTATTGTTCACATGCCCGTTCACGTCCAGGTCCGAGTAACGCGCCTCGCGCGGGTAAGTCTCCGCCGGAGTCTCCAACGTCGGAATCCCGCCGGGCACCGGCAGGGGCGGCGTCAGTTCGCAATCCAGCTGATCGTTTCCCCCCAGCCACGGTTTCACCATGCGGCGCGTGGTCAAATCCAGTTGCGCATACAGGGTAGCGGCGCTGCCAACGGTTTGCCCATCCACCCAAAACTGATAATACCGGGGAAAGAAAAAATGCTGCGGGGGCTTGGGCCAAGTGCGCACCGTAACGGTTTCGCCGATACGGGGCAGGCGTTCCATCCGCACATGCGCGCGGCTGACCACCCACGCGATGTTCTGCTCCCGAAGCGCCGCCATGCCAAGGTTATACCCTTCGCAATGCGCGCCGCCCGCTTCCTGCATGGCCAAAAAAATACCGCTCGCGCGCCATTCGCCGTTCAAATCCGTATCTGCGGCGCGTAAAAAATAGCTCTGTTCAAAAAACCCGTTCATAGAACACCCCTCCTGTACGCCAAGGCCCATGCCCCGGCGATCCTGAGCCAACCCCCGCGCAGGCAGCCGTTTTGCCCAAACGCTGTGCCTGAAGCCTCCCGCCCCGTTCGCCCATTGTGGCAGGCCGAGCCCCTGTGGCGACGCGCGCCTGCATTAGCCGACAGCAACCGCGCATTTTCGCTGAAAGGCGACGCTTGAAAGCGCGCCCCGTTCATGCTATGCTTAGCACGCTGAAAATGCAGCAAGGAGGTTCCTGCCAATGAAACGGAGAATCACGCCCGCGCTGGTCCTGACGCTTGCCCTGGCGCTGTTTTTGCCCATAAGCGCTTTTGCCCTGACCGGGCAGGCTTATCAGACGTTTGCCGATTATTACAAGGCGGACGTAACCTTTATTAACGATAACGACGGCCGCCACCTGATGCCCATGCTGCTTTCCCAGCGCAGCAGCGAGCAGAACGACGGCCGGATCTATTACGATTTAATTGGCGATGTGCTCAACGTAACCGTAACCGTCGATAGCGACGGGGTGATTGAAGAATGCGAAATTCGACTGACCGCGCCCTCCGGCATGGAATACGGCGGCAGTGTTTACAATGATTTTGCCATTTCCGGATACCACAGCTACGCGTTTTTAATGGCCATGGACACCAACGCGGAGCCGACCAAACGCTACGAGCTGGTCACGGACGTGGTGAAGGGCATGAAGGATGGCAACGGGGATTACACCCGTCAGTTAGGCGCGTACACCCTCACCTGCAAGCGCATCGATCAGATGGCGGTGCTCGATTTCTTCAACAACGGCGTGATCGTGGACACGCCGACCCCCGCGCCCAGCGCCACGCTAGCCCCGGGCGAAACCCCCGGCGCGGACAGCCCTACCGATCAACCGACGGACTCGCCCAGCGACGCTCCGGAAGCGACCGACGATTTTGTCGGCTGACGCGGGCCGTATCGGACGCCCCCTCAGGCAGACGCGGGCTAAACGGCGGCACCCGGTTGCCGCGCCGCCTGCAACAACAGCGCGTTCCGTTGCGGGGCGCGCTGTTTTCTGTTTTCGCAGCCCGCGCCGCACCCGAAGGCGACGGCTCAGGCCCGGTAAAGCAAAGTAGCGGTCATTCGTCCGCTACCTGCCGCGAAACATCCCTCTGCCCAAAGAGGAAACGCCGAATGAGAGCCAACCAAAGCGCACCGCCGGATTCCGGTGTCGCGGCGCGAAGCTTGCGCGACAATCCGTCACGCGGCTATTTCAGATACCGCCCCACAACCAGGTTTACCAGATTTCCTTCCGCTTTGCCCTTTACTTTGGGCATCAGCGCTTTCATCAGCTTGCCCTTATCCTGCGCGGTCAGGTTGCCGCCCAGCTCCGCGACGGTGGCTTCGACCACCTTGCCGATTTCAGCTTCCGTCATGCGCTCGGGGGCGAACTCGCTCCACACAGCCATGCGCAAACGCGCCTCATCCAGAATATCGGTGCGCTCGGCCGGCGTTGTGTCGATGGTTTCCTGCGCCTCTTTTATTTCTTTGTACACAACGGCGTTTTCCTCATCCTCGGTCAGGTCGGCCCGCTTGTCGATCCATTTGCTTTTCAGCGCGGCCAGCAGCAGAGAAAGCGCGTCCTTCCTCGGCTTGTCGCCGGCTTTGAGGGCGTCGGTCATGGCTTTGCGGACAACGTCGATTTTGCTCATCATGGGTTCATCCTTTCCGTATTTCATCCTGTCGATTATACCACAGGCTTGCGAGCGTGAGGCGGTTCCGGCGCAAAAAACGCAAAACGGGGTCGTGGTCGCGCGATCAATGCCTGTTCAGGCGTTCCAGCCGCGCAAACTGCCACAGGTTGCCAAGAAGTTGTCCGATTTGTCGGCTTTCCGTGCTCTCGAAAATGCAAAAACGGTATACGGCTAATCCCCGGGTTCTCCCGTTGGCGAGCGTACCGTGGCGGGCTGGCTACGCACGCTCCGGTTGACGGCAGGCCGGGAGCTGGCGTATGATACCACGGAAGGTAGGTGCTGCACCATGCCGATAGAACTGGCTCTGGAATGTTTCGATCCCGAAGGGATCATGGAAAGCGGGCAGTGTTTCCGCATGATCCCGCTCGACCCCGGCACGGTGGAAGTGATTGCCTTCGGGCAGCGCCTGACCATCACCACGCTTTCCGAAAACCGCTTCAGGTTCAGCTGCGACCCTGAGGTTTTTGAAAGCCTCTGGCGGCGCTATTTTGATTTGGATACGGACTATTGCGCCATCCATTGCGCCGCGCCCGCGAGCGACGCGTATCTTTCGCGCGCCATCGAGCGCTCGCGGGGGTTGCGCATTCTCAGGCAGGAGCCGTGGGAAACGCTATGCGGGTTTATCCTGTCCCAGCGTAAGAACCTCAAGGCCATCCGCGCCGGCATGGAGGCCCTCTGCAACGCGTTTGGCGCGCCCGTGGCGGGCACATCCCGCAAAGCCTTTCCAACCGCCGAGCGGATGGCTCGCGCAACAGAAGCCGAGCTTCGCGCCTGCGGGCTGGGCTACCGTGCGCCTTACCTGCTGGACGCGGCGCGCAATGTGGCAAGCGGTCAGGTGGATCTGGCCGCGCTGGTCGGGCTTTCAGACGAGGCGCTGCTTTCCGTTTTAACAGGCATCCACGGCGTTGGCGTCAAGGTTGCCAATTGCGTGATGCTTTTCGCCTACCACCGCCTGAGCCGCGCCCCTGTGGATGTGTGGATCAACCGGGTGATTGGGGAGATTTACGGCGGTCGCTCTCCGTTTGAGGATTACGGTGAATTTGCGGGCGTTTACCAGCAATATCTGTTTATTCTCGGTCGCGGCGAGGGGTTTGATCCGGCTCCGCAGGCGGATATCGACTGCGCGGTTGAGGTTAAGTCAGCGGTACATGGTTCGACCCGTCAAAAGCTGATCGCCCGTGACGGCGCAACTGCCGTAAACGGTCCTGCGAAAAAGGCTAGCGGCAAACGCAAGCAGGCGAAAAGTGATAAGGCATAAACATCCACCGTGTGCTGAACTGAGCCGCGCGAAAGCATAATAAAACGGGGGCCATCTCCTTGCGTGGGAGAGGGCCTCCGTTTGGTTCACCGTGTGTTACAAAGCGCTAAGCCGCTCGCCTCATAGCCCTGCGGGCTGTTCGCTCGCTTGTGGTTATACGCTGCGGCGTTGGGCTTTGGGGTTCCGACCCAAATCCCGGCAGAGATTTCATCCCTGCGCCCTGACAAGGGCTGCGCCCTTGACCCGGTTCCGCTGCGGCGGGGGGGTTGAACTTTACCCCTGTTTCATCCGCTCTCGGGTTATCTGTCCTCACGGAAATACGGCAGGCCAAGGCTCTCCGGCGGCTGGTTCTCGTGCTTTCTACGAATCGAAACCACAATCAGCACCACAATCGTCACAACGTAGGGCAACATCTTAAACAGCTCCTGCGAGGAACGGGTCAGCCCGCCAATGTAAAAATACAGCCAGAACAGTACGCCAAACAGGTAGGAGCCCCAAATCGCCTGCTTGGGCTTCCAGCGCGCAAAGATCACCAGCGCTACGGCAAGCCAGCCAAGCCGCTCGATGCCGGCGTCGTTGGCCCATGTGCCCTTGATGTAATCCATCACGTAGTACAGGCCGCCAAGCCCGGTAATCGCCGCGCCGATACACGTTGCCATGTATTTATACTTGGTTACGTTGATGCCCACCGCATCCGCCGTTGCCGGATTTTCCCCAACGGAGCGCAGGTTAAGCCCCATGCGCGTTTTGTTCAAAAACCAGCTCATCACAAACGCCAGTATCAACGCGACATAAACCATAAACCCAAGGGAGGACAGCACGCCGACGTTATCCAAAAACGGCAGGGTTGCGCGATAAGCGCCGCTTGTGGCCGCCACGGAAATTTGGCCAACGCCGCCGGCCATGGTGTTCATCGCCCCGCCAAAGAAGTTGGCTACGCCGGAGCCGAAAATGGTCAGCGTTAAGCCGGTCACGTTCTGGTTCGCGCGCAGCGTGATGGTCAGAAAGCTGTAAATGAGCCCGCCCAGCAGCGAAGCCGCCAGCGTGCAGAGCAGCGCGATCAGCAAACCCACCAACGGAATGGGGTTCGCCGTGCTCATTTCATACATGAACGAGCCGGCCAGCCCGGCGATACCGCCCAAATACATGATCCCCGGCACGCCCAGGTTCAGGTTGCCGGATTTCTCGGTGAGGATTTCGCCCACCGCGCCAAACAGGATCACCGTGCCAAAAACCAGAGCGGCTTGCGTTAAGGAAAGAATTTGCTCCATATCATTCAACTTCCTTTCCGCGGCGGAAGATCAGCCTGTAATGCGTGAAAAACTCGCTGCCGAGTATGAAAAACAGGATGATGCCCGTAATCATTTCAGAGGCGTAATCGTTCAAATTGTATTGGGATGCGATCTGTATCGCGCCTTTTTCCAAAAACACCAATAGCCCGGCCACGAGGATCATCACAAAGGTGTTGAACTTCGCAAGCCACGCCACAATGATGGCCGTAAAGCCGCTGCCCCCCGCCGTGCTTGTGGAGATGGTGTGGGAGGAGCCGGCAACCGTGATGAAACCCGTAAGCCCGCAGATCGCGCCGGACAGCATCATGGTGCGCAGAATCACCTTGTTGACATTGATGCCAATGTAACGCGCGGTTTTCTCGGATTCGCCGACCACCGCGATTTCATAGCCGTGCTTGGAATAGCGCAGATAGATGAACATGGCTACGGTCAGCACCATGACGATGAGGATGTTGAGCAGATATTTCTGCCCCAATATGGCGGGGAACCACCCGGCCTGCGTTTGCTGGTTGATAACGCCCACGGTATTGGAGCCGTAGGGGTTTTCCCAAACAGCCACAAAAAAGGAGGTCAGCTGTATGGCGACGTAGTTCATCATCAGCGTGAACAGCGTTTCGTTGGTGCCATACCGGGCTTTGAACGCCCCCGGAATCCCGCCCCAGATGGCGCCGGCGATGCAGCTGACCACAACCGACAGAACCAGCAAAGCCCAGGTAGGCATCGTAGCGCCGCCGTAGATCATCACAGCCGCGGTTGCAATGCCGCCAATCAAAATCTGGCCCTCGGCGCCAATGTTCCAAAACCGCATCCTGAACGCAGGCGCAAGGCCGATACCGATGCAAAGCAACATCACCATGTCGCGCAAGAAAACCCACGCGCGTCTTTCAGAGCCGAAGTTGCCTTCAAACATCGCGGTATAAATCTTGATGGGGTTCAAATGCACGATCGCGTAGATCACAATCGCGCTCACAGCCAGCGCCAACACCAGTCCGATCAGCCAAATCAGCAGGCTATGCCACAGCGGCATTGATTCCCGTTTGGCAATGCGCATAAAGGGAACTTTATGAGTTTGAGTCATGCGATTTATCCCCTCCGTGACTTGTCATCATCAGCCCGATCTCGTTTTTATCAGCGCCTACGCCCGGCACGATGCCGCTGATTCTACCGTCGCACAGCACCAAAATCCGGTCGCACAGTTCCAATAGCACGTCCAGATCCTCGCCGACAAAAATCACGGCGGCGCCCTTTTCCTTTTGCTTATTAATCAGGTGGTAAATGGTATACGAGGAGTTGATGTCCAGCCCGCGCACGGCGTAAGCCGTCATCAGCACGGTAGGCGAGGAGGAAATCTCGCGGCCCACCAATACCTTTTGCACATTGCCGCCCGAAAGCTTGCGCACGGGAATGGTCAGGCCCGGCGTGTTGACTTCCAACTCGCTGACCACACGATGCGCCAAATTACGCGGGGATTTCCGGTCGGTAAACACGGATTTGCCGTTTCGGAAGGAGCGCAGCATCATGTTGTTGGTTAAATCCATGTTGCCAACCAGCCCCATGCCGAGCCGATCCTCCGGGACAAACGATAGCTTGACGCCCAAATCGAAAATTTCCCGGGGGTTCATGCCGGCCAGATCGAATTCTTTGCCATCCTCCGGCCTGATATAACGGATGCTCCCCTGCTCCAGCGGCTCCAGACCCGCGATCGATTCCAACAGTTCCTTTTGCCCGCAGCCGGAAATGCCCGCGATGCCCAGCACTTCGCCGGAATTGGCCGTAAACGACACATCCGCAAGCCGGACCACCCCGTCCGCGTCCTTTACCGTCAGGTGATCGACCACAAGGCGGGGTTGCGGGTCTTTGGGCTCAGGGCGCGCGATGTTCAGGGATACGGCATGCCCGACCATCATATTGGTCATTTCAGCGGCATTGGTATCCTTAGTGGCCAGTTCTCCGACGTTCACCCCACGGCGCAGCACCGCCACACGGTCGGAGATTTCCTCCACTTCGTGCAGCTTATGCGTGATAATCACGATTGCCTTGCCGTCTTTGCGCAGGTTACGCAATACGCAAAACAGCTTCTCGGTTTCCTGCGGCGTGAGCACGGCGGTCGGCTCGTCCAGGATCAAAATGTCCGCGCCCCGGTAGAGCACCTTGACGATTTCGACCGTTTGCTTTTGCGAAACGGACATATCGTAAACCTTCTGTTCGGGATTGATATCAAACCCGTAGAGGTTGCAGATTTTGAGAATCTGTTCGCCAACGGCCTTCAAATCAAGCTTGCCCTTGCCCGGCATGCCCAGAATGATGTTTTCGGCCGCGGTCAGCACATTCACCAGCTTAAAATGCTGGTGAACCATACCAATGCCAAGCCGATACACATCCTTGGGGCTACGGATGGATACTTCCTGCCCGTTTACCCGAATGTGCCCGGTATCGGGAAAATAAATACCGGACAGGATGTTCATCAGCGTGGTTTTACCGCTGCCGTTTTCGCCCAGCAGCGCAAGAATCTCACCCTTATAAATGTCAAGGTTGACATGTTCGTTTGCCAATACCGAGCCGAACGTTTTGGTGATGTTCCGCATGGAAACTGTCGCCTTGTCACGTTGCATCGCAGAGTCCCTCCAAATGATGGAAAGGGCCACCGTTACAAGTGGCCCTTTCCATTTCGTAAAACGGCTTGGTTGCTTAGTTCAGTTCCGTGATGCCATCGATGCGAATGCCGAAGTACGGCGCGCTGCGAAGTACGGATTCTTCAAAGATGCCGTTCACAATCGCTTCGCCGGTATCGCCGACCCAGTCGCCGTTGGTGTCGATGGCCAGATAGCTGGTCACGGGCTTGCCGCCGGAGGTGAAGTTGGCGGTGTCAAACACGTTCAGGGTGCCGTCTTTCAGAGCGGCTTCCACTTCAGCGACCTTCTCGGCAGTGCCTTCCGCGCAGCTTTCGCCAAGCGGGGAGATCATCACGGCGCCGTCCGCATAACCGGCAGCCCAGTCGGTAGCGATGGTTTCGCCGCTAAGCATGCACTTCATCGCGTAGGTGTAGTAAACGCTCCAGTCGTTCTGGGCGCTGGTCAGGGCGGACTTGGGCGCGACGGAGAGCATATCCACGTTGTAGCCAACGCAGTATACCGTGGTGCCGCCTTCCAGCAGCGCTTCGCAGGCAGAGGGGGCGCCGGTGGAATCAGCGTGCTGGCTGATGATGATGCTGCCGGAGGCAACCAACGCGTTGGCGGCTTCCGCTTCAGCGGTCGGATCATACCAGGAGTTGGTGTAGGACACGTCCATCACAACGTTTTTCACAATGGATTTTACGCCAAGGTAGAAGCCGGTGTAGCCGGAAACCACTTCCGCGTAGGGATAAGCGCCGATGTAGCCGATCTTGACGTTGCCGTCGGCGTCCATGTTCTTATCCTGCACCTTGCCGTCGGCGATCAGCTCGGCAAGCTTCATGCCAGCCACAACGCCGGACACATAGCGGGACTGATAGGTGTAGTTGAACGCGTTTTTCAGGTTCGCAAGGCCGGAAAGGGCGGCCGTGTCACCGGTCATGGAGATGAACGTCACGTCCGGGCACTCGGTAGCGGCCTGCTGCATGTAGCTCTGATGGCCGTAGCTGTCGGAGATGATGTATTTGCAGCCCTGCTCTACGAGGTCCATCGCGGTGTCGTAGCAGGTTTCATCTTCGGAAATGTTGTATTTCCAGATGATCTGATCCTCGGAAATGCCGGCGGCGGCGGCGGCGGTTTTGATGCCCTTGATGTGCGCGTAGTCATAACCGGTGTTTTCGTCATGAACCAGGATAACGCCAATTTTTAGGTCGCTTTCCGTCGCAAATGCCGTTGTGGCGGCAAATGCAAAGACAAGTGACAAGGCGAGTACCAACGAGATGATTTTTTTCATGTTCCATCCTCCAACCTTTGCTTCAATTTTACATTCGCAATGGAACCCGACGATAGAAACGATGTGCCCCCCTGAAACCCGGAATTAACTTTGACAGATATCAAGATACAGAGTTTGCCGGCGTTTGTCAATCATAATACAATCACAAAACAATTAAGATTCCTTGGAAATTGTTACATTCGCGGGCGCGCTTCTCCGGTTTGCGAAGGCGGCGTTAACAAGGCTTGTCCAGCGCGCATCCGCGCTATCTGGGATGCGCCGCCCATAGCGCGTCATACAAAAAAAGAACAGCTTCCGGCGCGCAACAGGCGCAGTTGCGGAAATTGCTTTCGGATGTCGCGATACCGAAAAAGCTCGCCACAGCTTACGCCACGCATAAAAAGGGAAAAATGTTTCAGGGCTGACACAGGTTGCTTGCGAAGGAGCGAAAGCGCTTTTCCGCTCGCCTCCCAGCCCTTCGGGCTGTTCGCCCGCTTGGGTTTGTATGCCGCTGCGTCAGGCCTTGGGGTTGCGCTCCAAACCCCGGCAGGAGCTTCGCCTCCGCACCCTGCCAAAGGCCTTGCTCTTGGCTCCTTTTCGCTGCGCCGAGGGCTTGGCGGCGGCATGGGGTTTTTCTGGCACAGAAAATGTTCGCAACATTTCAGAAGGAACTGTGCCTAAAAAAGCGAAAAAGTCCAAAACAGTGGCATGGCTCACCGGCTTATACCCACGCGGAGGAGGATCCATATGGAAAACAACCGGAAAACCGATACGACCGGCTGCGCGACGGACAGCGCAACGGATATGCTCATCCTGAAAAACTGCGACTATCTCAACGTATTTACCTCGCAGTGGATGCACGGCGATATCGCCATCCGTGGCAACCGTATCGTAGGCGTCGGGAACTACAGCGGCGAACGGGAAATCGACTTTGCGGGCAAAACCTGCGTGCCCGGCCTGATGGATGGGCACATCCACCTGGAAAGCACCATGATGACCCCGCGGGAGTTTGCGCGGGTTGCCGTGGCCCACGGCACCACGGCCGTGGTCGCCGACCCGCACGAGATTGCCAATGTGCTTGGCGCGGCGGGGGTGGACTACATATTGCGGGCCAGCGAAAACCTGCCCCTGCATGTTTTTTTGATGGCGCCTTCCTGCGTGCCGTCCTCCCCGTTTGATGAAAGCGGCGAGGCGCTCAATCATGAGGCGATCGCCCCGTTGCTGGCCAACCCACGGGTGCTGGGGCTGGCGGAAATGATGAATGTTCCCGGCACGCTATCGGGGGATGCCGACGTGATGAACAAAATCACCGAAGCCCACCGGTTACACAAAAAAATCGACGGGCACGCGCCCGGTCTGACCGGGCATGCTCTGCAAGCCTATATCGCCGCAGGCATACAGACCGATCATGAGTGTTCCACGCTGGACGAAGCCATGGAGAAACTTTCGCTGGGGCAATGGATCATGATCCGGGAGGGTTCCGCCGCCCGCAACCTGCAGGCCCTGTTGCCGCTTTTCAGCAGCCCATACTGCAACCGTTGCCTGCTGGTTACCGATGACAAGCACCCGGGGGATTTGCTCCAATTGGGGCACATCGATCACATGGTTCGCAAGGCAATCTCGCTGGGAGTGGACAGCGCCATCGCCTACACCATGGCATCGTGGAATGCCGCGCAATGCTTCGGCCTGAGCGGCATGGGCGCCATCGCCCCCGGGTATGCGGCGGACATCGTTGTGCTCAATGACGTTGCGACAGCCGCGATCCATTCGGTTTATCAAAACGGCGAACTGGTTACGCCTGCCCGCTTTACCGGCGGCGATACGCCCCTGCCCGCGTCCTCCTTTAACATGGCGCCGGTAACGCGGGAAACCTTCGCGCTGCGGGATGCGAAAATCATCGGGTTGGTGCCCGGCGAATTGCTGACCACCGACGAAGGGCCCGCCACGGCCGTTCAGCCGGACAAGGACATTGTCAAGTTGGCCGTGATCGAACGGCATCACGGCAGCGGGCACGTGGGCAAAGCCTACCTGAAAGGGTACGGCTTAAAAACAGGCGCGATTGCCACAAGCGTTGCGCACGACGCGCACAACCTGATTGTCGCGGGCGTTTCCGACGCGGATATGGCGCTGGCGGCCAACGCGGTTGCCGATATGCAGGGGGGCATCGTGGTTGTGCAAAACGGAAGCGTGCTCGCCTCCCTGCCGCTGCCCATTGCCGGGCTGATGTCCCCCGAACCGGCCGGGAAGGTGCACGAAGCGTTGACCCTTCTGATGGAACATGCTTTTGAGCTGGGCGTTTCCCGGCAGATTGACCCGTTTATGACGCTTTCGTTTGTAAGCCTGCCGGTGATCCCAACGCTTCGGCTGACCACCTACGGCGTTGTGGACACGGCGGCGCAGGTGCTGCTGTAAACAGGCCGGGCAACTAAAAGGCAAGGGAAAAACCAGGCGACTCCTTTGCAGCCGGGATTGCAGCCGGCTTTTTGCGCAACCCCCGTATGGCATACGCGCGGGGTCGCTTGCTTCCGAAAACCTCCATCCCGAGCGCATGCTGCCTTCGCGTGCCCGGCACGGTGAGTTCGGGTTATCGCAAAACTGCACTTGATCCCTTCATGCGCCGCCCTCGCGCGAAAGCGCAGGGTGACGCGCTAGCGGGGGCAAATCAGCGCCTATGCGCATATGCTGCCTCCGCGTAAAAACGCAGGGCAGCACATGCGATTCGGGCATCGTAACAGAAGGGTACGGTGAGGCGTTAGCGCGTATGCCATTTTCGCGCGCAAAAAACACAGGGCTAAACGGTCGCGCAGGGCGATGGAAAGGCGAGATCAGCGTTCGCACAAACGCTCTTTGCGTCGCGATACAAAATATGGTATGCGCGCCCTTGGCGAAACGCTAATTTGTAAATTTTCTTTACCTTCCCCCTTCAAACTGCAAAAAAGGCATTGCTCAACATGGAAACCTATGGTATAATTCGGAAGTTAGACTAGGCGACGAGCCATGGGCGGCTGCGTGTGCGCGAATGCGCATGCGACCATGGGCGTGCCATCGGTCTATCAACGTTGACAAAGCGTGTATGAACTCCGGTTCCAATGCGCGCGGGGTCTTGGGTGGCGCTTCGCACCTCTACGCGACGCACGCCAATGACAAGAGACCCTCAGCCCAAGAGGGCACGGTTCCCTTACATTCAATGGAGGTGTAACACACACATGGCACGTATTGCGGGCGTTGACCTGCCCAGAGAAAAACGTGTGGAAATCGGGCTTACCTACATCTTTGGCATCGGCCTCAAGACTTCCCAGAAGATTCTGACCGATACCGAAATCAGCCCCGATACCCGCATCAAGGACCTAACCGAACAGGAAGTCAGCAAGCTTCGTGATTACATCGAGCACAACGTGAAGGTGGAAGGTGATCTGCGCCGCGATGTGTCCCTGAACATCAAGCGGTTGATCGAAATCGGCAGCTATCGCGGGGTGCGTCACCGTCGCGGTTTGCCGGTACGCGGACAGAAAACCAAAACAAACGCCCGTACCCGCAAGGGCCCGAAGCGCACCATCGCCGGCAAGAAAAAGGCCGCGAAGTAAAGCTTACACGATTGCTTATGTAGCATGGAGGGATGAACAAAATGGCACCCAAACAAAAGCTGAAGAAGGTAGCGCGCAAGCGTCGTGAAAAGAAGCTCGTCGAGCGCGGCGCGGCGCATATTCGTTCTTCCTTTAACAACACCATCGTAACCCTGACCGACACCAACGGCAACGCCCTGTCCTGGGCCAGCGCCGGCGGGCTCGGTTTCCGCGGCAGCAAAAAGTCCACGCCGTTTGCCGCCCAGATGGCCGCCGAAACCGCGGCCAAGGCCGCCATGGAGTTTGGCCTCAAAACGGTCGAAGTCTATGTCAAAGGCCCTGGATCCGGGCGTGAAGCCGCGATCCGCAGCCTGCAGGCCGCCGGTTTGGAAGTCAACATGATTAAAGACGTTACACCCATTCCGCACAACGGCTGCCGTCCGCCCAAGCGTAGAAGAGTGTAAGGAAATCGAGGAGGTACAAGATTATGGCAAGATATACCGATTCCGTATGCCGTATGTGCCGCCGCGAGGGCACCAAGCTCTTCCTGAAGGGTGACAAGTGCTTCTCCGCCAAGTGCGCGCAAACGACCCGCCCGACCCCTCCGGGTCAGCATGGTCAGGCGCGCGCCCGCAAGGCATCTGAATATGGCACGCAGTTGCGTGAAAAACAAAAAGCCCGCCGTGCATATGGCCTGATGGAAGGCCAGTTCCGCCGCACGTTTACCAAGGCGGAAGGCATGAAGGGTATCACTGGCGACAACCTGCTTTCCCTGTTGGAGCGTCGGTTGGATAACGTTGTGTACCGCAGCGGTCTGGCTTCCAGCCGCGCGCAGGCCCGGCAGTTTGTATGCCACGGCCTGATGACCGTCAATGGCAAGAAGGTGGATATCCCCTCCTTCACAACCAAGGTCGGCGATGTAATCAGCGTCCGTGCCAACAGCCGGGACATTGAACACTTCAAGATTGTTAAGGAAGGCGTCAACCGCGTGATCCCCAAGTGGCTCACCACTACCGCCGCCGACCTGACCACCACCGTTAACGCTCTGCCGCAGCGCGATGATGTGGATCTGACGTTGCAGGAGAACATGATCGTCGAGTTCTACTCTCGTTAGGCTTGAGGCTCATCTCCCTCAACCAACCGGCTTGAAACAGGAGGGTAAACCCAATGATCGAAATCGAAAAAGCGCGGATCGAATGCGTGGAAATGAGCGCCGACAACACGTTTGGCAGGTTTGTCGTCGAACCTCTGGAACGCGGATTTGGCAACACGCTGGGTAATGCGCTTCGCCGCGTATTGCTAAGCTCCCTGCCGGGCGCTGCCGTTACGAGCATCCACATCGAAGGGATTCAGCATGAGTTCACCACCGTGCCCGGCGTTGTCGAGGACGTAACGGAAATCATACTCAATCTCAAGCAGCTGTCCTTCAAAATGTTCGCGGATCAACCCAAAACCGTCTTTGTGGACGTGAAGGGTCCGTGCGAGCTGAAGGCCGGCGATATCCCCCTGGATGATGAGATGGAAATGGTTGATACCGAGCTGCATATCGCAACCCTTAACGCAGACGCGCACTTGCAAATGACGCTGACGGTGGACAAGGGGCGCGGCTATGTGAGCGCCGACAAGAATAAGTCGCCGAATACCCCGATCGGCGTGATTCCGATTGATTCCATTTTCACCCCCATTCGCAAGGTCAACTACACCATCGAAGATACCCGCGTAGGGCAGATTACGGACTACGACAAACTGACGTTGGATGTATGGACCAACGGCACCGTTATGCCGGACGAAGCCATTTCCACCGCCGCCAAGATCCTCACCGAGCACCTGAGCCTGTTTGTGAGCCTCACCGATCAGGTAATGCCCATCGCGTTTACCGATCAGGAGGACGACAAAAAGGAAAAGGTTCTCGAAATGACCATCGAGGAACTGGACCTGAGCGTACGTGCCTACAACTGCCTCAAACGCGCCGGCATCAACACCGTGGCGGAGCTTGTGCAACGCAATCAGGAAGACATGATGAAGGTTCGCAACCTTGGCCGCAAGAGTCTGGAAGAGGTCGAGCAGAAGCTTGAAGCCCTCAACCTATCGCTCCGGCCCAGCGACGAGTAACGAAATTCCGCTTGCTCCACGCTGACGGAGCCAAGCGAGCAGTCCGACTAAGGAGGAAACCGACATGGCACAACGCAAACTGGGCCGCACTGCCGATCAGCGCAAAGCGCTGATTCGCAATCAGGTGACCAACCTGATCTGGTACGGCCGCATCGAAACGACGGAAGCCCGCGCCAAAGAGGTGCGCCGCGCCGCCGAGCGTTTGATCACATTGGCCATCAGCGAGTGTGACAACACCGTTGAAACCACAAAGGAAACCCATAACGAAAAGGGTCAGTTGACGACCCTGACCGTAACCAACGACGCGGCTTCCAAGCTTGCCGCCCGCCGTATCATGCTGAGCTACCTGTACGAGCTCAAAGATATGCCGAAAAAGGGCGAGGATAAGTTTGACTACAAAGAGCGCACCACGGGTGTGAAATACCCGGTTGTAGAAAAGCTGTTCCGCGAATACGGCCCCAAGTTTAAAAAGCGCAACACCGATAAGCAGTGCAGCGGCGGTTATACGCGCATGTACAAACTCGGGCCTCGCCGCGGCGACGCCGCCGAAATGTGCCTGATCGAAATCGTGTAACGCAAAAGCAAAAAGACCTCCCGCCGGAAGACGGGAGGTCTTTTTTACATTGCACCGAAACAGGCGTTCGCCATCCTTGTCAACCTGCCCATTTTCTGGTATGATACTGCCATGCGTCCAACAGATGCTGGCTTTCCGCACGTGACGGACAGCTGTTTGGCGGTTGATTTTAGCCCATTAAAACTAGTGCCGGAGGGGAAAACATGTTGGTTTGGATCATGGCCGCGACCGTATTTGTGCTGGACCGGGCAGCAAAGATTTTTTCGCTGGCAAACCTGCCCGGAGGCGCGCACACCGTGCTGTTGCCCGGGGTGCTGGAGTTGCGGCTGATGCACAATCAGGGCCTCGCGCTGGGCCTTTTATCCGGATATACGCTGCTGAACCTAATCCTGCCTGTGGTTGTGGTCATCGTTGGGTGGTTGGCCCTGCGGCGGTATCGCACAACGCGTTTTACCCGTGCGGCTGTGGGACTGGTGATCGGCGGCTTTCTTGGCAATTTGTTTGATCGGCTGTCCATGGGGTTTGTGACGGATATGATCTATTTCCCATGGATGCCCTGGTACATTTGCAATCTAGCGGATATTGCCATTTGCGTCGGCGTGGCCCTGCTGGCATTCAGCCTGCTTTTTCGGGCGCGCGACTGGCAATTGAAAACGGAGGCGAAAGCGGATGAGCCCCATCACCCTGACAGCGCCCGGTAATAAGCGGCTGGATTTGCTGATTGCCGAGGGCTGCGCCATCACCCGTTCGCAAGCCGCCCGATGGATCGAAGCCGGCGTGTGCATGGCAAACGGCAGAGCGCTCAGCAAAGCGGGCGAAATTCTCAAAGCGGGCGTTGCGATTGAGATTACTCCACCGCAAGCAAAGGACCTCAGCGTTTGTAAAGAGGACATCCCCTTGCAGTTTCTGTATCAGGATGCGGACCTGGCGGCCATCAACAAGCCCTGCGGCATGGTGGTGCACCCGGCCAACGGCAACGAGAGCGGCACGCTGGTGAACGCCCTGCTGTTTGCGCTGGATGACCTGTCCGGGATCGGCGGCGTGCGGCGGCCGGGGATTGTGCATCGACTGGATAAAGACACCAGCGGCGTGATCCTGATTGCCAAAAATGACGCGGCGCACCTGAGCCTGAGCCGCCAGCTAAAAGACCATACCATGGAAAAGCACTACCTTGCGGTGGTGGAAGGCAACCTGAAGGAACCTCGGGGAAGGATCGACCTACCGATTGGCCGAAGCGAACGGGACCGGAAAAAAATGGCCGTAACCCGTGACGGGCGGTCGGCTCAAACCGAGTGGGTGCTGCTGGAAAACATGCGCGATTCCGCGCTGATCGACGTGCGCATTTTAACCGGCCGTACCCATCAAATTCGCGTGCATATGCAAAGCATCGGCCACCCTGTGGCCGGCGATCCGATTTACGGCCTGCGCAATGGCGTGCGGGTTCCCCGGCTCATGCTCCACGCGCATACGCTCGCCTTCACGCACCCGCGCACAGGGGATCGCCTTCGGGTTGAAGCCCCTTTGCCGCCGCCGTTTGAAGCCGCGCTCCGTAAACTGCGGTTGGAACCGGACAGACCCTTGACGTTGGAGGTACCGCTGGGCAAAACTGACTGAAACGCAAGCTGATGCGCGTGCCAATGAGAGTTGAGACTACCCCTCGCTTCGATTCGAGCGTAGCCCAGACCGTTGACAACCCGAATGAAGTTCATAAGCCGCACCCCATTGTGCCTACGGTTCTCGTGGCGCTTCCGTTGAATGGGTTGCCACATAAGCCCTCCGGCGGGCATGTGCTTTGCCCCTGCATCCCACAAGGGCTTTGCCATTGACCCATTACGCTGCGGCGAGGGTTTTTCTGCTATCTGAGCGAAATCGCTGGAGATTATTCAACGGCTGCTCTGAAACCTTCGTCGGTGAAAATTCGATCATCCGCGTCTGTCGTCATCTCTGAGGTTCTACTTTGGATTATGCTTAGCGAAAGCGCCGCATTGCGCCTTCCGTTATCCACATTGCTCACAGTGGCATCCGCTTTGTGGAATCGGGATCCGGTTCCGATCCCATTACCGCCAATTGCGTAACCGTGCGCCAATTACGGGCTGTTGCGTCGGGAAAGAGCTTAGCGATGCGTATCGCCGTTTTGGAAAGCCTTACGCTCCGCAGGCTCAGCAGGTACAGTTCCCGCGCGCCGGTCTTAAAAACATCGCCAGCTTCCGCATCCCGCGCCAAAACCTCCAAAGCCTTCCGATCGGGCGCGGATGCCAAAAAGTAAACGTGCAGGTGCTCCACATCCGGATCGGCTGTCTCCGCCTGCGAAATCGCCTCCGCGCCAAAGGGAAGTTCCTCCGCCACACGGCGCATATCCGCTGAATTGCGAACCACCACGCCGCACTCAAAACCGACGGTTTCCGCGAGGGCAGTTTTCAGTTTTTCACACAGCTCCGCTTCCGATAATTCCGTATCCACAACCGCATTACCGCTTTGCAGATATGTCCGGATGTCTGTGCAGCCAATCGCGGCAAGCATATTTGCCAGATCGGCCATTCTGATCCGCTTGGTATGGCCGACATTGACTCCCCGCAATAAAATAATCCACCGCATTGGCTCATGCCTCCCAAGACCGCAGATTGGCACCCTCGTATACTACTATGCAACGCTTGATTTTCATGTACAAAATCGGTAGGCGCAACCGGCGACGCGGCCCGCTTGTGACGGCTTGGAACGCAGGGGTTACGGCGCTTTGACCGTCGGGCATTCCTTGGGGGTAAAATATCGGCTGTACCGTTCCCGAATGGCCTGCGCATCCACGGTATAGCGGTTCAGATGCTTGGCAACCTGCGCGACCGCCTCTGCCTGATCGCCGGCGCGAACCGCAGCCAAAAGAGCTTCGTGATCGCTTACAATTTTGTTTTCCTTCACAATGGTGATGCTCAGGCTGCGCACCCGGTCAAAATGCAGGGACATGCTGTCCAACAGCTGATAGGTTTGCAAACGTTGCGTCAGGCGGAAAAACTCACGGTGAAAATCCTTGTCCAAATCCAACAGTTTCTCAATCAACTGATTATCCATGTAGAACTGTTGCAGCTTTACGTTTGCCTCCGCCACGGAAAAATCCAGCGTCGGCGCAAGCTGGCAGGCCAGCTCGACAATCGCTTTTTCCAATACCAACCGCAGAAAACGGCTTTCCTCCACAAGGGCGCAGTCAATCAACGCGATGCGGCTCCCCCGTTGGGGCAATATTTCCACAATTTTGATTTTGCTCAGTTCAATCAATGCTTCGCGGATGGGCGTTCGGCTCAGGCCCAGTTCCGAGGACAGCTCGTTTTCACTCAGCATGCTGCCTGGGATCAATTCCAATGAGGCGATGTTGCGTTTCAGCATCCGCATGGCATAGTCTCTGGCGGTTTCGCGCGCATACCGCTCTGTGATGGTCATGTTCAACGCTCCTTTTCCGCAAACATCTCTGCAACGTTGCTGCGCCTTGCCGGAAAGGGCCTGCGGAAAGGGGCGCGGATCGCTGCCCTTGCCCTGTCCGTACAGGCCCGCCAATTCTCTCTGTTTCGATTCTACCATTTACATACAAGTACGTCAACATACCAGTATACAAAAGAGAAGGGTCATTGAACATGGCGAGAACCCTTTCATCGAGTGCTTAGCCGAAAAGTTGAACCGGCGGAGGTTCCTACATAGCGTTATGTGAAAACCCCAGACTGTTGAAAACCTCAACCGCATCGGAAAAGGGGGCAACGTCAAAGCCATTTACGGGGTGCGCTGGCATTGCCGCTTGCACGCCGGAGGCTTGATGGGGCAACGCATTCAGCGCAAATTCCGCAAGTGCCGTGGTCGCCATGTATCACAGTTTATGAACGCCATGCGGTTTGTGAACGGCCCGATGCTTAAATCGAAAGGCGTTTGTTCACGTCAACGGATACGCCTGCCAACCCTCCCGCCTAATGGAACGGGAAGGTTATCAAACCCGCCACGCAAAGCACCGCATCAAAACACAGCGAAACGCCCCGCTTTTTCAAACCGTGCACCGGTTTGCATCAGCGGGGCGTTTCACATCCAATCCGTTCGATTGCGTCCCTCAGCTTCCAACCGCCCCCGATTGCAAAGACCAGCCGCGAGGCCCATGAGCGCCGCTGCTGATCGGGTTTGCGGCAACGTAGCTTTCTCAGTCCGGTTCCGGCGGATAATCCGGCGTATCCTCGACGGTTTCGAGGTAATCATCCACTGAGGAGTATTCCTCATCCCGCCTGGCGATTTCTTCCGCGCTCAGGCGATGCGTTTTTCCGCATGCCGCGCACCGATCCAGCCCGCGATCCGCATGCCGCCAATCGTGTGTTTCCCGTTCCTTGCCGCAAACGCGGCACACCTGCTCGCAGGCTGTTTTTTTCAGCCACAGATGGTGCTCGTCACGCAAAGCTCCGCACCGTTCGCAGCGGCAGTGAAACCAAGTGCAGGGCACGGTTTCCGTTCGTCCGCAAACCGAACAGGCGCGTTCACATTTGCCATCCGTCTCCACCCAGCGATGGCCTTTATCGTTCGTCTGACCGCAGCGCACACAGCGGCAGCCATCCCACCGGTGTCCCAAAAGCTTACAGAGCAATCCCACAGCATGTCACCTCGGTTGAATATGTTGCATTCGGGTCGTATCCGCCCATTGTGAAACGTCATCGACATTCAGGGTGTCGGTCGCGCCGGCAGTCTCCCCGGCTAACGGGTGGGGATCAGCGCCAGCGATGGCACCGCGTTTAAGGCTAGCCCCGCCAATTCGCCCCTGCGAAGGCGATAATAAGCGGCGCTGCCGATCATGGCGGCGTTATCGGTGCATAAAACCAGCTCCGGCATGCACAGCGTAAACCCTTCGCTGTGCGCCAGTTCCGCCATCTGCGCCCGAAGCCGGGTATTGGCGCTCACGCCCCCCGCCAGGCAAAGGGTAGATAGCCCGCTTTCCCGAACGGCCAGCAGCGTGCGCTCGCACAGGCTGTCCACAATCGCCTTCTGATAAGAAGCGGCCAAATCCGCCTTACGCAAAGGCTCGCCGTTTTGTTCCAGCTTGTGGCAAGCGTTGATGAAGGCTGTTTTGAGCCCGGAGAAGCTGAAATCATACCGGCCTTCCGGGTTCGGTTTGGGCAATTTGAGGTAGGCGGAATCGCCGCCCTCCGCCAGTTTGCTGAGCAACGGCCCCCCGGGGTAGGGAATGCCCAGCGCCCTTGCGCCCTTGTCAAACGCCTCGCCGGCCGCATCATCCACCGTTTGCCCCATCAGGGTATATTGCCCGTAATCCTCCACGCGCACCAGATGGCTGTGCCCGCCGCTGACCACAAGGCAAATAAAGGGCGGGGTCAAAGTTGGCGTGCTCAGGTAATTGGCGCTCACATGCCCCTCAATATGGTTCACCGGAATCAGCGGCAGACCGGTTGCATAGCTAAGCCCCTTCATGCAGCTGACGCCCGTGAGCAACGCCCCCACCAACCCCGGCCCATAGGTAACGGCCAACGCGTCGATCTCCGTAAGCGAAAGGTTCGCTTCCGCAAGGGCGCGGTCGATAACGCGGTCGCACGCGTCCACGTGGGCGCGGCTCGCTATTTCCGGCACAACGCCGCCGTAGAGGGCGTGAACGTCCACCTGAGAAAAAATAACGCTGCTCAACAGGGTGCGCCCGTTTTCCACAATGGCGGCCGCCGTTTCGTCACAGCTGGATTCCAAAGCCAGAATCCGCACCGTACGCTTGATTTGCAGGGCTTCCATCCGTTGCTGCCACAGTTCTGTTACGCTCATGATTGCCTCGGTTTCAAAGGATTCCGACACGCGGTCGGGAGCGGGCGAACCGCATCGGGTTAAAGCGCGCACTCTTTTTAGCGACATCACAACAGCGCTTTCAATCCGTATGCGGAATGCAGGCTTAACAGTTTTCGCCCGGGGTTGTGGGGCGGCTGCGCTTCGCCGCCAAACGCCGGGTCAGCCAAACCAACACGGCAGGCAATGCCAAAAGCCCAAACACACAAAGCCCAAAGGTGATCGCTACCGGTTGCAGATAGCTGGAAAACACCTCCACCGGGAAAAGCTGCATGATTTCATCCTGAATGCTGAATATGCCATCCGGAATCGCAATGCGGTGAATCCAGCCCCATAGGCCGTTAAAATCCAGCAAAGCCCAAGCCCCGATGCCAACCGCCATCCACAGCGGCAATGAAACGCCCGTCACATAACCGCCCATGGAAAACCGGCGCCTTCCGACGCCCGATCCGCTCAGGATGAGCCAGCACAGCCAGAGCAGCAGGACCACCGCGGCCGCCGGAAGCAGGAGCTGGGCATAGTGCATCCAGCGTTTTACGTTCGCCATGTGCGCCCTGAAAGCGTCCGATATTTGGACGGTATGGTCCCCCACGGTTACCGTTGGGTTCCAGTCGGCGTTCTGCCCGGTCAGGTAGCGGATTGTAGCCTGCGCGAAAGCATCGCCGTCCCGTTGGTTCAGGATGCTTTGCCCCACGACATACCGGTTAACAGCCGCCTGAAACAGGCTTTCCCGCAAAGCGTTGCCTGCCACGGACCCAAACAGGGCAACCGTAACCAGCAGGAACCCCGCCAGCAGGGAGGCGAAAAAAGCGGGCCGACGCTTCGCGGTTGACGGGCCGGGCTTCGGCCCCGGCTGCGCAGGCCCTTTTCCCGGCGGAATTTGATTCTTTTGCCCATGCGGACGAAACGCCGTGAGGATCGCTTCCTTTCATCCGGCCGGGATGTTGGCGGCTCCGGTTTACTGCATTTTCAGGTATGCGGTGATAAAGCCGGAAAGGTTACCGTCCATCACGTCATCCACATTGCCGCTTTCAAAGCCCGTGCGGTGATCCTTCACCATGGTGTAGGGCTGGAAAACATAGCTGCGAATCTGGCTGCCCCACTCGATCTTTTTCAGCTCGCCCTTGATATCCGCCATCTGTTCTTCCTTCTCGCGCATGCGAAGCTCCATCAGGCGGCCTTTCAGGATTTGCAGGCAAACCTCGCGGTTTTGCACCTGCGAGCGCTCGTTTTGGCATTGCGCCACTGTGCCCGTGGGGATGTGCGTCATGCGCACCGCGGAATCGGTGCGGTTAACATGCTGCCCGCCCGCGCCGCCGGCGCGGTAGGTGTCAATGCGCACCTCCTCCATGTTGACTTCGAATTTGTCATCCTCGGGCAAGGTTGGCGCCACATCCAGCGAGCTGAAGCTGGTGTGCCTGCGGGCGTTGGAATCAAACGGGCTGATGCGCACAAGCCGGTGAACGCCGCGCTCGCTGCGCAGGTAGCCGTAAGCGTTGTCCCCCTCCACCTGAAAGGTAACGCTTTTGATGCCAGCCTCGTCGCCGTCCAGCAAATCGTTAATAGTCACCTTGAAGCCCATGCGCTCGCAATAACGGGTGTACATACGGAAAAGCATCTGCGTCCAATCCTGCGCCTCGGTGCCACCGGCTCCCGCGTGCAGGCTGAGCACGCAGTTGCAATCGTCATACTCGCCGCGCATGAGGGTTTCCAGCTCCAGCGCGTCCGCGTCCGTGCGCAACGCCTGAATCTCGGTTTCGCATTCTTTGGCGATTTCCTCGTCCGCGTCTTCCTTGAGCAGCGAAAGCATGGCTTCCACATCTTCGCAGCGGGCGTTCAGGCGCTGAACATGCTCGATTTTGCTTTCGATGTGGCGCGCATGCCGGGTAACGGTTGTGGAACGTTCCAGATTGTTCCAAAACTCCGGGGCGTTCATTTCTTCCTTCAGTTCCGCGAGCTCCTCCTCCATGCCGGCGAGGTTCAGCGCATCGCTTGCTTTGGCGATGGTTTCGCGCAACGCGTCCAATTCCTGTTGGTACCGTTCGGTATCGACCATATGGCTCCTCTCCTCCCAGGGAACGCCGCCCCCTGGAACCTGCGGGGGATCAAGCTCCCCCGTTGAATCTGCACGCGCGTTTGACCGCGCTGCGTACAAATAATGCAATTTCATTAAATTGCCCGGAACCCCTCGGTTTCGGGGGGCGCTCGCCGTCCAAGCGCAGAAAACCGTAAAAGCCTTAACCCGGGGGATGAAAAGACAGCGCGCTTACGGTGGGTTTGCGCGCTGCCAAACTGGGGTTCAGGCGTTTTTACCGCAGCAGTGTTTATACTTTTTACCGCTGCCACAGGGGCAGGGCTGGTTTCGGCCTACCGCGCCGGGCTGGTTTTTATTGGCGGGCGCGCCGCCCTGTTTGGCCTGCCCGTTGGCGTTCGGCTCGCCGCCGGCAAACCCGGCCTGCGTTTTGCTCACGTCCACGGTTTTCTGCCGTTCGGGCAAACGTTCCACACGGGCCTGGAAAAGCCGGCGTACGGTGTCCTCGCGGATCATGTGCACCATATCGTTGAACATATCGTAGCTTTCCAGCCGATATTCCTGAACGGGGTTGCGCTGGCCGTACGCGCGCAGGCCAATGCCATCGCGCAGATCGTCCATGGCGTCGATATGGTCCATCCAGTGCCGGTCGATCGCGTTAAGCAGCACCACGCGCTCAAACTCCCGCATATCGATGCCCAACTCGCCCAGTGTTTGTTCCCGCTCGGCATAAAACGCGTCCGCGTCGGCATGGAGCACCTTGCTCAATTCTTCCGGCTCGCCCATGCGCTGAATTTCGGCGGTGTGGCTGGCAAGTGTGCCGGGTTTCAGGCACAGACGTTCCAGATATTCGCTCGCCTCGTCCAGGCTCCAATCGGCGTTGCTTTCGCCGGTAAAGTTGCGCTCTGCGGTGGAATCGATGATGGAATGCACCATCGAAATGACCGTTTCGCGCATGTTATCGCCTTTTAAGATATCGTGACGCTGGCCGTAAATCAGCTCGCGCTGTTTGTTCATCACATCGTCGTATTCCAGCACGGATTTGCGGATATCGTAGTTGTGGCCCTCAATGCGCTTCTGCGCAGCCTCGATCTGCTTGGTGAGCATGCCCGCTTCCAGCGGCTGATCGTCCCCCATGCCAAGGCGTTCGATCATCGGGGCGATGCGCTCGCTGCCGAACAGGCGCATCACATCATCCTCAAGGCTGATGAAGAACTGCGTGCTGCCCGGGTCGCCCTGACGGCCAGCGCGGCCGCGCAACTGGTTGTCGATCCGGCGGCTTTCGTGGCGTTCGGTGCCAATGATGTGCAGGCCGCCCAGCGCCATCACGCGCTCGTGCTCGGCGTCGGTTTCCTTTCTAAACTCGGCAAAGTAGCGGTTATAGGTTTCGCGAGCCGCCAAAACCTCCGGGGCTACATCCTCGTTGTGGCCGACGGCTTCCATGATGACCTCATCGGTCAGCCCATCCTGCCGCATCTTCCGGCGGGCCAGATAGTCTGGGTTGCCGCCCAGCAGAATATCCGTGCCGCGCCCGGCCATGTTGGTTGCGATGGTGACCGCGTTCACCGAGCCTGCCTGCGCGATGATATCCGCCTCGCGAGCATGGTTCTTTGCGTTGAGAATTTCATGGCTAACGCCGCGCATGTCAATCAGGTGGCTGAGCATTTCGCTGGTTTCCACGTTGACGGTGCCCACCAGAATGGGCTGGCCGGTCGCGTGGCGCTTGACGATTTCCTCCACCACGGCGCTAAACTTGCCTTTTTTGGATTTATACACCACGTCGTTGGCATCCTGCCGGATCATGGGCATGTTGGTGGGTATCTGCACCACGTCCAGATTATAGATGCCCTGAAACTCCGCTTCTTCCGTTTTGGCGGTACCAGTCATGCCGCTGATCTTCTGGTACATGCGGAAATAGTTCTGGAACGTGATGGTCGCCAGCGTCTTGCTTTCGCGGTTGACCTTGACATGCTCCTTGGCCTCGATCGCCTGATGCAGCCCGTCGCTGTAACGCCGGCCCACCATCAGGCGGCCGGTAAACTCATCCACAATAACAACTTCGCCGTTTTGCACCACATAATCCACGTCGCGTTTCATCATGGCGTGGGCTTTGAGGGCCTGCAAAATGTAATGGTACAGATCGCCGTTATCCAGATCGGCGATGTTTTCCACGTTAAAGGCACGCTGCGCAAGGTCGATGCCGCGCTCCGTGAGGCTGACGGCTTTTTCCTTTTCCGCGACGGTGTAATCGTCCTCGTTCTTCAGGCGGCTCACAAACCGGTCCGCCTTCTCGTACATGTCGGTGGACTGATCGCCCTGCCCGCTGATAATCAGCGGCGTGCGCGCCTCGTCAATCAGGATGGAGTCCACCTCGTCCACGATGCCGAACACATGGCCGCGCTGCACCATATCCGCCTCGCGGATGACCATGTTGTCGCGCAGGTAGTCAAAGCCCATCTCGTTGTTGGTGCCGTAGGTTACATCGCACGCGTAGGCGGCCCGGCGCTGAAGGTTGTCCATATCATGGGTGATGACGCCCACATCCATGCCCATAAAGCGGAAGATGTTGCCCATCCATTCGCCCTGAAATTTGGCGAGGTAATCGTTCACGGTTACGATGTGCACGCCCTCGCCGGTCAGGGCGTTGAGGTAGGCGGGCAACGTCGCGGTATGGGTTTTGCCTTCGCCGGTTTTCATTTCGGCGATCCGGCCCTGATGGAGGCAGATGCCGCCCATGATCTGCACGGGGAATAGGCGCTTTCCATCCACACGCCAAACGGCTTCGCGGAAAGCCGCGAACGCGTCCGGCAAAATCTCGTCCAGGGTCATGCCGCCCTGAACCAAGCCCTTAAATTCCGCGGTTTTCGCCCTCAGCTCGCTATCGCTGAGCGATTGGTACTCCGCCTCTTTGTCCAATACCTGCGCCGCGATTTTTTGCAGGCGCTTCACCTCATGCTCATTGCTCTGCCCAAGCAATGATTTAATCAAATCCATGAAAGCCAATGCTTTATTCTCCTTTGTTCAAGTCAGGCGGTGGATACCCTCCGCCAAAATCGCGGCGTAATACGCCACTTTTGATTATAGCATGTATCCGCCTTGTTTTTCAAGCCGTTTGCGAGAGTGTTACAGCCCAGCAAAATGGGGCGGGCCCTGAAGGCGACGCCCCACGCTGTCGGCTGTGATGCTCAGGAACCGTCCAAACCGGGGGTGATCCGTCCGGTTTGCCGGCTCGCGTACAGAAAACCCATTTTGCCTGCCGATGGCTGATTCCGCAAATACCGTTACAGCCAAACCTAGGCCCGGCGCTGATCCCATAAGCCAAGCGGGCGTGAAAAGCCGGGCTGCGACAGTTGCTTTAGCGCGGGGAGCAACGCGCCGGCGTTCTGCCGCGCCGCTAAACCGGTTAAACGCCGACGCGCGACGGGGCGGCGGCGGTTTACAGCGCGGCGCTGGCCAGCTTCTGCCCCAACGCGGTGGCCCGAGCCAATGCCTCATGCCCGGCGATATCGCCTTTCTTTTCAAGGTGATCCACCGTGACTTCGCCGAGGCGTTTCCAACCCAAATAATCCTCGATGGCCGCAATGGTCGCGCGCATGGGGTCAAAGGCGCGCTGGGTATCGTCCGCGCAAACGGAAAGCAGCGCCGTATACCGGATGGGGAAACGGGCGCGCACGGGATTGTACAGCCGGTCTATCAGCGCCTTTAACTGCGCGGACAGGTTATAGAAATACACCGGGCTAGCAAACACCAGCGCGTCGGTATTGCTGAGCAGCGTATAAACCTCCGGCATATCGTCGTCAATGGCGCACCGGTCATGGGTTTGGCAATAATCGCAATTGACGCAAGGCGCGATCTTTTTACCCCGCACCGTAAACTTAACCACCTCCGCGCCCGCCGAACGCGCGCCCGCAATCAGAGCGTCCGCAAGGGTTTCGGTATTGCCGCCCTTGCGAGGGCTGCCCACCAGCACGGTTATCCTCATGATTCAAACCCTCCCTGATGTTCTTCGGTTCAATGACTTGGCGGGCATGCCCGCGGAAAACAGCCATCGGCGCTTTCAACGCGCTGTTTTGAAGGCCGATCCATCCACGCCGGGTTAACGGCCCGCCGCAGGGCGAACCTTGCAGCCGTGAAGCCCTCCCCAAGCGACAAGCAAACGGAAACCCTTTTTCGCTGAACGGTCAGCCGCCGGCAAGCGGGATGGGCGCTCTGCTTCCGCTCACGCCAAAGCGGAGGAATCGAACGCGACCGGCAGGCACTTCTGAAAGCGTCCGCCGCCCTTTTGGCCCACAAACCGGTTACCAATATACACAAGGCTCCCGCGCAGCCAAGTTGCGGTAATGCGCCCGTGCAGGGCCGTGTTTTCCCAGATGGTATGGTCCAAATGGCCGTGCAGCTCCGTTGCGCGCACAATCCCGTCCCGTTTGGGGTCAAACACCACCAAATCCGCATCCAACCCCGGGCGAAGCGCGCCCTTTCGGTCCCCAAGCCCGAACAGCTTGGCCGGGTTGGCCGCGCAAACGGCAACCGCGTTCGGGAAGCTGATCCTGCCCAGATTTGCCTGCGTGAGCATGTACGGGTACATGGTTTCGATTCCGTCGCAACCGTTGGGGACCGTGGTAAAGTTGCCGGGCCGCCCATCCGGCAGGCGAATCCCGTAATCCTTTTCAGCGCGGGTAAAGGGGCAGTGATCGGTCGCGACCGTCTGGATATCGCCCCTGCGGAGCGCCGCCCACAGCGCCTGTTGGGAGGCCCGGCCCTTAATGGCGGGAGAACAGATGTAATCCTGCCCGCGCGGCTCGCAATACACATCGTTGGTAAAGTTTAAGTACTGAGGGCAGGTTTCCGCAAACACCGGCAAGCCCTGATCCCGAGCTTCGGTAACCGCGGCAACGCCATCCTCATCGGTCAGGTGCACCAGATACAGCGGTGCGTTGGCGGCCTTGGCCAGCGCGATGGCGCGCCGGTTGGCTTCGGCGGTTACCGCCTCGTTCCGGCTCATGTAATGCCACCAAGGCTCAGTTTTCCCTTCGGCAAGGTATGCTTTCACCCGCTCGTTCAGCAAGCCCCGGTTTTCGGCATGCACGGTGGTCAGCGCGCCCACCTTGGCGGTTTCCTGCAACAGGGCGTACAGTTGGCCGTCGTCCAGCCCAAAATCGTACACCATATAGGCTTTAAAACTGCTGACGCCCTCCGCGACCGCGTCCCCGACGGAGGCCAGCAATTCCGGACTGCTCAGGTCGCTCACGCCAATGTGAAAGGCAAAATCGACCGCCGCTTTTGGGGTTGCCATCGCCACCCGTTTGCGCAGCGTATCCGGCAGGCGCTCACCGCGTTCCTGCAGCAGGTAATCGATCACAGTGGTGGTGCCTCCGCAGGCCGCCGCGCGCGTGCCGGTTGCATAATCATCGCTGGTATCGATCCCCGAGCACACGCATTCCAGATGGGTGTGCGCGTCAATCGCGCCGGGCAGCAGAAGTTTCCCCTTCACATCCACGGCATACGCGCCCGGCTCCCGAAGATTTTCACCGATGGCGGCAATGGTTTCGCCGCGCACCAGCACATCGGCTTTGAACATCGCCTCCGCCGTGACGACCGTACCGCCCTTAAACAGCAGATTCATGACGATCCCTCCCGAATTGCATTCAGTTACTGTACCCAAAATATTCTCCCTGCGGCAAAAAAGTCCTTTAACGGCCATGGGTTGGTTTCCGCGCGCCCGTAGCCCGCCTTCACATTGGGATGCGGAGACTGGCGGCCTGAAGGTAACGCTGCGCGGCCATCACGCTCGGCCAGCCACGCGTCACGGGGCGGCGGAACCGTCAGGTTGGCTCAGCCGGCATACCAGCAGCTCCATCGCCACCGTAATTTCCGTAAAGGTGATACTGTCCCGCTGCGCCTGCGACAGGCCAAAGGTCATGGGCGTCATGCGGGTAAAAGCCCGCGCCTGTTCCGGCGTAACCGGCAGCGTGCGCCGCACATGCCGGCGTTCCAGCACCTGAGCATGCTGCTCCAGATGCTCCACCACCCTCGCGTTGCTGAACGACCCGCCGCGCAGCATACCGGCGGCAGCGAGGCGGATTTCCGCCAGATAATCGTCGGCGGGCACCACTTTCAGCAGCACCCCATCGGGGGCAAGCACCCGCGCGAACTCCCGGTAATCCGCCGGGGTCAGCACATCCAGCAAAAGTGTGGCCGACGCGTCTGTCATGGGCAAACGCGTCAAGTCCGCAACCAGCCAGTGGATGCCGTTCGCCTGCCGGGCTGCGGCGATCAGCGCATCCCGGCTGAGGTCCGCCCCCACAACGGTCAGCCCGGGCAGTTCCCGCGCAAGCGCGCGGGCATAATAACCTTCGCCGCACCCGACATCCAGCGCCAATCGGGCGCCCGCCGCGCCGTTTTCGGAGGCTGCCGACAGGGCGGCATAGCGCGCGGCCGTTTCGGTAACCGCTTTTGCAACATGGGTGTAAAAGCCGTCCGCAAACACGCGCGCGCGGCTGGCAAACAGCTCCGCGTCGTACTTCTCGGCAGCTTGGTTGTGGCTTGGCGCCAGGTTGATGTAGCCTTTGGCGGACAGGTCAAAACAGTGGCCGTTTGCGCATAAAAGGCTTCGCCCCTGCGAAAGCGCGAAGGCAGCGCCGCACAGCGGGCAGCGCAGGATAGGCAAAAGCGGCTCGGTGCGCGCCGCAAGGGTTTCCAGTTTCATAGGCCCTCCGGTGGTGGAAAGGTTCGGGGGCGAACGCTCGACCCCTCCCGCAAGGGTTCGGCCCACGGGCCGTTTTTTCCTGCCACCTCTTTACATTTCAACCGCCTGACAGTATAATGATTGGGATAGCCGCCACGGCGGTTATCCCATGCGATGACGGGGACGGACGTGCGTTACCCAGCCCAAGCGAACCCGGGACGGTGTGAGCCGGGAGGCGAGGCGCGCGGTCAGATCACCCCTGAGCAAAACACCTGAAGGCTTAGCCTCAGGGTGTTGCGGGCGCTCCCGTTACAGGGCAGGCAAGAGGACGGCGCGTTTTGCTCCGTCAAAATGGGTGGTACCGCGGAAAGTAATCTTCCGTCCCGTTCGGGGCGGTTTTTTTCTGCCCATGCGAAAATTGGACTGGTTGGAGGGAATGGCATGTATCAGAAGGTTTCGACAGATTTGGATTTTGTAAGCCGGGAAAAAAGCGTGCTGGAATTTTGGAAGCGGGAAGGGATCATCGAAAAATCCTTTCACTGCAACGACGGGCACGAGCGTTTCACCTTTTTTGACGGCCCGCCCACGGCCAACGGCCGCCCGCATATCGGCCATATCGAAACCCGCGCCATCAAGGATTTGATTCCGCGCTTTCATGCCATGAAGGGGCAGGATGTGCTGCGCAAAGCCGGGTGGGATACCCACGGCCTGCCGGTGGAGCTGGAAGTGGAAAAGCAGCTGCATCTGGACGGCAAGCCCGCTATCGAAAAATACGGCATTGAGCCGTTCATCAAAAAGTGCAAGGAAAGCGTGTGGAAATACCAGCACGAATGGGAGGATATGTCCGACCGGGTCGCGTTTTGGGCGGATATGAAGAACCCCTACGTAACCTACCATGACGATTATATCGAATCCGAATGGTGGAGCCTGAAGGAAATCTGGAAAAAGGGCCTGCTCTACAAGGGCTTTAAAGTGGTGCCCTACTGCCCGCGCTGCGGCACGGCGCTGTCCAGCCACGAGGTGGCGCAGGGCTACAAGGAGGTCAGCGACACCTCCGCATTTGTGCGCTTTAAGGTGAAAGGCCGCGAGCACGCGTATATTCTCGCGTGGACGACCACACCCTGGACGCTCCCCAGCAACGTGGCGCTATGCGTAAATGCCGCCGAAACATACGCTGAGTTTGCGGTGGACGGCGAAACCTACTACCTCGCTGAGGCGCTGGTGCATACGGTTTTCGGGGAAAAAGCGCACGAAGGCAAAGTGGTGAAAACCATGCCCGGAAGCGAGCTGTGCGGCATGGAATACGAGCAGCTATACCGGTTTGACGGCGTTACCTACCCGCGCGAAAAGGGCTGGTATGTGGTCTGCGACAGCTATGTAACGCTGACCGACGGCACGGGCATTGTGCACATCGCCCCCGCGTTTGGCGAGGACGACGCGCGCGTGGGCCGCGACAACAACCTGCCTTTTGTGCAGCTGGTAAACACGCAGGGCAAATTTATCCAAGGCACCCCGTGGGAAAACGAGCCCACCAAGGAAGTGAACGAGAAGGTTCTGGCGGACCTGAAAGCGCGCGGTCTGCTGTTTGCGGCGCTTCCCTTCACGCACAATTACCCCTTCTGCTGGCGTTGCGATACGGCCCTGTTGTACTACGCGCGTTCCACATGGTTTATCCGGATGACAGCCCTGCACGACCAGCTGATGCGCAACAACCGCACCGTGAACTGGATGCCGGATAACATCAAGGAAGGCCGCTTTGGCAACTTTTTAGATAACGTGGTGGACTGGGGCCTGTCCCGCGAGCGTTACTGGGGCACGCCGCTGCCCATCTGGGTTTGCGAGGAGGGGCACATCCACGTGATCGGGTCGCGGCAGGAAATGCGCGAGCTTGCCACGGCCCCCGTCGCGGCTGATATTGAGCTGCACCGCCCCTACATCGACGCGGTGGAAATCGCCTGCCCGGAATGCGGCAAACCAATGCGCCGCGTGCCCGAGGTGATCGACTGCTGGTACGACAGCGGCAGCATGCCCTTCGCCCAATGGCACTATCCCTTTGAAAACAAGGATACCTTTGACAAACGTTTCCCGGCCGATTTTATCAGCGAGGCTATCGACCAAACCCGCGGCTGGTTCTATACGTTGATGGCGATCGGGACGGCCATCTTCGACCAATCCCCGTTTGAAAACTGCATCGTGATGGGTCACGTGCAGGATGAAAACGGTAAAAAAATGAGCAAGCATCTGGGCAATGTGGTGGACCCGTGGTCGGTGCTGGACAAGCAGGGCGCGGACGCCGTGCGCTGGTATTTCTACACCGCAGGCGCGCCGTGGCTGCCCTGCCGTTTCAGCGAAAAAGCCATCAACGAAGGCCCGCGCAAGTTTATGGGCACGCTGCAAAACACCTACGCGTTTTTTGTGCTGTATGCCAACATCGACAATTTTAACCCCAAGGAGCACGATCTGGCCCATGTGAAGCTGACGCTGATGGATCGGTGGATCCTGAGCAAGCTCAACCAATTGATCCGGCAGGTGGACGACGATTTGACCCACTACCGCATTCCGGAGCCGGCTAACGCCATCGCCGCGTTTGTGGAGGAGCTGAGCAACTGGTACGTGCGCCGCGGCCGCGAGCGCTTCTGGGGTAAAGGCATGGACGACACCAAGGAAGCTGCCTTTACCACCCTCTACACCGTGCTGACCACCCTCGCCCGGCTGATCGCCCCGTTTATGCCCTTCATGAGCGAGGATCTGTACCAGAACCTCGTGCGCTCCGTTGACGCGGACGCGCCCGAAAGCGTGCATCTGTGCCTGTTCCCCACGGCGGACGAAAGCCTGATTGACGAAAGCCTGAACAACCAGATGGAATCGCTGCTGGGCGTGGTGAGCCTCGGACGCGCCTGCCGCAACGCGGCCAACCTGAAAGTGCGCCAACCGCTGGCCGCCTTGTACATCAAGGGCACCCGGTTTGAGCAGGCGTTTGTGGACCTTGCGGCCGACGAGCTGAACGTGAAGCGCGTGATCTTCACCGACGATGCGCGCGCCTTTACCACCTACAACTTAAAACCGCAAATGCGCACCCTTGGGCCGAAATACGGAAAGCTGCTGGGGTCCATTGGCGCGTGGCTCAAGCAGGCGGACGGCAACGACGTGGTGGACGCGTTTAACCGCGGCGAAACGGTCAACTTTACGCTTGGGGAAACCGAGGTTTCGCTCGCCAGCGACGATGTGCTGACTGAAGCGGTGCACAAACCCGGCTTCGCCGCCCAAATGGAGGGCGATTTGACCGTGGTGCTGGATTGCAACCTGACCCCGGATCTGGTGGCCGAGGGCTACCAGCGCGAGGTGATCAGCAAGCTGCAAACCATGCGCAAGGACGCGGATTTTGCCGTGACCGACCGCATTACAGTGACCTACGCGGCGGACGCGGAGCTTTCCCGCGTGATCGAGGCCGGAAAACCGTTTATGATGCAAAGCGTGCTCGCCCTTTCCATGGAGCCGGCCGACGCGGCGGAAGGCGCTTATACGCAAACCTGGGAAATCAACGATAAAACGGCGGTGCTGAGCATTCAGCGGGCGGCGAACTGACCGCCCAAACCCGATACGCTGACGCACCGGGATAACGCGATGGGCCGTCGGGCGGCGAGTTGCCCGCTCACGCCCCATCGAGCGGGCGCGCTAGGCCGTCGAGCGGCGAGTTGCCCGCTCACGTCCCATCGGACAAACGCGCAGGGCCGTGGGGCGCAACCTGTTTACAAACGGTGGCGGTTCCGGTGCGCCCATACCCCGCAACCGTCCGTCGGTCCGTCCGTCGGCAACCCCCTTGGACGGTCGGTTTCCAAACGACCGTCCCCTATGCAGGATGGCAAAGGAGAATCTATGTTTCTTTGTGACCAGTGGAAAGATTATGAAGTGCTGGATACCGGCGACGGTGAAAAGCTGGAACGCTGGAAGGACGTGATCCTTCGCAGGCCCGATCCACAGGTGATCTGGCCCAAAGCGGACCCGACACTGTGGAAACAGGCGGACGCCTGGTATACCCGCAGCGAAACCGGCGGCGGCAACTGGACTTTTTACCGCAAACTGCCCGAGCGTTGGGTGATGACGCTTGGCGATCTGCAATTTTATGTGCGCCCGACCGGCTTTAAGCATACCGGTCTGTTCCCGGAGCAGGCGGCGAACTGGGCCTTCATGCGGGAGCGTGTTGCCCAGGCAACGGCGCGCGGCAAACAGGTGCGGGTGCTCAACCTTTTCGCCTACACCGGCGCGGCCACGCTGGCCTGCGCGGCCGCGGGCGCGCATGTGACGCATGTGGACGCTGCCAAGGGCATGGTGCAGTGGGCCAAGGAAAACCGCGACCTTTCCGGCATCCCTGAGGATCGCACCCGGATGATCGTGGAGGATGTGAAAGCCTTTGTGCAGCGCGAGCTGCGCCGGGGCAACCGCTACGAGGGCATCCTGATGGACCCGCCCAGCTACGGCCGCGGCCCCAACGGCGAAGTGTGGAAGCTTGAAAACGAGCTGTACGGTTTGGTGGAGCTATGCGTGCAGGCGGTTTCGGATCAGCCGGTGTTTTTTTTGGTGAACGGCTACACCACCGGCTTTGCGGGAGGCGTGCTGGCCAACATTGTCAGCCGCTGTTTTGCCGGTCGCGGCCATACCGTCGCGGAGGAACTGGCTTTGCCGGTTACTACCGGCGGCGTGCTGCCCTGCGGCGCAACCGCGCGCTGGACGCCCGATGTGTAACGTGATTTATGAGGACAATCACCTGCTGGTGGTGGAAAAGCCCCCCAACCTGCTCACACAGGGCGACGCCACCGGGGATGAATGCCTGCTGGATAAAATGAAAAGGTACCTGAAAGCCAAGTATGCAAAACCGGGGGAGGTTTACCTTGGCTGCGTGCACCGGCTGGACCGTCCGGTAGGCGGGCTGGTCGCGCTGGCTCGCACCAGCAAGGCGGCCTCGCGGCTGAGCGAGCAGCTTCGCGCGCATGCCATGCAACGTGAATATCTCGCGGTGGTCGATTGTACCGTTTTCCCACGTGGCGGCGCGCCTTTAGGAGAAGCCGGCATGCTCCGGGACGCGTTGCTCAAGGAGGACGCAACCGGCAACGTGCGCTGTGTGCCCCAAGGCACACTTGGTTCGCAAGAGGCGGCGCTTCACTATCAGCGCCTTGCGGCAGACCCCAGAGGCGGCACAGCGTTGATGCACATCCGCCTTGAAACCGGCCGAAAACATCAGATACGCGTGCAGTTATCGCACGCGGGCTATCCGATTGTGCAGGATTTACGGTACGGCCACGGCGAACCCGGCGAGCCGATTGCCCTGTGGGGCGCGGTGCTTCGGCTGACGCATCCCACAAAGCAAACGCCCATGACGTTTATCAGCAGCCCCAAAGGGAAGGCTTTCGACCCCTACGCAGAGGTGATCGGGGCATTTCTTGCCGCGCAAAACGCAGCGCCGGCTCCGGTTGAGTCGTAAGAACCGCATATGTTTGAGCAGGGGTTGTAAAACTTGACTGAATTGGTTTCCTCTTTGCTTTGGAAGCTCAACAAAGAGCTTGATCCCACGCGGAGCGGTTCTTCCGTCTCAGATTGCCGAAAAGCCGCCGACGCAGCGGAACGGGTTCAAGGGCAAAGCGCGTGTGGAGAACAAGGGCAAAGCCTCTTGACCATCGGAAGCCTTATGGGGTAACTGATGAGACGCAAGCGTCACGAGTGCCCAAGGAGCAATGCGGCGCGGCGCATGAACGCAATGCGGTTGATCAGCGACTTGCGACCTTCGGGCTGTTTGCTCGCTTTGGTTTTGGGCGGCGGCACAGGTGTTGGGAGTTCTGCGTTAAACCCGGCAGGGGAGCGTCGGCAAAGGCTGTCGAAAAACCCGGACAGGTTGCTATCGCAACTCGCCTCATAGCCCTGCGGGCTGTTCGCTCGCTTACTGGATATACGCTGCGGCGTGGCGCTTGGGGTTCCGCCCCATGCCCGGGCGGGGTTCACCCCTGCGCCCTGACAAGGGCTACGCCCTTGACCCGGCTCCGCTGCGGCGGGGATATTTTGTTTTCTCAAACCCGGCACGCGCCGGTTTCTCCAACGCCCCGCAAGGGAGCAGCGGCAACTGTGAAAGGAGCCTCATGCCAAACTTTACCTACGAAGTTACAAAAACCTGCAAACAAACCGGCGCGCGCCTCGGCGTGCTGCATACGCCGCACGGCGATATCCATACGCCGGTTTATATGCCCGTGGGCACAGCTGCCACCGTGAAGGCCATGACCCCGCGGGAACTGATGGAAATCAACGCGGAAATTATCCTCAGCAATACCTATCACCTGCACCTGCGCCCCGGCGAGGCGCTGATCCGGGAGGCGGGCGGCCTCCACTCTTTTATGGCGTGGCCCAGACCCATCCTCACGGACAGCGGCGGGTTTCAGGTGTTTTCACTCAGCGGCATCCGCAAAATCCGCGAGGAAGGCGTAACTTTTCAAAGCCATTTGGATGGCAGCCGTCGGTTCATCTCCCCGGAAGTGAGCATGGACATCCAGCATGCGCTGGGCAGCGACATTATGATGGCTTTCGATGTGTGCACCGCATACCCCTGCGACCACGAAACCGCGCTGGCCGCCATGGAGCGCACCCACCGCTGGGCGGCGCGCTGCAAAGCTCACCATGAGCAGGGCGGCGAGCACGACCATCAGGCGCTTTTCGGCATCGTGCAGGGCGCGTTTTTTGAGGATTTGCGCATCGAAAGCGCCAAGGTGCTAACCGATATGGATTTTATCGGCTACGGCATCGGCGGCCTGAGCGTTGGCGAGCCAAAGCCCATCATGTACGGCATGCTGGAAGCGCTGATGCCCTATATGAGCACAGCCAAACCGCGCTATCTGATGGGCGTAGGCTCCCCGGACTGTCTGGTGGAGGGCGTGCTGCGCGGGGTGGATATGTTCGACTGTGTGCTGGCGACGCGGATTGCCCGCAACGGCACCGTATTTACACGCAACGGTCGGCTGGTGATTAAAAACGCGACCTACGCGCACGATTTCAGGCCCTTGGATGAGGAATGCGACTGTTACGCCTGCCAGAACTTTTCCCGCGCCTACATTCGGCACCTTTTTAAGGCCGGGGAGATCACAGGGGCGCGGCTGGCCAGCATTCACAACCTGCGTTTCCTGATCCGCCTGATGGAAGACATCCGGCAGGCGATTGCCGAGGACCGTTTTGGCGATTTTCGCCGGGCTTTCTTTGACCAGTATGATATGACCCGGAATTTTTAGGGGGGCAGGCAGAATGGATGTGGCGGCCGGTATTGTGCGCGACCCGCTCGGCCGGGTGCTGCTTTGCCGGCGCACCGGCAAGCTGGAAGGGCTGTGGGAGTTCCCGGGCGGCAAGCGGGAAGCCGGAGAGAGCTTTGAAGCTTGCCTTGTGCGCGAGCTGACGGAGGAATTGGCGCTCACGGTAACGCCGACAGGCATTTTCTGTGAGCTGGAATACGATGGCATCCATTTTGCCTTTGTGACTGCCACCGTGCCGCTAGAGCCGCCGCTTCAGCTGCGGGTACACTCCGCCGCGCAGTGGGTGAGCCCGGAGCAAGCGGGTCAATTCCCCTTATGCCCGGCGGACGCAAAGTTCATGCAACATTACAGAATCTGATAAGACGTATTTAGTAAAAAGCAAGTAAAATCAATATATGACAAGTATACGTATTGACTATGCTATCCCAGCCTGCTATACTCAGCACTGAAACCGGGAAGTCAAAACGCGCTTCCCGACGGAGGCGATTGTATGCAGGTTCATCTTTACGATTCTGCGGAACAGGTGGGGCAGGCTGCCGCCATCCTGATTGCCGCGCAGCTGATTCAAAAACCGGCCGCCGTTCTTGGGCTGGCCACCGGTTCTTCCCCCATCCCCACCTATCAGGAGCTGATCCGGATGCACCGGGAAGGGGTGCTCGATTTTTCCAGCGCGACCACCTTCAACCTGGACGAGTATTGCAAGCTGCCGGTGGAACATCCGTGCAGCTACCACCGCTTTATGCGGGAACAGCTTTTTGACCATGTGAATTTGGCGCCGGAAAGCACCCATGTGCCCAATGGCAACGCGGAGGATCTGGCGGCCGAATGCTCCAGGTATGATCGGGCCATCAGCCGCGCCGGCGGGATCGATCTGCAATTGCTGGGCATCGGGCGCAATGGGCACATCGGGTTCAACGAGCCTTCCGATCAGTTTGTGTACGGCTGTCACGTGGTGCGCCTCACCAAAAGCACGATTGAAGCCAACCGCCGCTTTTTTGACACCGAGGCGGATGTACCGCGCGAGGCGATCAGCCTTGGCGTTGGCAGCATCATGAATGCCAAACGCGTGCTGCTGATCGCAACCGGAGATGACAAGGCCGAGGCAGTCCGCAAGGCGATCCGCGAGGATATTGACCCAGCGACGCAAGCCAGCATCCTTCGCACACACCCAAACGTCGTCTTTTTACTGGACCGGGCGGCGGCGGCAAGGCTGTGAATTTTCACGGGCGGGAGAGGCTTTGTTAGCTCCCGCCGCCTTCGGGATTTCAAATTGTTACAGTTACGCACACTGGTTTGTGGTAAGCTTAGCCGTACCGAAATTCGGGATTGCCGCGTTTCGGACTGTACCCGCCTCCGTTGCGAGGCGGGTTCCTGTTTGGAGGCCATATGCTCAACATCCGTCTGGCTACCGTGGGGGATATTACACAGCTACTGGAATATGATCGCCGCATGAGCGCGCGCGACCTGGCCCGCATTGTTCCGCTGGGCCATGTGCTGATGGCGTTTGAGGGCGCACGCTTGATCGGCTGGCTTCGCTACGGCATGTTTTGGGACGAAATCCCCTGCATGCACCTGCTGAGCCTGATGGAGGGCGAGCGCGGAAAAGGCCGGGGGCGCGCCATGGTTGAGGATTGGGAAAACCGGATGCGGCAGGAAGGCCGCACGCGCGTGATGACCAGCACGCAGGCCGATGAAACCGCGCAGCATTTTTACCGCAAGCTGGGTTACCGCGACGCGGGGGTGCTGATTCTGCCCGGACAGGCGGCCGAGCTGCTGTTTATCAAGGAGCTGTGAACGCGTTGCGACCGGGCGAGAGCGCGTTGCGGTAACCGCTTGCCACGGTCACGTCGACAATCACGCGAAAATGTTCTGCCTTATCCTTGCCGCTCCGCGAATCGCAATGGGCCGCAGGTTCGGCGAATGCAGTCGCCACGGTGCGGTCAGGGACAAGCGTGGCTTAAACGCAATAATGCGGGTCGCCGATCCGGCCATTCGTCCGTTTTCGGCGTGAAAAGCGCCCGCCTGACGTGCGGGGCATTCCTTGCAAAAACAGATTTCCGGGTGGCCGGCAAAGCGCTCCATCGGCGGCAAAAGCCAGCATATGGGCGAAGTTACACAGCGCAAAAGGGCCGGCAGCATTACGCTCCGGCCCTTTTTACGCGCATCGCTATGGACGCGTCATCCTTTTTTGGTATCGGTAAACAGCGAAACATTGCTCTCCAGAAGGTCTTTTTGCCCGTCGAGCAAGGTCAGGAAGTTTTTCTTAAATTCGTTGGCCGCAGTGTGGAGCGTTTCGAGGCCCTTTTCCAGCGTCGCTTTTTCCTCTTTGGCGTCGTCCATCAGGCTGGTGGCTTTATCCTGCGCTTCCTTGACAATCGCGTCCGCTTTGCGCTTGGCATCCTCAACGGCGCCGTCGGCCAGCTTTTGGGCGCTCAGGAGGATATTTTCAAGCGTTTGCGACGTTTGCGCAACCGGAGCCGCCTCAACAACCGTACGCACAACCTCCGGCTGCACCGGCTTCACGGCGTTCGCCGCAACCTCCGCTTCCTGACGGGCTTTTGCCAGATCGGCTTCCAGTTGATCGATACGGTCCTGCATTGCGACCAGCTCGTCACAGATTTGGTCCAGATACTGATCCACATCATACGGGTCGTAACCCGCGCCCTTGTAGGTAAACTCTTTTTGTTCGATATCGGAAACGGTGATGGCCATGATGTTGCTCCTTTCAAACTAATCCGTTATGAGCGGTTGAATCCGAACCGCACCGCGCTGACCGGCAATCTGCCCTTGCGCGTAGGCTCCCCGATGTTTTCCACCTGCAGGCGACCGTATCCGCGCACGGAAACCGCATCCCCGATTTCCACGCGCGCGTCGGGCCGAAGCATGGGCTGGTGTCGCAGTTTCACATCGCCCGCCTCGATCAGTTCCGACGCTTTACCGCGCGAAAGATGGAAACCGTCGCCCACCACCGCGTCCAGCCTCGGGGTTTGCACGGTAAAGTGCAACGTTTCCCCCTCGGGCGCAATCATCTCCGGCAACGTTTGCGCAACCTGCACATGCAGCCGGACGCGTCCGGCCTCCGTGAGGCTTTGCGCCACCAGATCCATCAGCGCGCGTTCCACAAACAGATAGGCCCGGTCGGGCAACAGGGTGATGTCCCCCACGCGCGCCCGCTTGATCCCCAAACCCATCAGCGCGCCCAGCAGGTCGCGGTGCTCAGGCGCATCCTGCCTGGGCCAGCGAATTTCCAATGCGGCAATGGGGTAGGGTTCCGGTTCTGCCGACTGCGGAACAAAGCGGGCCATGCGGCGCTCCGCCCCATCGTAACCGCCGGACAGGTCAACCAGCACCCGCGCGCGCTTTGCGGCGGCCAGTGCCAGTTCCGCTTCCGGCGGGGTCAGAAACGGCGTAAAGCGGCACCGTTGTTGACGGTCCGCCTGCTCCGCCAGTTCCAGCAGCCGGCTAAATTCCATTGGGGGTTCGGCTGAACGCGGCATTACAGAAGGATGTTTTTCAGCAGGCCCAACAGCCAGACCGCCACTTCCAAAATAATCCACAGAGCCACCGGCGAAAAGTCCACGCGCAGGCCTTCCAGCTTGGGAAACGTTTTGGCAAGCCAGGCGCGGATTGGCGAAAGAACCGGCTCCACATACTTGCCAACGAGCAGCGTATACTTATTCTGCGGCAGCACCAGCGACAGAATCACATAGATCAGCACCAACCAGCTTGCGACCCTCACAAGGAAGATCAATACGCTAAAAACGATGTTCAACAATCCGACAAGCATCGTAATCCCTCCTGTAATCCTTCATGTTTACCCGATTCGGTTTTCCGTTATGGCAAGCGCCGCGAGGCGCATCGGGTTCAATGGGCGGTCAGCGACCGGCGCTGTTCTCGGCGCTCTTGGTAAAGGGGCCTTGCATACCAAAGGCAGGCATTGCGCGTTTCGGCTGCGCGGTAGCATTAAAGCCCGGCTGACGCTGGCCGGCATACGCGCCGGTCTGCGCGCCCATACCAGCCTGCCCTGCGGCGGCTTGCGCCGCGTATGCGCCCGTTTGCGCGCCCGCGTTAAAGCTTGGCTGCGCTTGATAGGCGCCCGTTTGCGTGCCTGCGCTGAATCCCGGCTGCGCCTGATAGGCGCCCGTTTGCGCGCCTGCGCTAAAACCCGGCTGCGCCTGATAGGCGCCTGTTTGCGCGCTTGCGGTCGGCTGGGTTCGATACGCTGCGGTTCTCGCGCCAGCAGCATAGCCCGAAGCGGCAGATTGCGCAGGATAGGCGGAGGGGCTGTTCCCGCCGGTTGGCGTCCCGGCTGTGGCGGAGGGGTTAGCGTAAGCGGCGGCTCTTGCTCCGGGGGTATACCCCGCGGCGGACGGTTGCGCGCCATAGGCGGCCGTTCTGGCCCCGCCCGCTGAGGCATTGCCCGCGGTAGCGGCGTTACCGTAGGTCGATGTTCTTGCTCCGGGGTTATAACTGGCCGCAGACGGCTGCGCGCCATAGGCGGCAGTTCTGGCCCCGGCGGCATAGCCGCTCGCCGAGGGGCCGCCATAGCCCGAAGGCCGCGCGCCCGGGCCTGCCTGCGCACCGTAACCCTGCGACGGGTAGTTGCCGTAGGCGGCGTACTCCGGCCGCACATAGCCCTGCGCTTCAGGCGCGGTGGCGTATTTTTGCATGGCGGGATCAATGACCACGCAAACAGACGGGGAAGAAATCAGATAAATACCCCGCTGAGAGATTTTATTCAGCTGACAGCCAAGCGTGTAAGCCGCGCCGCTGAGCATATCCACACAGCGCTGGCGTTCGCTGTCGTTGGCGATAAACTCCATGTTTAAAAACACCGAAGCGTTTGCCTTGATATATTCAATCACCTTGGTGCATTCGTTACGGCTGCGCAGAAGCACCACGTATTCCACATGCGCGTACAGGTTGCCTTCCGGCCCGCGAATCATGCCCGGAAACTGCACGATGTTGCTCTGCGGTTGCGCGTAGCCCTGCGCGGGCGCGCGGCCAAAAGCCTGCTGGGGTTTCATTTGCTGGGCGGCAACCTGTTGCCGGCGGGCCTGTTCTTCCTGTTGCTGACGCTGCTGATCGGCCTCCGCCTGCATATCCTTCTGGGAGCGGTATGGCACGCGACCGCCGTATTTGTCGCTATCGGCGCTGAACCGGTCGGCGGCTGAAAAACGCCCCGTTTCGTTACCGGCGGTTCGGGTATCGGAGGGCATCGAAGCCTCCGCGGCAGGTTTGCGCATACCACCGTACGCCTGCTCCGCCTCAGAAGAAGCGTAGTAGGCGCTATTGGCTGTTCTGCTGGCATCCCCGTCGCGGGCGATGTGGTCGCCCCTTTCAGTCAACCATCCGTTGACCTTCTGGAAAATACCCAATCGATGTACCTCCTGCGGTGACCGAATCGTGCCGCCGGGGCCTTGCCCCGGATACACGCCGTCGGGGCCGACGCCCCGGCTTGATGGTTGCTTTGCCCGTGATTGCGGCCGCTTAGCCGCCGGGCTTGGAATGCTTGCTGCCATGCCGCGCGTTTACCGTGCCGGCGGTTATTCCTGCCGGTACAGCGCCGTACCCACGCGCACCATGGTCGCGCCCGCCTTTGCGGCCAGAGCATAATCATGGCTCATGCCCATGGAGAGCTCCTCCATAAAAACGCCCGGCGTCGCTTCTTCGCGCAGCTGTTCAAACAGCGCGCGCATTCCACGGAAAAGTGCCGTCAGCGCCGCTTCGTCTTCCGTAAGCGGCATGATGGCCATCAGCCCGCGAATCCGCAGGCAATGAAAGTCCGCCATCCTGCGAAGAAAGGGACGGACATCCCCGACAGCAAACCCAGCCTTTTGCGGTTCTTCCGCAATATTCACCTGCACCAGCGCCGGCATTACAAGCCCGTGCTGATCGGCACGGCGTTCCACTTCCTCGGCCAGTTCCGGTCGGTCGAGGGATTGGAGCAACCATACTTTCTCTATTATATCTTTAACTTTGTTGGTTTGCAACCTGCCAATCCAATGTAGATGAAATTGGGGGTCAATTTCCGGCAATTTGGGCAGGACCACCTGCGCACGGTTCTCCCCGATATCCCGAATACCGAAGGCGCTCAGGCGGTTAATCACCCCCGGCGTAACCGTTTTGGTCACGGCAATCAGCCGGGCCGGCGGTTGCTCGCCATAGCGGTTGCGCTGCAACGTTTGTAAAACGCCGTTCACATTCCGGCTCAGCGCCGCGTCCGATACGGTATCGATCAGCGCGGCCGCCGCATGATGTTCCTGCATGATGCCCACCTCCTAATGGAACAGGCGTACCGTCTGCCCCTTCCCAAGGATGCCCGTCTGGATGGCGGAAATAAACACCTTGTCGCCCTGTTTGGCGACCACATCCACCGGGATAAACACCTGCGAACCGTCGTCGTTGATGCGCACGACGCCCTTTTGCTCGTTTTGGGTGTAGATCGCGGTTGACGGCACCATGAGGCCGTCGGCGTATTCGCCCAGTTCCGCCTCGCACGTGCGCATGTAGAGCACGGGCGTCACATCCCCCATCACCGCCAAACGCAGGAGCAGCTCCCCGCTGGCACGCGTGTAGCTGAGCACCTGAGCGTCTACCGTGGTGTTGGAAAACTGTTCCAGCATCAGCTTATAGGTCGTGCCTTCCACGGGTGTCCAAACGCTGTCTTTAATGAGCATGAGCACCGCGTAGTTGTTTTTTTTCACCAGGCGGTAGATATCCGTTTTGCCGCGTTCGGAGGATGCGACGTCCGGCTTCTGGCCATTGAACATCGCGCGCACCTCCGCGGGCGTATAGGTTTGAAATTTGTCCGGGGTCAGGGCAAACTCGTAACCGTCGGTGTAGAAGCTGATGATGCTTTCCTGTGTGGCGGCGCGTTGCTTAATCCAGCTGTCGATCCGCTGTTGCTGGGTTTCTTCGTCGTCAAACAGCCGGTTCAGGCGCATATCGGAGGAATACTTGCTGCGGAAATATTTCTGACGCTGATCAATCGCCGTTTCCAGAATGGTTTCCTGATTGATCAGATTACCGCGCGAGCCTTGCACCAGCGAGCGTACTTCCAGCCCGCGCTGCACCACTTCTGTTTCCAAACGGCTCATTTTCTGATCGTACGCGGTTTCGCCGGCCAGCAGGGTTTCCTGATAATCCTTGATTTGATCGCGGTAATCCTGAAGGGTGGTCATTTCCTTGCTGCTGTACCCGGTGGAATACACGTAGCAGACCACGTTGCCGCGGTACACCACGCTGCCTTCCTGCGCCTTGTATTCAATGCTCTGCACGCCTTCGTCGTTATAAACGGTTTCGTCCCGGACGATCATCGCGTCGCCGCGGTAGATGGTGCCCAGCGTGCCCTGCTCAATCACGGCGGTGGCGGCTCCGCTGCCGCGCATGTCGTTCAGGAAAAACAGCGCCGCGCCGCCAAGAATGGCCACAATGGCAACTGCCTGTAAAATGCGTACCAGCTTACCGCGCTTCTTTCGTTTCTCCTTGCGCCGCTGTTTTTTCTCCTTCTTGGCCTTCACGGCGGCCTTGGCTTTTTGAAGCGCCTGCCATTCCAAAAGCTGTTGGGGGCTCATGCCCAATTGGGCGGCCTGCCACTGTGCCCACTGTTCCTCGGTCATATTCTGTTGGGCGGGCGCGGAGGCGTTCGGTTGGCTGCCCCACTGGGCAGGTTGCCTCTGCTGCGCGCTTTGCTGAGCCGCCTGCCACTGGGCCAGTTGCTCGGGGGTGATCGCCTGCCGCTGCTGCGTGGCGCCCGTCATGCCTTGCATCGCCTGCCACTGGGCCGCCTGCTCGGGCGTTACGGCCTGCCACGATTGCGTGGCTGCGCCCGCCATGCCCTGCATCGCCTGCCATTGGGCCGCCTGCTCGGGCGTTACGGCCTGCCACGATTGCGTGGCTACGCCCGCCATGCTCTGCATCGCCTGCCACTGGGCTGCCTGCTCGGGCGTTACGGCCTGCCACGATTGCGTGGCTACGCCCGCCATGCTCTGCATCGCCTGCCACTGGGCTGCCTGCTCGGGCGTTACGGCCTGCCACGATTGCGTGGTTGCGCCCGCCATGCCCTGCATTGCCTGCCACTGGGCTGCCTGCTCGGGGGTCATGCTTTGCATGGCCTGCCACTGAGCCGCCTGCTCGGGCGTCCACTGCCCGTCCATGCCATTGCCTTGCATTGCGCGCCTCCTTTCCAGCCGAATCCAAGGCGAACGATTTCAGCGCCCCGTTTGAAAAATGCCGGCCACGCCCTGCGGAACCGCAAAGGCGGGGCCAGACCAAAATCCGCATATTTACCGGGGAGGGCGTGGGATCGGCTCGTTTACGCGCCGCTTTCCTCAATGGCGCGGAGCCGGGCCAGCACGCGCCGTTCCATCCGCGATACCTGCATTTGCGATACGCCAAGCCGCTTGGCTGTTTCCCGCTGCCCCAACCGGTCGCGGTAGCGTAGGGTTAAAAGTTGGCGTTCCTTGTCATCCACCTTGCTTAAAATCCAGCTCATCCACTGCGCCTGCTCCACGCGTTCAAAACCGTCGTCATCCACGCCCAGCATTGCGCTCAGGTCGGTTTCGCTTTCATCGCTCACGGGCGCGTCCAGCGAGGTCACGTCGGTCTGATTGCGCATATCCAACAGCATTAAAAGCTCGTCCGGAGGGATTTGCATCGCCTCGGCCAGCTCTCGCGCGCTTGGCTCGCGCAGCTTTTCCCGCTCAAACTGTTCGCGGATCTGTTGCATTTTAAAGAGCTTCTGGCGGGCGTCGCGCGGCACGCGCATGCCGGAAGCCTTATCGCGCAGGTAATTGCGCACGTCGCCCGCAATGGTGGGGATTGCATAGGTAACAAAGCGGAAACCCCGCGAAGGTTCAAACCGTTCGATTGCCTTCATCAGCGCAATGCTGGCCACCTGCTGCAAATCCTCGCGTTCCACGCCACGGCCCTCAAAACGTCTTGCCACGGCGCGCGCAAGAGGCAGGTAGCTTTCGACCAGCTCGTCCCGCAGGGCGGGCGAACGGGTAATAGCATACCTTTCCAGGATCGGAACCAAGCGTTCGTCGTTCATTGTGCCACCGAACCTTTTTATACCGGAAGGGAGAAACCGATCGACCCCACACCGCACGCGTCACATTGCAGCGAAACGTCGGGCATGAGCGTCTCCAGCACCCCCCGGGTAATTTCCAGATCGCTTTGCGGCAAATCGGAAGCGCCGCCGCTGCGCACCGCGTTCAGGCAGCAGTAAAGCCGGCCGCTCTCCACGCGCGCGCGAAGTTCCAGCCGGTCTGCCCGCACAGGCTGATGTAAAAGGCAATCGCAGCATTCGTCCGTTGCCGTTCGAAGGTCATCAATCAAATCGACGTCCAGCCCGGCAAGCATGCCAAGGCCGCTTACAGCCATCCGCGCCAGCAGCACGAAGTCCTTATCCGCGGGCAGGCTGAGCATAATCTCGCCTCGTTTATCGGCCATTCCTTTTACCCCTTTCAGTACCAGACACCGATTCGGAATCGGCTTATCCTACCATATCCGCGAGTATTTTGGCAAGTAGCAGCCCAAGGACGGCCAGCATCATGATCCGGACAAATTTGCCGCCCTTGCGGATGGTGAGCCGACTGCCCAGCGCCGCGCCCAGCATGGAGCACAGCCCCGCGGGGATGCCCAGCAAAAACAGCACGTCCCCGGTGACAATCAGGCTGGCCAGCGCGGCCGCGTTGCTGGCAAGGTTCACCAGCTTGGCGGTTCCGCTCGCCATCACCTCTTCCATCATAAACACTTGTAAAAATAACAGGATTAAAAACGTGCCGGTGCCCGGGCCGATCAACCCATCATAGAACCCTATGCCGCAACCGATGGCAAGCGAAACCCAACGCGTTGCCGCAGGCGTATGCACCGTCGGCTGCGTGGCCCGTTTACGCCCGCGAAGGGTGAATACGGCCGCTATGGGAATGCAACCCAGCACCAGAATGCGAACCACGTTAGCGGGCAGGGAAGCCATCAGCAGCGCGCCCAGCGCGCTGCACACCAGCGCGCCCAGCGCCGCGGGCGCCCCGACGCGGTAATCCAGCTTGCCGGCCCGGGCATAGCTGACCGTCGCCAACGACGTGCCCATCATGGCGGAAAGCTTATTGGTACCGGCCGCCAGCGCGGGGGACAGCCCCGCCAGATAGTAGGCGGGCAGGGAGATCATTCCGCCGCCGCCGGCGATGGAGTCAATGAAGCCCGCCAGCAAAGCCAACGGGCACACAATCAGAAGCATGGTCGGGGTCAGCGTCATGGTGTTCCCTTCCTCATTGGTAAAATCTGCGGCGGCAAATCGCGCAGGAGCACCAGCGCGCTCACGGTACAAAGCAACGGGCTGAAGGAGAAAAACCGCGCGTCCGTACCGCACAGCACGCACATGGTGCCAAGGTTATAGAAAAGCGTAGGCAGGCAAAGCGCCAGTACGCGGGAACCGTTGGCACGCAAGGCCCGCAGCGAAAGCACCAGCAGCGCCAGAAACGATACGCCCAAGTTGCCGTAGGCCCAAGCCACGGCGTTAAGCCCAAACGGCGCGGCAACCAGCGTTTTCAGCGCCGCGCCCATCCGGTTGAGCGAGCCGTTCTTCCTGGGCACGCTGGGCAAATCGCCCGAGTTGCGCACCGTTACGTTCGCCGCGCCTTCGTCCGCCAGCCCCCAGACCAGATCGGTGACCCCGTTGACCGCAAGGAATGCCCCGCGCGGGTCGGCCTTTGCGGTGCTGAGCGTCATGCGAAGAATTTGCGCAAGCGTGGCTTTTGATACCGCCTCCCGCGCTGTGCCAAACTTGATGGAATTGTACTCGTCCAGCCGATAGGTTTGCCAAACGGAATCGTCGGCCATGGATTCGGTAAAGGAGCGGGTTTCCGCGTCCAACGCGGCCGGGTTTTGCACGCGTACGTTACAGATCACCGTCATCGGCACGCCAATCGCCTCCGCGACGGTATTGCTCGGATAGGTTACGCCCACCGCCGAATACAGCGGCCCCCACACCAGCGCGAGCGCCGCCACAAACGTAGCCGCCGCCGTGAGCATCCCCCGCAGTTGCCCCCGGTAGCACAAAAGCGATGTGACCATAAGCGGCAGCGTAAAAAGAAAAGCGTTGTGCCTTACCAGCGTCGTAAACGCCAACGCGCCCCCAAAGGCCAGCGCGTTTTTAGTTTTTTGGAGCCAATCCCCGCGGCTGAAATAGACATTAGCCGTCTGCGCGGTCAGGAGGAGCACGCCGATGGTCATGGCGTTATCCTTCCAAAGGTACATCAGGGTATTTCCAAGGATGGGCGCGGCCACCCCGAGGGCCTCCACGGCCAGCAGCGCCCACAGCCGCACGCCCCAGGCATACAGCGTCGCCACCAGATAGCCCACCGCCAGGCTGAAAACGCCGCATTGTACCGCCACCGCGAAGGCGTAGCTGGGGAAAATCCGCCATGCCAGCCGGATCAGCAGGGTGTGAAAAACCGGATGCCAGTTGGAGTACAGCCCCGTGCTGGCCTGCGTCCACTGGACCGCCGAATCCACCGATACGCCGCCGGGATAGGCCGCCATCAGGTACACGGCCAAAATCAGCAGGCTCAGGGTTACGGACACCAGCATCACGCGGGGGTTGAGCCTCGCGCGCGCATCCGGCGCGGCGCGGTTGAAGCGCAGGCCGGAAACTTTCAGGAGCAGCCAGAGCGCGCCGCACGCGAACGCCGCGAACCACAAAAGCGCCGCCGCCGTATCCGCACCCGTCACAAACAGGTTGCTGCGGCTCAGGTAGGCGGCATAGGCAACATACAGCGCCAGACAGGCCGCGCACAGCCAGAAGAAAAAGCGATGCGGGCCGCTCTGCCACGGCGTAGCGCGGTCCAACGCCCGAATCCCCAATACATCCCGTTTCATGTGCGGCTCCTTACGGTTCAAAGGGGACAGGCGTTGCCCATCCCCCTTTTGTTCAAATTACCTGACAAATTCGCTGTAGATAGCCCGGATTGCGGTTTCAAAATCACAACAGTCCACGCCAACCAGTATGCTCAGCTCGCTGGAACCCTGATCGATCATGCGCACGTTCACATGCTCCCGGCTGAGCGCTGTAAACAGGCGCGCCGCCGTGCCGGGGTTATGCACCATGCCGCGGCCTACGGTGGCGATCAGCCCCATATCGTCATGGATGGTCAGGGTGTCCGGGGAGGTCAACTCCATAATGCGGGACACGATTTTTTCTTTGACAGGCGCAAGCTGGGCGGTTTCCAGCACCACGCAGAGGGTATCAATGCCCGTGGGCAGGTGCTCAAACGAAAGCCCGGCTTCCTCAATGGCTTGCAGCACCCGGCGGCCAAAGCCCCGCTCGGTGTTCATCATCGCTTTTTCGATGGAAATGATCGAAAAACCAACGCGGCCCGCGATGCCGGTGATGATATAGGGATTTTTTTCACCGTCCGCATTGTGGGTAATCAGGGTGCCGCAGTGGTCAGGCTCGTTGGTGTTGCGAATGTTGGTCGGGATGCCCGCGCGGTGCACGGGAAAAACGCTGTCCTCATGCAGCACCGTAGCGCCCATGTAGGAAAGCTCCCGCAGTTCACGGTAGGTGACGCTGCGGATGGATTTCGCGTTTTCAACCAATCTGGGGTCCGCCATCATAAAGCCGGACACGTCCGTCCAGTTTTCATACACCTCGGCGCCCGCCGCGCGCGCGACGATCGCGCCCGTAATATCGCTTCCGCCCCGGCTGAAGGTGTGGATGCTGCCATCCGGCATGGAGCCGTAAAAACCGGGCACAATGGCGTTAGGCTCGTTTTCCAGAATCGCCTCAAGGGTTTGGTTAGTCCGCTCGCTATCCAGCGCGCCATCCTGCCCAAAGAAAATGAACGCCTTGGGGTCTAAAAAGCGGAAGCCGACATAATGGCTCAGCAGCAAGCCGTTCAGGTATTCGCCCCGGCTGGCGCAGTAATCCTCGCTGGCTCCGTTTGCGATATCCTCACGGATCCGGGCCAGCTCCGCGTCCAGATCAAAGGCAAGGTGCAAATCGGCGGCGATTTGCCGGTAACGCTCCTCAATACGTTGAAAGGGGGTTTCCCAATCGCCGCCGTCGCGGTGCTGACGGTAGGCGGCATATAAAAGGTCGGTCACTTTATCATCTTTGCTGAAGCGTTTCCCGGGCGCACTGGGTACCACATACACGCGTCGCGGATCCATCAGCAGGATATCGCGCACCTTCCGGAACTGACCCGCGTCCGACAGCGAGCTGCCGCCAAACTTCGCAACGATCTTGCCCATTCCGTTCTACCTCCCGACCGCTGACGAACTCCCACGTCGGCGGCGCTTATAGCAAGGCGGCGATTTGCCAAACCCTCGCAAAAATTTATTGTATCCGAAACATCAGGGGAAAGTCAATCCCCACGCGCAAAAAGCCCGCGGCTGGCCAGCGCGGACATAGGATGTGTTCAGGCATTTTGCCAAGCCCGGCCAAGGGGCGCAGGCCGTATGGAACCGGGCGCATGGCGCGCCCCATTGAAGGCGACGCGCGCGTCCGGCTTGATTTATGCCTGCGCGGCTTTCCGCCTGGCCCGCCATTCCCCGGAAAGCACGGACATCACCGCCAGATCGGTATACTCCCCATCCAGCATAAACGCGTGGCGTTTGACGCCTTCCAGCACAAAACCCGATTTTTCATAGCAACGAATCGCGCGTTTGTTTTCGGTGGCCACGTCCAGTTCCACACGCTCCAATCCAAGGGTTAAAAAAGCGTATTCCAGCACCAGCCCGATGGCCTGCGTGCCGATTCCCTGCCCGCGCCGCGCCTCCGCGCCCAGCACAATGGCCATTTCAGCGGAGCGGAGCTTCCAGTTGATGGTGTACAGATCAATCTGACCCAGATAGGCTTCGTCCTCCAGGGCGGCGATCACAAAAAACGCGCCGTTGGAAGCCGCGTGCGTGGCATGCTCCAAAAAATCCGCCGCGTCGGCATAGCTTTGCGGCATCCAATACCGCGCGGACAGGTAACGCACGGTTTCCTGATCGTTTGACCAGCTGCGGATGCCGGCGATATCCTCCGAGCGGTATTCCCTGAGCAAAATCTGATTTCCAAATAAACGGGGCATGTTCCCTCCTAATGGCTCAGCGGCAAGCCGTATTGATCGCGGAAGCTGCCGGTCAGGATGGCGATCATATCCACCAGCCAGCCGATGCCACACCAGCCGCAAGTAAGCAAAAACAGCACGCCCGTGCCAACCTTGCCCACGTAGAACCGGTGGAAGCCCCAGATGCCTGTAAACAGGCACAGCAGCAGCGCCGCGACCCAGCTTTTATCGGATACGGTGCGCACAATGGTTTTTCCCACCACATGAACCGGCTGTTGGATATATACGGGTTTCTCCACATACACCGGCTTTTCCACATAAACGGTGTGATACTCCACCTTGGGTTCCGCTTCCCGTTCAGGTGCGCGCGGCGGTTCGTCGTCCATGAGGAACCTTGTGCTTCCGCAGTTGGGGCACTTTTGCCCGGGATTCAGGATATGCGCTTTGCAGTATGCGCAGTACGCCACGTTCATCTCTCCGTTTCAGGTCGTTGGTGTTCAGGGGGGGTTAGGAGCGTTATTCCTCATCCGGCCACGCGAGCGGGTACTCCTCGACCGCGCCGGTGAGCGATTGCCCGTTTTTCTTGAGCACGCTCAACACGCTTTCGATGTTCTCCTGCTTGGTATAGGGCGTTGGCACAAAATCGTTGTATTTCGAGTTGCTGGAAATCCGCGCCGGGATGATGATGAAGCCGTCGTTGGTCGCAACGCCGTCCTTGACGCGCATTTTGATCTGGAACACAAAGGTGCTCATATCATCCGGCTTGCTGTTGCCGGCAAAGCAGAAATTGCCCAGCGAATAGCAGATGTATTTGCCGTTATACAGCTCAATGGGGTTGATGCGGTGGCTGTGATGCCCGATCACCAGATCCGCGCCCGCGTCGATGGTGAGCTTGGCCATTTTCTGCTGGTTGTCGTTGGGGGCATAATCCTTTTCCGCGCCCCAGTGGAAACTGACCACCACAACCTCGCAGCCCTGCGCCTTGAGGGCTTTCACGTCCTCGGGCACCTTGGTAAACAGCCGGTCGTACTGGTCGAAGGTCTGATAGGCCAGCATGCCCATTTTCACGCCGCGCAGGGTAAAAACCAACGGTTCGCTCTCGCAGTAATACTTCACGCCCGCGTCGGTCAGGGTCTTTTTGGTTTCGGCCAGGCCGTCCTCCCCCATGTCCAGTACGTGGTTGTTTTCCAGCGAAACGCACTCCACGCCGTTATCCGGCAGCATGGCCACAAAGGAAGGGTCGGCGCGGAACAGAAACTGGTTATCCAGCTTTGTGGGGTTGCGACCGGCGGTGGTCAGGGTGCCTTCAAAATTGAGCACCGTCAGGTTGTCGTTATCGAAAATATCCTTAAAATTCTTAAACGGAAAGTTCAGATCGTTGTTCTGCTTTTCCAGTTCCTTTTGAAAAATCGATTTGCCTTTGCTTTGCAGGTTATCGCCGATGGTAAAATCCCCGGTAAAGGTCATTTTGAGCACAATGGAACCGTCCAACTCGTACACCGGAGCGGCCGGATCGACCGGCGCTTCCGCCTGGGAATCCGGCACGGCAGCGTCCGGGGCGGCGGTGGCGGCATCCTCAACGCCGAGCACATCGGCGATGCTAACGTCCTCCTCGTCCTCCGTCGCAAAAGCCGCGACGGGCAGGAGCATGCACAGCAACAACAGTAAGGTGAAAAGCTTTCGAAGCATGAGGTACCTCCTTTGTGGGTCGGTCGGCAGGAAGGTCGCGCGGCAGAAAAGCCCTCCGCCGGGGCTTTGGCAAACGGATGGCTGCCAGCCCCGAAAAGATAACGGAACAGCATTCCCAAACCCTGCCTGCGGAAAGGGGGCCGGAGCGGGCCGGAGCCGAAGGCTCCAGCCCGCCCCAGCCCAACGATTACAGGGCATGCACAAAATCGGCGATGCGTTTAAGCGCGATATCCAGCTTATCCAGCGCCGTCGCGTAACAGCAGCGGATATGCCCCTCGCCGCAGGCGCCGAACGCCGTGCCCGGCACACAGGCGACTTCCTTCTGCCGCAGCAGTTTTTCGCAGAACTCCTCGCTGCTGAGGCCGGTTTTTTCAATGCCGGGGAACACGTAAAACGCGCCCAGCGGTTCAAAGCAGGACAGGCCCATTTCCCGGAACGCGTTAAACATGAGCCGACGGCGGTGATCGTAGCTGCGACGCATAGTTTCCACATCGGCGTAATGATCCTCGCGGCCCTGCCTGAGCGCTTCCTCCGCGGCCACCTGACCCTGCGTGGAAGCGCACATGATGGTGTACTGATGGATTTTCACGATTACATCCATCAGCTGCGCGGGCGCGCACAGGTAGCCCACGCGCCAGCCGGTCATGGCGAACGCTTTGCTGAAACCGTTCAGGTACACCGTGCGTTCCCACATTTCCGGCAGGGAGGCGATGCTCACATGATCTTCTTCCCCGTAGGAAAGCTCGCTGTAAATTTCATCGCTCACCACCAGCAAATCGTGCCTGACAATCACATCGCGCAGCTTTTGCAGGGCTTCGCGGCCAATGACCGCGCCGGTCGGGTTGTTGGGATAGGGCAGGATCAGCGCCTTGGTGCGGGGGCCGATGGAGGCTTCCAGTTCCTCCGGGGTGAGCACAAAGTTGCGCGCGGCGTCGGTCTTGATCGGCACGGGCACGCCGCCGGCAAACACAACGCCCGGGCGGTAGCTTACGTAGCTGGGTTCCGGCACCAGCACCTCGTCGCCGGGGTTCAGCAGCGCCCGGAGCGCCAGGTCTATGCCCTCGCTGGCCCCGACTGTAACCAGAATTTCCTTTTGCGGATCGTACGTCAGGCTGTAGCGGTGCTGGAGGTAGTAGGCGATTTCGTTGCGCAGCGAAAGCTTGCCCCAGTTGCTGGTGTACTGGGTTTCTCCATCCAGCAGACTATCGATCGCAGCGTTGCGGATGTGGTAGGGCGTGACGAAATCCGGCTCGCCAACGCCAAGGGAGATAGCCCCCGGCATGGTTTGCACAATATCGAAGAATTTGCGGATGCCGCTTTTGGGCACCGCGGCGATGTTGGGGTTCCAGTAGTGGCTGTAATCCATCACGGATTCACCGCCAGTCGCTTATCCTGAGCATCCCCTTCAAAGATCACGCCGTCGCTCTTGTAGCGCTTGAGCACAAAGTGCGTGGCCGTGCCGGTGACCGTTTCCAGCACGCTGAGCTTGGTGCTGACAAAATAAGCCAGCTCCTTGAGGCTGTGGGCCTCCACCAGCAGCAGCAGATCGTAAGCGCCGCTCATCAGGTAAACGGATTTGACCTCGTCAAACCGGTAGATGCGCTTGGCGATGGCGTCGAAGCCCTCGTCCCGCTGCGGGGTCACGCGCACCTCAATCATGGCTTCCACACGCTCGCGGTCGGTTTTATCCCAATTGATGACGGGCGAGTAGCGCAGAATGATGCCGCGCTTTTCCATATCCTCAATCATCGCCGCGATGGTTTCCAGCGGTTGGCCAAGCATCACGGCCAGTTTTTCCAGCGGCATACGGCAATCCTGCTGCAACAGCTGCAACAGCTCAATTTGTAAATTTTGCATGGTAACACTGCTCCTCTCGCCGCCCGGTAAGGCGGCTACGGTTTTTTTCGGCTAAAACAGGCCGACGATATCGCCGTTTGCGTCCACATCGATGGACAGAGCGGCCGGCTGCTTGGGCAAACCGGGCATGGCGATGATGCCGCCCGCGAATGCCACCACAAAACCGGCTCCGGCGCTAAGCCGCGCCGAGCGAACCGTCAGCTCAAACCCCTCCGGCGCGCCCAACAGGGCTGGGTTATCGCTCATGGAATACTGGGTTTTGGCGATGCACACGGGGCAACGGCCATACCCGTCCGCCTCAAAGCGCGCAAGCGACTTTTTGGCTTCGTCAGTCAGCGTAACCCCGCCGGCGTGGTAAACGCGCTTGGCAATGGCGGTAATCTTCTCGCTCAGGGGCTGATCGTCGGCATAGGTAAAGTGCGGCGCGGGGTTGAGGTTGCCATCGGCAGCCAGACAGACTGCATCTGCCAAAAGGATCGCCCCCTTCCCACCCTGGGCCCAACCATCGCACAGCTCGCAGGCGACGCCGAGTTGACCGAGCGCCGAGCGCACCCATGCGATTTCCGCCTCCGTGTCGGTGGCAAAACGGTTGATTGCCACCACAACGGGGGTATCCCACACCTCGCGGATATTGCGGACATGGGCCAGCAAATTGGCCACGCCCGCCTCCAACGCGGTCTGGTTTGGGCTGGATAAGCCGGCTTTGGGCGCGCCGCCGTGGTGCTTGAGCGCCCGAAGGGTCGCCACAAGCACGATGGCGCTTGGCCATAAGCCGTTCATCCGGCATTTGATATCCAAAAATTTCTCGGCGCCCAGATCGGCGCCAAAGCCCGCCTCGGTCACCACATAATCGGCCATTTTCAGGGCGAGCGTGGTAGCGGCGACGCTGTTGCAGCCATGCGCGATGTTGGCAAAGGGGCCGCCGTGCATCAGGCAGGGCGTGCCGTCCAACGTCTGCACCAGATTGGGGTCAAACGCGTCGCGCAGCAGGGCGGTCATCGCGCCCGCCGCGCCTACCTGCGAGCAGGTAACCGCTTCGCCCGCGAAGGTGTACCCCACCACAATGCGCCCCAGCCGGGTTTTCAGGTCCTGAAGGCTAGAGGCCAGGCAAAATACGGCCATCACCTCGCTGGCGGCAGTAATGTCAAAGCCATCCTCGCGGGGGGTTCCGTTCTTCGCTCCGCCAAGCCCCTGCACAATCTGGCGAAGCTGGCGGTCGTTCACATCCAAGCAGTGGCGGAAGCTCACCGCGCGGGGATCGATCCCCAGCGAATTGCCCTGCTGGATGTGGTTGTCAATCATCGCGCAAAGAAGGTTATTGGCGGCGGTAATGGCGTGCAAATCGCCGGTAAAATGCAGGTTGATGTTTTCCATGGGCACCACCTGCGCATAGCCGCCGCCGGTCGCGCCGCCCTTCATGCCAAACACGGGGCCGAGGGAAGGCTCGCGCAGCGCCAGCATCGCCTTACGCCCGCTGACGGTGAGGCCGTCGGCCAGCGCCACCGAAACGGTGGTTTTACCCTCGCCCGCAGGCGTAGGGTTGATGGCCGTCACCAGTACCAGCTTGGCGCGGGCCGGTCGGTCGGCATAGGCCCGTTGGTTCACTTTGGCAATATACCGGCCATACGGCGATAGCGTATCCGGTAAAAAGCCGGCGGCCTGAGCGATTGTGTCAATCGGTTTCAGGGTCGCGGCGCGGGCAATCTCCAAGTCTGTGGGCATCGGCTTACCTCCCTTGATCCATGAGGTTTTGATCCAAAATGCGAGTGGACACAGTATAACGCATCACGCGCCATCTTTCAAGCGCGAGGTGGCATCGTAAAAAATCTGTGAATTGCAAGTTGAATTGCCGCCCCCCTGCCACATCATGCAGTCTTGAAGG
>DAOPZY010000013.1:0-72966 GCA_035353615.1 Candidatus Limiplasma sp.
TCGGAGAAGAACTTGATGGTGCGAACCATCTGGCTGGTGTAGCTGTTTTCGTTGTCATACCAGGCAACGGTCTGCACCTGATAGGTGTCGTCGTCGATCTTGGTCACCATAGTCTGGGTGGCGTCGAACAGCGAGCCAAAACGCATGCCGATGACGTCGGAAGAAACGATCTGCTCCTCGGTGTAGCCAAAGCTCTCGGAGGAAGCGGCTTTCATCGCGGCGTTAATAGAATCCTTGGTGATATCCTTGCCCTTCACTACCGCCACAAGGATCGTGGTGGAGCCGGTGGGCACGGGCACGCGCTGCGCGGAGCCGATCAGCTTGCCGTTCAGTTCCGGGATGACCAAGCCGATAGCCTTGGCGGCGCCGGTGGAGTTGGGCACGATGTTGGCAGCGCCGGCGCGGGCACGGCGGAGGTCGCCGTTGCGGTGCGGGCCGTCCAGAATCATCTGGTCGCCGGTGTAGGCATGCACGGTGGTCATGATGCCGCTCACGATGGGGTAAGTATCATTGAGGGTCTTGGCCATGGGCGCAAGGCAGTTGGTGGTGCAGGAAGCGGCGGAAATGATCTTGTCTTCCGGGGTCAGGGTGTCTTCATTGACGCTGAAAACGATGGTCTTGAGATCGTTGCCGGCAGGCGCGGAAATAACGACCTTCTTGGCGCCAGCGTCGATGTGCGCCTGGCTCTTGTCCTTGCTGGTGTAGAAGCCGGTGCACTCCAGCACAACGTCCACATCCAGTTTGCCCCAGGGCGCTTCTTTGGCGTCCTTGACCGCGTAGATTTTGATCTCTTTGCCATCCACAATGATGGAATCGGCGGTGGCGGACACCGTGTGCTTATTTTCGCCAAATTTGCCGCAGAAGGAGCCCTGCGCGGTATCATACTTGAGCAGGTGAGCCAGCATCGCCGGGCTGGTAAGATCGTTGATCGCCACCACTTCGTAACCGGGCGCGTCGAACATCTGACGGAAAGCAAGACGGCCGATGCGGCCGAAACCGTTAATAGCTACTTTGACCATTGAGAATCTCCTCCTGACAGCTCGTGTCAACTTAATGTGTTACCTTATGTATTGTACCCAAAACTTACTGTCATTGCAAGTAGGCGGGTTACTTTTTTGCGCTTTTTTGTTAATTTAATAACAAAAGCATCGGCTACGCCTCAGCCCAGCGCCTCCGGGTTCAGGCACTGCAATTCCTGCGGCACAAACAGGCCGTCCTTGCGCACAAGCTCGTCATCCAGCCAGATTTCGCCGCCGCCGTATTCCGGCCGCTGGATGCACACCAGGTCCCAATGCACGCTGCTGTGGTTGCCGTTGGGGCACTCGTCGTAGCAATGGCCGGGGGTAAAGTGGAACGACCCGGCAATTTTTTCGTCAAACAGCGTATCCTGCATGGGCACGGTCACAAACGGATTCAGGCCAAAAGAAAACTCGCCCACATAGCGCGCGCCCTCGTCGGTGTCAAAAATCTGGTTGATGCGCTGGGTGTCGCTGCTGGTGGCTTCCACAATTTTCCCATCCCGGAAAACCAGCCGGATATCGCTGAACACATTACCCATGTACAAGCTGGGGGTATTGTAGCTGAGCACGCCGTTCACGCTGTCGCGTACCGGCGCGGTAAACACTTCCCCATCCGGAATGTTCAGCTTTCCATCGCACTTAATGGCGGGCATTCCCTTGATGGAAAAGCGGAGGTCCGTACCCTTGCCCAGAATATGCACCTGATCGGCCCGTTCCATCCGGGCGGCCAGATGGTCCATCGCGGCGCTCATTTTGGCGTAATCCAGGGTGCACACGTTAAAGTAGTAATCTTCAAACGCTTCCAGGCTCATTTTAGCGGCCTGCGCCATGCCGGGGGTCGGGTAGCGCAACACCACCCAGCGGGTTTGCGGCACGCGGATTTTGCCGTGAACCAGCGCGCTGTAATGCTTGCTGAACAGCGCCGTCTGTTCGGCGCTTACGTCGGAGGTTTCAAAGCCGTTTTCATTGGCGCGGATGCCGATATAGGCGTTCATCTGCCGCATCAGGGCCGCGTCCTGTTCCGCCTCAAAGGCCCACTTTTCCATGCTGGCGCCGCGCATCAGCGCCCGCTGCACCGTCATGTCGCGCAGGCGGACAATCGGCTCCGCGCCCGCAGCATAGGCTTCTTCCACAAGGGTAGCCACCAGCTCCGGCTGATGTCCGAACATTTCAATCAGTACCCGCTGACCCTTCGTGAGCCCGCACGAGTAGTGGATCAGTTGGCGGCAAAGCTTCCGTACCCGAGGATCCTTCATGGTTCTTCTTCTCCTTGTTTTGGTGGTATTGTATGCGCAGGCGTTCCATTCGCCTCGCGGCGGGCTGCTCCACGCCAAAGGTGGCGGCCATGGCCACGAGGAGGGAAACCGCGAAGCATAGCAGCGTAAAAATCACCTGCAGCTGCGGATCGCTTTGCAGCGTCGCGGGAAACAGGCGGTGCGCCATCTGCACGCATAACACCTGATGCCAAAGGTACAGGTTGAATGAAATCGTCGCTAAAAACCGCATCAGGCGGTTATCCAAAAGCTTTTGCAACGCGCGGGGCATGAAGGCTGCCGACAGCATGAGCAGCAGCATCGTGAGCGCCAGCGGCAGGCGGAGCAGCCACTGCCACAGATGCAGTTGGGTTTGCCCGGCAAGGCCTCCGTCGCTTTGCAGCCGAAGAATCCCCGCCAGCAGCCAACACCCGGCTGCAAACAGCGCTGCCGACGCAACGGCCGTCACGCGGCGCGCCGGGTCCCGGGCCGGCAAACCCCGCAGCCAACGGTCCAACCGCACATACAGGATCGCGCCCAGCATCCCAAGCGCATACACATCCAAAAGCGCCGGCAGCTGGTTGACCCACATGGCCAGCTCGACGTTCGCGCCCGCTACCAGCAGCCGGAACAGAATGCCGGCCGCGCCCATGGCGCACAGCGTAAGCGCCGGCTTGCGGCGCATCGCCTTGACCAGCGCCGGGAAAATCAGATAAAACTGCACTTCAATGGCAACGGTCCACAGCACGCCGTTGATGGGGGTAAACAGATAGGTTTGCTGAAAAAACGTAAAGGTGAAGGTCAGGTGGGTGAGCACGTCAAAATTGCGGCTCGCCGCGTCCCGGTAGGCCCCGCTGGGCAGCGCAAAGGCAAACAGCATCACAATCACCGACACCAGATAGGAAGGCGCGATGCGCGTCAGCCGGTTCCAGTAAAACCGCTTGGCGGATACCACCGGCGCGCCGTACGCCGCCTGCCGGGCGTGGGGCAGGTACAGCAGAAAACCGCTGAGCAAAATCATGCCGTCCACAAACAGGTAGCTGGAGCGCGTCCAAAAATCAAAATCCAATGAAATGCCAAACAGCGTCGCGTATTGCCCCAGCCATCCCTGCTGCCAGAAATGGTAATTGCACACAAACAGCACCATCAGCGCCCGAAAACCGTACAGCACGCCAATGGTTTGCGACGCATGCCTGCGGGTTTCAGCTTGCACTGCTAACCTCCCAGGTATCGGCAGTCGGCGTAGGCGCGGGGGTTGCGGCAGGCGCGGCCGGGGCCGCCGTTGCATCGGGGGTTACGCGGTTCAGCTGGTACACCATGTTCTGCCCATCCGCCAGCACGCGAAGCGAAAGCGAATCCTCCGTGAGCGTCGTCAGCTTATGGGTCAGCGTCATGGTATCGGCGGTTTGCCCAGTTTTCAGGCCATAGCCATCCACGGAAAAATACAGCTCATCCCCAAAGAGCGTGCAGGTGCCGTCCGCCCGGAACTCGGCTTCCCGGCTTCCGTCCGCGTTGCGCCACAGGCCCAGGATCAGGTAGCTTCTGCGTTGCAGCTTTTTGGTGGCAACATCGCGGTAGTTCGGTATTTTTTGATAGTAAGGCAAGGCTTCGTAAGGTTTGCCTGCGTTATACAGCTCCTCGGCATAGCGGTAGCAGGCTTCCTCGTACATGCCGCTCAGGTCGCGGTACGCCGCGGGCAGGTTGGTGGCGTCAAAGCCTTCCAGCGTATCCGCCACGGTTTTCCAGTTGCCCGATTCATAGGCCGCGCGGGCCGGTATGGCGTAGCGGTCATACGCCTGCGTGTTGCTTTCTTCCGCCTTCGCGGCCGCGTCCTGATAGTCCCCCAGCGCCCCAAACAGCGCCGCGGCGGTGCGGTAATCCCCGGAGTCCATGGCCTGCGTTGCCAGCTGGTACTGAACGGCCTGATAGTTCTCCTTCGCAGTGCCGTAATCGCCCAGAGCCGCGTACAGCGTCGCCGCCTTTTGCAGGTCGCCCGCCGCCTGCGCTTTGGCGGCTTCCCCCATGGTGATTTCGCTCAGTTGGTTTTTCGCGTCCGTGTTGTCGGTCAGGCCCTTGAGCAGGTTCGCGGCCGCGTCCGCGTCGCCGGAGGTTTTCAGGCTCAGCGCCAGCTCATAGGTCGCGGCTTCCAGCTGCTTTTTACTGTCTTTGTACGCGCCAAGCGACGTAAAGCTCTCGATGGCCTTTTGATAATCCTTCGCTTCCATTGCGGCGGCCGCGACGGCGTACAGGCACTGTTTCAGCTTATCGGCGCTATCTTTATAGGAGCCAAGCGCCTGATACAGCGGGATCGCGTTTTCATACTCGCCTGCGCTAAAGGCCGCCTCCGCCTGCGTGTAGCGCAGCTTGCGCAGCTGCGTAGCGGCGTCGCGGTAATCGCCCAGCGCCTGGTACTGGTCGATGGCCTCCTGCGTTTTGCCCTCGTCCGCGTACTTGGCCGCCAGCCGGTAACGGCATTCCTCCAACAGTTCTGCGGCGCTCGTGTGCTTGGGGATGGTCACCAGCAAAGCGACGGCCTGTTCATCCTCACCGGAGGATGCAAGCGCCTGCGCCTGCCGGTACACGCACTCCCACGCAAGGGTTTCGCTGTCCAGATAGGGCACGATGCGCTGGTACAGCTCCGCCGCCTTGGCATAATCCCCCGCGTTCATGCGCTCGCGCGCCAGCTCGTACAGGCTGTTGTTGGCTTTCAGCGGCGCGTCCTGATATTCGCCCGCCTGCTGGTACAGCGTGCCTGCCGCCTCATAATCGCCTTCCTGCTGCTTTTGCTCCGCCAGCTGGTAGCTGGCCTGTTGGTACAGCTGCGCCGCGTCCTCGGTGTCGCCCGCCGCGTCGAACATGGCGATGGCCGTGGTCAGGTCGTTCTGATCCATCGCGGCTTTTCCCAGCTGATAATCGCACATCAGCGCGCGCTGCGCCGCGTCGCGGTAGTTTCCCAAATCGGAAAACAGGATTCGCGCGGCCGTGTAGCTTTCGCCCTCATACAGCTTCTGCGCCTGAAGGTATTGCGTTTCCGTGAGCAAAGCGGCGCTGTCCTGATAATCCCCCAGCGCCTGAAACACATCGGCCGCCTGTTCGTACAGGGCCGCGTCCATTTCCAGCTTGCCAAGGGCGTAGCGCGTTTGCTGATTCAGCGCCGCGCTATCCTGATAATCCCCCAACTGGGCGTACAGCTCCGCCGCCTTTTGCATGCCGGCTTGCGTTGCCTCGGCCGCGTAAACGCCGGCCTGGCGGTAATCGCATTCCAGCATCAGCGACTTTGCGTCGCCATAATCCCCCATTTGCGAAAGAGCGGCGCGCGCTTCGGTATACGAGCCGCTATCCAAAAGCGCGGTGGCGCGCGCGTAGCGGATGGCCGGCAGGCCCCATAAAAGCAAGGCGGCTATCGCCAGCGCAAGTCCCGACGCTGCCACGCCCGCAACCTTGGAGGTTTTCTTTTTTCTGATTTCGCGCAGGCGCGCTTTTTCTCGCTCCTCCGCCAGACGGCTCGCATCCTCCCGCGCCGCCTTGGCCACATCGCGCAATTTCTGCTCGTGCACCGCAATCAGCTGATCCACGTTTTCCCGCGAGCAGGTGGCAAACACGGAATCGCGCCTGCGCTCGCAACGGCAGCAGCGGTCGCTGTGCAAATCGTTGGCGCGGCCGCACACGCATACCCACACGTGCGCCTGCTCCTGCGGATAACCCACCGCGTCCGGCCCGGCGACAAAACGCAGCTGATCCAGCCTGCGCCCGGCCGGCAAGGCGTTGGGGCGGTATTCGGTCAGGGCCGCGCCGCCGCGCCGCCACACGGTCGCATCGTCAAACCAGACTTTTTCAATCACCAGCTCGCTGGTTTTCACACCCTCCCACTGCGAGGGCAAAAGCGTGATTGTAAAACGCTCGCCCGTGCCCGCGTTCAGGCCCTGCACGCGTTCCACCTGCCGAAACAGCAGCTTCTCGCCCTCGCCGTAACAGATCAGCGTGGTTTGCACGGAAATAACCACCTTGTCGCTCAGGTTATTGAGCATGAAGGTGCATTCCGGGGTCGCGTCCGTCGGGGTGGTATACTGCCACAGTTCAACAGGGCAGGTCAGATCAATTTTCATCCGGTATCCCTCCAAGGTATTCCTGCCGCCTAAAAACGATACAGCATGATCTCGGCAAGCTTCGCGTCCGTAAAGGTCAGGTGCAGCGCAACCTGCACGGTCGCGCCGTCCGTGTCGGTCCACACGGCGGCATACCGGAGCGTCGCATCCTGTCCGGTCTGCTCCAGAGTGCCGTAAGGCGGGTTTTGCCCGTCGCCGTACAGCAGCGCGGCCGATCCGCTTACCGCGCCCGTGCCGTCGCACCGGAACAGCTCCAGCACCTTATCCAGCGCGCCGCCCAGCATGAGGCCGCGCGGGCCGATGCGGTCGCCGCTCCGCAGGGTCAGCGATTCCAGCCTGGGGTTCTGCTTTTGCTGATCCATCCCGAAAACTAGCGTCGCGTCGGGAAAAACGAGGGTGTGCAGCCAGGCGTTCTGTTCATCCTGCGCCCATTCCTCGCCGGTAAAATCGCCAAAGACCATTCCCGCGCCCTTTTCCGTGAGCGTTATCACATCCATGCCGCCAAACTTCATATCGCGCGCCCCGAAGGGTTCGGCGTCGCTTTGAACGGTTACGCCCGCCACGCCCTGATCCGCGCCGGCGGTCGGTACGCCGCCAACCGCCGCAAGGTTGCTTTCCACCTCGGTTTGGTCAATCGTCCGGTTCAGCCCGTAAATACGGATGGCGTCCACAAGCCCGGCGTTCAGCGTGTACAGGATGCCAGTATCGGTATAACGGCCCGCGCCCACGCCGGCATGGATGGCGCACCGCACGCTTTGCAGCTGGTCGCCGCTGCGCTGCGCCCAAGCCCAGTAGGCCGAATCCGGCAGCTGGTTTAGCACATACAGGGGCGCGAAGGTATCGTCCCCCGCAAGCGTCGGGTTCTGCCAGCCATAGGCGGCCAGCAGCATCGATTCCGGCGCGCCTAACCGAATGCCGCGCGGCATATCCAGCGCCTCATCCGTTACGGCAACCGCCTGCAACTTGCTTTGCGCGTTCAGCGTTGGCTGGTTGTAATACAGCGTGGCCGTCGGGTACATCAGCGCGTAGCCGTCGTCGGTCAGCGATTCCTCGCCCACCGGCGCGTTCAGGGGTTGCACGCCCACGGTGCTCAGCAGCAGCTTGTTCAGCCATGCGCTCAGCTCGGTTTCCGTAAGCACCCCCGCCTCGTCGGCCAGCGCCGATGTGCAAAGCAGGAGCAACGCGACCGCCAGCGGCAGAAAAAACCGTTTCATGAGGGGCATGCTCCTTTCTCCGGGGAACCGTTCAGACCATAAACTTTCATCTTTTATTGTACATGAATCCGCCGGTTCTGTACACCCTTTCGGGTAAAATTTGCAGGTTGGAAGCCGTTTCTGCAAAGGTCTCGACCACTTTTGCCCTCCGCCCGGGCGGGCGGCGGAGCGGGCGCGCCCCATCGCGGGTTTCTGACCCGCGCATTGCGTAAAAACGAACCGCCGCGCCCGCGCAAGGGGTGCGCAGGCGGTGTAAATATGGTATACTGGTATCTGTGTTTGCCACCGGGAGGAGGATCGCCATGGATTTTGAAAAGGATTACATCATGCGGATGATCCATATGCTGGGCGATCTGATGCGCCGCGTTCTTGAGCGGGTGGACCGGCGCGAGCGCGCCGAGATGCTCAACAGCGCCTGCCGCGAAACCTGCGGCATGACGCTGGAAGCCGGCGAGGTGCTGGGCGCGCAAAGCCTGATTGATATGCTCGCGCCCATCCCCCGGCTGATGATGAGCGAACTGCTCGCGGCCAAAGCCGAAGCCCTTGAGCTTTTACCGGAGGATGCCGACGCTCTCGCGCTCCAATCGCTCCGGCTGCTGGCCTCGCTGAGCGCCGAAGGGCACCTGTGCGAGCTTCGGGCGCAAAGGCTGACCGATTTGAAAGCCCGCGTGCTTCCCTTGCTGAATGGGGAGGACCTCATGGCCTGCGCCCGGTTTTTTGCTCAGGCGGAACGGTTTGACGAAATGGAGGACGCGCTCTTTGAGGCGTTGCCCCTGTGCGCGCCCGAAACCCGGGAGGCCGCCCGGCAGGAGGCAATCCTCCTGTTGCGGCAAGCCGCCAAGGCCGGCGAGCAAAGCCTCGCCCTGTGCCACATGACCGCGCATGAACTGCGCGAATCCGCCCGCGAGCTGGAAACCCTGCCCGACGATACTGCACACGAACAGGAGAATTCCGTATGATCCTCATATCCGTCCAAAATGTACAAAAAGGCTTCGGCGCGCACGAGGTGCTGCGCGACGTGACCTTCAGCCTGCAAAAAGGCGAAAAAATGGGCCTGATCGGCGTGAACGGCTGCGGCAAAACCACGCTGATGCGCATGCTGTCCGGCGAGGAACAGCCCGACGGCGGCGCCATTCACAAAAACCGGGAGCTGCGCATCGGCTATCTGGCGCAAATTGACGATATCGCCCTGACCGACACAGTCTGGGGCGCGATGCTTCGGGTGTTCGAGCCTGTGATCGCGCTGGAAAAACGCCTGCACGCGCTGGAAGCGGAGTTGGCCGCCCATACCGACGACGAGGCGATGACGCTGCACCTTTCCGCCGAATATCAGCGGCTTACAGAGCAGTTCGCCCGCATGGAAGGGTATGCCTACGAGGGCGAAATGATCGGCGTGCTTACCGGGCTTGGTATTGGGCGGGACATGTTTGACCGAAACGTGGGCACGCTGTCCGGCGGGGAGCGCACGCGGCTGTCCCTGTCCAAGCTGCTGCTGCAAAAGCCCGACGTACTCCTGATGGACGAGCCGACCAACCACCTGGACCTGGAAGCCATCGAGTGGTTGCAAAATTACCTGTCCGAATATAAGGGCACGTTGCTGTTGATCAGCCACGACCGGTATTTTTTGGATCATGTGTGCACCACCATGGGCGAAATGCTCGGCGGACGCGTCATCAAGTTTACCGGCAACTACACCGAATACATGAAAAAGCGCAGCGCCGATTTTGAGGCGCGCATGAAGGCCTACCAGCTTCAACAGAAGGAAATCGAGCGCGAGCAGGCGATCATCGAGCGCTACCGCAGTTTTAACCGGGAAAAGAGCATCCGGGCCGCCGAAAGCCGCCAGAAACGGCTGGATAAGGTCGAGCGGCTGGATAAGCCGCTGGAGGAAAACCACGTCCGCTTCGCGTTTGACGTGCGCCGCCGCATGGGCGAGGAGGCGCTAGAGGTGAAAAACCTTCAAAAAAGCTTTGACGGGCGCACGGTGTTCCATGATATCAACTTCAAGCTGCGCACCGGCGACCGTGTGGCGCTGATCGGCCCCAACGGGGTAGGCAAAAGCACGCTGTTCAAAATTCTCATGAACCGGGAAACCCCGGACCGGGGCGCCGTGCGCTTTGGCGTGAATGTGGATATCGGGTATTACGACCAGCACCAGCAGGAGCTGAACCCCGAAAACACCGTGCTGGACGAAGTTTGGAACGCCTTTCCCACCATGGAGCAGAGCAAGGTGCGCGGCGCGCTGGGGCTGTTTCTGTTTTCAGGCGACGATGTGTTTGCCAAAATCAACTCGCTTTCCGGCGGGGAGCGCGGGCGCGTAGCCCTGACCAAGCTGATGCTGCGCAAGGATAACCTGCTGCTGCTGGACGAGCCGACCAACCACTTGGATATGGACAGCCGCGAGGTGCTGGAGGACGCGCTGTACGATTTTCCCGGCACCATCCTCGCCATCAGCCACGACCGATATTTTATCAACCGTTTTGCCGACCGCGTGATGGTGATGAACGAGGATGGCGTGACCGAATACCTTGGCAATTTTGACGATTACATGGAAAAGCGCGACCGTCCGGTTCCCCCGGCCGAAACCGCCGCGGAGGGCGCTACCAAAACCTCCATTTTGAAAGAGCGCAAGCGCGACCGACAGCAAAGCGCGCGCCTCAGGGAGTTAAAAAGCGCCGTTGCCAAGGCCGAAGAAGCCATCGCGGCCAACGAGCAGCGGATTGGCGAACTGGAAGCGCGGCTGGCGGACCCGGCCACCTATGCCGATCAGGCCCGGATGCTGGAACTGACCGAACAATACCGCATGGAACAGCAAAATCAGGAAACCCTTTACGACGCGCTGGAACAGGCCGAAACCGCCTATGACGAGGCGGCGGAAGAAGCCTGAGAGTACCCGGTTCCCCCAATTGAATGAAAAGGTAGGTGTTGTGTATGAGAACCGTACAGCTTGAACTGTTGCGCCCCGATGAAATTGTCAGCGAACAGGCGCGTATCTCGCTTGCCTATCTGCCTGTCGGGCCTGTGGAATGGCACAGTTACCATATGCCTATGGGCACCGACGGGCTGGTGGCGCAGGAAGCGGCGCGGAGGATGGCCAGGCTGACCGGCGGCGTGGTTGCCCCGACCCTGTTCATCGGCACCGAGCGCCATAACAGCGATCGGATGCTTACCAACTTGAACGTGCCCCATCCGGAAGGCAGCTACATCTGGGGGATCGATTTCCCCGCCAACACGCTGCCCAGCCTGTATTACCGGGAGGAAGTGTTCGCCGCCGTGGTGCGGGAGCAACTCCGGCTGCTGGCAAAAATGGGCTTCCGGATGGTGGTGGTGGTCAACGGCCACGGCGCGCTGGGGCAGGTGGAAACCCTGAAGCGCGTGTGCGACGAGGTGAGCCACGAGCATGGCGTCCATTGCCTGTACCCGGACTACGAAGGCTCGCGCGCAACCGTGGCCGCGCAGGTCGCCGGCCTGAACCCCGGCCACGCCGACCGGCTGGAAACGTCGCTGATGATGCGGCTGACCGATTCCGTGGCGCTGGATCGGCTGCCGGAGCGCAGCGTTCCTTTGCACACCGCCGACTTTGGCATTGCAAGCGGCACTCAGTTTGCGGGAACCGCCCCCAAGGACGGCGTGGTGCCTGACGATCCGCGCGATGCGACCGCCGAGCTGGGCGAAACCATGCTGGCCGCCGATACGCAGGACGCGGCGGAATACATCCTTGCCTACTACCGGGAGCATGTGGGCCAGCCCGGCTAACACCCCGTTAACCCCCCTCGCCACAGCGAAAATGGGTCAAGGGCAAAGCCCTTTGTGGGGTACAGGGCGAAGCCCCTTGCCCGCCGGAGGCCCTGCGCCGTAGCTGCACAGGAGCGCCGCGAGCGCCAAAGGCGCAATGTGTCGCGGTTTACAGCCTCATTTTATTTCACTCACGGCCTGAGAGGCAATCGGCCTCCTGTTTTGTTCAGTCACATCCTAAATAAGCATACGGGAATGGGCGTGTCGCGCTCATTCCCGTTATTTTTGCGGTTCTACCGGTTCAGCGCCCGGCACAGTCCAGTTTTTTCCCCGGCACTCGAAGGACAGTCCCGATTTTCGCGCCTGTGAAAACTGAAATTGACGCGGAATGCGGTACAGTCGGCCGTCCTTTTCAAACCTCGCGCCGGTTTGCTTAAAATAGAGCGGCACGCCGGCCGCCTCGCATTGCTTCCGAACGTCCACGGCCCAATCATAACGCATCAACCGCGCGTTTTCGCCGCTTTCCCCGCCGATGGCCACCCGCTCAATCGCGCGGCTCAGATAGGGGCGCAGGTCGATGGCTTCCAGCATCGGCTCGCAGATAATCAGCCGGTGGCGAATCGGCAGGCTCAAAAAATACGGCAGCCGCTCGTTCGCCATCGCCTGGTTTTCACACGTGACGCCGATGGTTACGTTCGGGTACCCCTCGCCCCAATCCTCCGGCAAGCGTTCCCGAAACCGCAGAATCCGCTTGGTGATGAAAAAAAAGTTCAAATCGGCTCGCTCGCGCATCATCCGCCAGGCTTCGGGCCGCCACTCGTCCGCCTGATCCAGAAAAAAGTCCGATGTAAAACAGGTGAACACCTCGTCCGGGCCTTTAAGTTTGTAACTGCCGTCCCTCGCGCGGCGCACAGGCAGGTCGAACGCGGCGTTGCGGCGCACGGCGCTCGCGTCCAGCTCATATTTCGCGTCCCGACGGTACACATAGCAGTTCAGGCAGCCCGCGCTGTATTTTTGACAGCCGTGCCACGGGTTCCATTCAGCCACAGGCCAGCCCCCCCTCCAGCGGGTCAAATCCGTAACAATTATAGCGCCAAACCGGTTCAAACGCCATAATTTACAGGAAATTGAAGGCAGGACGTTGCAAAAACCGGCTATTTTTGTTACACTCACACGGAAAGGAGAGTCGTTCACTTCAACGACGCTTGATACGCATATGTATGACATTGTTATAATCGGAAACGGGCCTGCCGGCTGGAGCTGTGCCATCACAGCGCGCCTGCGCGGGCTTTCGGCGTTGGTCGTGGCTCCTCAGCGCAATGTAAGCTGGCTGGCCCGCACCGAGCGCATTGATAACTACCCCGGCTTGCCGGCGGTATCCGGCCAAAACCTTTTGGCGGCTTTTGAGGCGCAGGCGCTGCAACAGGGCGCGGAGTTCCGCGCGGGGCTGGTGCGCCAGATTCTGCCTTCCGACAGCGGCTTTATGCTGCTGGTGGATAGCGATGTGGTGGAAGCCAAAGCCATCGTGCTGGCGATGGGGGCCGCAAGGCCCAGCCTGCTGCCGGGCGAAGAAGAACTGGTGGGCATGGGCGTCAGCTACTGCGCCACCTGCGACGGCATGCTCTACCGCGGCAAACGGATCGCGGTGCTTTCCGCCTCGTCGGAAGGCGCGGAGGAATCCGTATTTTTGGCAGGGCTGGCAGCCGGCATGGATTATTATGCCCTGAAGCAGCACTGTACGGAAGTTTTACCCCAGACCGTGCAAAAAGTGGAGGAATTGCCGCAAAGCCTTTCCCGCGAGCCGGAGGGCATATGCGTGCATACCAAGCAGGGCGGCAAGCGGTGTTACGACGGCGTTTTCATTTTCCGCAACGCCGTCAGCCTCTCGATGCTGCTGGCCGATCTGAAAACCGAGGGCAGCTTTATCGCCGTGGACCGCGCCATGCGCACCAATCTGCTGGGCGTATATGCCGCAGGGGATTGCACAGGTAAACCTTTGCAGGTGGCCAAAGCCGTGGGTGAAGGCAATGTAGCCGCGATTTCGGCGGCCGAATGGATTGCATCGCGTGCATGAATTGCCGCCCCGGAAACGTATTATCTGCGACTGGGCGAAATTAAGCGGCGGACGCCGCTGAGAGTATGGGAGGCACATTATGAACAAGCTTCAACCCCGCCGGGCGCTCGCATGGGCGCTCACGTTATGCCTGCTGCTGGGCAGCGCAACCGTTGCCGGCGCGAGCGCCACAGCGCAGCCTTCGGATTTCGACGCGATGAAACCCCTGATGGATCTGGTGGCAAGCGCCGCGTACAGCGCGAGCGACGAACCGCTGGTGATCGGCAACGAGGAAACCACGCTGACCCCCGGGTTCATCTCCGCGTTTTTCAACAATGGCCTGACTGCCGACGCGAGTCTGGGGATCACGGCGGACATTCTGGCCAGCACCGAGCAGCAAACCGCTTACCTGAACAAGGTTTTCGCCGCCAAGTTGCCCGAAATGCAAGCCATCACGCAAACCGCGCCCTTCAATGGCTACATCGGTTTTCAGCCGGTAACCGTGAACAGCGATAACCAAAGCGATGTGCAAATCATCGGCGAGCTGTACTGGGGCGCAAAACCCATGAGCCAGATGAGCGACGCCGATTACCGCGACATCCGCTGGCTGGACCGCGCCGTGTACAGCCTGCGCGCGGACGCCACCGCTATGAACGGCTACCGGATCACCGGCTTTAGCGTCGGCTCGGAGCTGAACATGGAGGACGCGCTGCAAAATTACACGGACAGCATTTTGGTAGAGTACATCAACACGACGCTCGGTTTCTCCATCCTCTACCCCAGCGTGTTCACAGACGAGATGCTTGTGGAGGATGGCGACGGCGTGTCCGCCTCCCTGCCGGATGACAGCCTGCGTTTCTTTGTCAAGCGCGCGGATAACAGCGCCAACAGCAACCTTGCCGATTATGTGCAGGTGATTGCGGACGGCATCGCAGGTTCCAAGCTGACGCTGAACGATACCGCCAATTATGCTACGCTCGCCTACGAAACCGAGGACGGGTATTCGGTGTTTGATGTTTACATCGTGACCGACAAGTACGTTTATCAGGCGGAACTGTCCTACCAGAAGGGCCTCGCCTCCACCTACCAGATGTACACCTCCTACTTTGAAAACTCCTTCTCCGTGGACGAGGTCAGCGTAGGCTGACGTTCCAGCACAGGGGGTGCCTATGAAACGCGCGCTTTGTTTGGCGGCGGCGCTGTGTCTGTTTGCGTCGGCAGCGTTCGCGCAGCCGGCTACCGAAGCCGCTCCCCTCACGGGGGAGCGGCTCTATCCCGAGGGGGCGGACGCGGCCACGGCCAGCTATGTGTTCAGCTATGCCTACCCGCAGTTTACCGGCGAAGGGGACGGCATTGCGGCCATTAACGCCTATTACGCTTCGATGGCCAAGGATACCGCGAACGCGGCTGCCCCGGACGAAGCAAGCCTACCCGACGCGTTGCCTGCCGATGGCTCACCGGCTTATTACACCCAAATCGATTACCGCGTAACGGCAAATACTGACGATTACCTGAGCGTGCTCATCAGCAGCCGGCAGTTTTTGGGCAACACCGAAACGGAAAACTGGTCCGCGAACGTGTTTGCGCAAAACGGAGTGTATGTGGGCCAGCCCCTGTCGCTTTCGCAGGTGATGGGGCTGGAGCAGGAGGACGGCGCATCAGCTTCCGGCAACAGTTACGCGGCGGATCTCGTGTACGGGCTGGTGTGGCAGATTGTGCAGCAACAGCAGGCCATGCAGCAGCGGGACTATTTTGCGGAGCTGACGCAGGCGGATCTGGAACAGGTTTTTACCCCCGAAAGCGATTTTTATCTGGATGGGGATAACAACCTTGTGTTCTACATTCAGCCTGGGGCCATCGCAAGCGAGGTGGAAGGCGTGCTCACCTTCCCGTTTTCCGTAGCGGAATTGCTCAGCGCCGTCAAGCCCTGATAACCGCGCGGATCAACCCCTCCCGGGTTTTCCGGCCCGGCGGCACAAAATTCAGCTCGCCTATTGCCAAACCCCTCAAAGGGTGATAAAATAGACAAGCTGTGAATCAACTAAATCTCCCGTTAGGAGGTGTAGCAAATGGGCAAGTTCTGTGAGGTTTGCGAAAAGAGCACGTTGAATGGTAACAACGTGAGCCACTCCAACCGCAAGACCCATCGTCTGTGGGCGCCGAACGTGCAGCGCGTCCGCGTGGAGATCAACGGTCAGGTGAAGCGTATCAACGTGTGCACCCGTTGCCTGCGCAGCGGTTATGTGCAACGTGCGTTGCCGACCGGCGCTGAAGCCAAAACCGAGGCGTAAGCCCGGTTCAGGCATACGGATTTGACATATCCGCCAAAAACAGGACGTACCGAATGGGAACGTCCTTTTTTTGTTGCTTTTTTTAGCCGGTTCGCTTCCCGCCCGCCCAGTGGCGCAGGTGGAAAGCGAATCCTTGCTTTGCCCGTTTCCGTACGGGTGTGCCTGACTCTGCATGCAGAGCTGCCTTCAAGGGCCGCGCCCATCGCCGCATCAGGGCTCGCGGGGCAATCCGTACAGGGTTTCCACGTTTGCCGTGGTTTGGGCGATCAGCGTTTCCAGCGGAACGACCTTGATTTCCGCAACGGTTTGCGCCACATAACGCACATAGGCCGGCTCGTTTCGCTGCCCGCGCATGGGCACGGGCGCGAGGTACGGGCTGTCCGTTTCCACCAGCAAACGGTCCAGCGGCACATAACGCGCCGCCTCCTGCAAATGATGCGCGTTTTTGAACGTAACCGAGCCGGAAAAAGAGATGTAAAACCCCATCGTCAGGTATTCGCGCGCGCTTTCAGCGCTGCCGGTAAAGCAATGCAGCACCCCGCCGGGCAGGCGGTTTTTTCTTTCGCGGAAAATCTCCGTCACTTCGCCGTGGGCTTCGCGCACATGGAACACGGCGGGCACCTTTTTTTCGTAAGCAAACTCCAATTGCCGCACAAATACCTCGCGTTGCACGGCTCTGGGGGAAAGGTCGTAATGGTAATCCAGACCAATTTCCCCAATGCCCACAATACGCGTCTGCGCAAGCAGGTCCGTAAGGCGGGGCAGTGTATCCTCCGTCCACGTTTTTGCATCGTGCGGGTGTACGCCCACCACGCCGTATACGTTTGGGTGCGCGTTGGTTAGCTCTGCGATGCGCGCGCTGGTGTCCAGATCGCTGCCTGCGAGGATGCAGCGGCCAACGCCGACGGCCCTCATACGCTCCAACACAGCTTCCACTTCGCCCGCAAAGCGCTCGTCCTCCAAATGGCAGTGGGAATCAAACAGCGTCGCGCTCATCGCACGGTCGCCCCATCCTCCATGCCCTCGCCGACGGTCACCAGCTTGAGCGCTGAATCCGCCCGGTCGCTGGCGCACAGGATCATTCCTTCGCTGAGCACGCCGCGCAGCTTGGCCGGCTTCAGGTTGGCAACCAGCACCACCTGCTTTTGAACCATTTCCTCCGGGGTATAGAACTTGGCAATGCCGCTGACCACCGTGCGTTCCGGCTCGCTCTCGCCAAGGCTCAGGCGCAGTTTCAGCAGCTTGTCGCTGCCTTCCAGTTTTTCGCAGGCCAGCACGCGCGCCACGCGCAGCTGAACTTTTGCGAAATCTTCAATCGCAATGCTTCCCGCCGCTTCGGGCGCCTTCGTTTCCGGCTTTGGAGCGGGTTTGGCTTCGGTTTTCGGCTCCGCCTTGGGGGTGGGCAGGATATCCGCCAATTCCTTCGCCAGGTCGATGCGCGGGAAAATGGCCTCGCCCTTATGCACCGCCGTGCCCGCCGGTAGCAGCCCGAAGCTGTTCAGCGAGGTAAGGGTCATCAGGGTTTCGTCGGTAAGCCCCAATTGGGCAAAAATCTGCGCGGGCGTGCGCGGCATGGTGGGGGCGACCAGCACGCCCACGAAGCGGATGCACTCGCACAGCACATACATCACGGTTTTCAGCCGCTGTGCGCCTTCCTCGGTTTTGCACAGCACCCAGGGCGCAGTAACGTCGATATAGCGGTTGCATTCGCCCACCAAAGCCCAGATATCGCTCAGGGCGGTGGAATACTGCAACTCCTCCATCTGCCCGCGCACTTTGCCCGGGGTGGCTTCGGCCAGCGCGATCAGCGCCTTATCCACATCCTCATACGCGCCGGGAACCGGCACGCTGCCGCCAAAGTACTTTTCCACCATCGCCACCGTACGGCTGACCAGATTGCCCAAATCGTTGGCCAAATCGGCATTGATGCGCTTCAGCAGCGCCTCGTAGCTGAACTGCCCGTCGCTGCCAAAGGGCATCTCCCGCATCAGGAAATAACGGATGGCGTCGCTGCCGTAACGGTTGCACAGCACGACGGGGTCCACCACGTTGCCCAGCGATTTGCTCATTTTCATGCCGTCCAGCACCAGCCAGCCGTGGCCGAACACCTGCTTGGGCAGCGGCTCGCCCAGCGCGTGCAGTATAATGGGCCAGATGATGGTATGGAAGCGCACGATTTCCTTGCCGACCATATGGATATCCGCCGGCCAGTATTTTTGATACAGCTCATCATGGCCGGTGCCGTACCCCAGAACGCTGATGTAGTTGGTCAGCGCGTCCAGCCACACATACACGGTGTGCGCGGGGTCAAAATCCACCGGGATGCCCCATTTGATGGAGGTGCGGCTCACGCACAGGTCGTTGAGGCCGGGCCGCAGAAAGTTATTGAGCATCTCGTTTTTCCGGCTTGCGGGCTGGATAAATTCCGGATGCGTTTCAATGTAATCAATCAGCCAATCCTGATACTTGCTGAGCTTGAAAAAGTATGCTTCCTCCCGCGTTTTTTCGACGGGCCGACCACAGTCGGGACATTTGCCGTCCTTGAGCTGCAACTCGGTAAAAAAGCTCTCACAGGGGGTACAGTACCAGCCTTCATAATAGCCCTTGTAGATATCCCCCTGCTCGTAAAGCTTTCGAAAAATGCGCTGCACACACTCCACATGACGCGGATCGGTCGTGCGGATAAAATCGTCATACTGCACGTCCATCATCTTCCACAGGCTTTTAATACCCGCGACAATGGTATCCACGTACTGCTGCGGCGTAACCCCGCGATCCTTGGCCTTGCGTTCAATTTTCTGGCCGTGCTCGTCGGTGCCGGTTACAAAATACACGTCGTAACCGTCCTGCTTTTTGAAGCGCGCCATGGTATCGGTCGCAACGCTGCAATAGGCGTGGCCGATGTGCAGGTTATCGCTGGGGTAGTAAATCGGGGTGGTAATATAGAATGTCTTTTGTTCAGTCATGATGGCATCCTCCTTTGAGTTCGAAACGTTTGTCCGGTCCTGTTGCCACGGGGTTCCCGCCTCGCGCGGGCGGCGTGGCCGGGCGGCATTCCGCCGACCCCAAATCTCTGTTATACAGCCCGCTCAAGCCCTGTTTCCCTAAAAAAACAAAAACCCGCCGCCCTTCTGTGAAGGGGCGAGTTTTCCCCGCGGTACCACCCTTGATTTATCGCTTGCTGTTGGCCGATATCGGTGCCTGCCGTTCCGCCCTACCGTTCATCGGGCAAAAACGCTCCCGGGCCATGTTCCCGTTGGGCTTCGCGCCGCTTTTCAGCTGCCGCGGCTCTCTTTGGCCAAGCCTTTCCGGTACTCTCCCGTTCCTTGCGTACGCGTTCATTATACAGGTTTTCAGACGCTTGTCAACGCTTAAAAACATTGCGTTTGTTCTCGCGGGGCCAGTTGCGTTCCCTTGCCTTTGGGCGGCAGGATCTGGCGGCGCTGCACAGTTTTTACACGAAAACGGCAGGACTGTTATTTTGAGTCTGTTTATCTATATTTTATGGCTAATATGTTACACGAGAAACCAATCATATGGAGGGTTTTCATCCACTTTCTGTATTTTTGAACACGTGTTTATTTGTTCAGTTACATCGTTGCTACATATTGTAGCAACTGCTACAATCTTCTGTTCGTAAGGTATCTTAAAAGCCGCAAACCCTTTTGGTTCCATAGGTTTCCGATTACTCGCCTGTTTGATGCCCGCAGGCCGCAAATCTAGCCTTTTCATGTTTCTGTTGGGGCCATCCGCTTCCTGACGGCGGTACCGGCATACCTCCCATGGCGCAAACCCCTGTCTGCAAGCCATAAGCTGCCCGCCAACAACCGATTCCCCGCACAGTCGGTTTGCATGGCGGTCTGCTGTTTTTCGGCCGCCCTTCGCGGCTCAACGCCATGTAACCTCTCGCGGCAAAGGGGTTTACCGCTTTCGAGGCTTACATCTATGGGTTAGTGCGGGTATGCGACCGCATTATGGAGATTTTTTTCTTACCATAGGGGGAATTTTTTCTTAAAAATGCTGGTTCTTCCAGAATTGTTACATGCTTTCAGGATGAAATCGTAACTTTTCAACGAGTTTTTTACGAAATATTTTTCGAAAATTAACCAAATCCGTCCATGATTATAACCATCAAGCACCATTCATTCATCAAACCCATATAACACAACAAAATTTAACGTGCCTTCCCGTGAATGATTCGCCCACATGTGACATTGACATAATATTGGGGATTCAGTAAAATTATACCGTTCCAAAAGCATCAATCCATAGGAGGCAAGCCAAGATGAAATCAACCGGAGTCGTCAGGAAGCTGGACAATCTGGGGCGCATCGTGATCCCGATCGAGCTGCGCAAAACGATGGACATCGCCATCAAAGACACGCTCGAAATCTTCACGGAGGGCGATCAGATTATCCTGAAGAAATATCATCCCGCGTGCATTTTTTGCAACGACGCTCGTGATGTGAACCTCTTCAAGGGCAAACTGATTTGCGACAAATGCCTGAAGGAGCTTAAGCTCCGCTGAGGGTTGCCGTCCCCCACGGACGGGTCGCCAAGCACAGTCCAGCAGGAACAGCCGTAGTCTCCTCGCAGGGTTACTTGCGGAGGCTACGGCTGTTTTCACCATTGCGCGAACGTTTGCGTTTTCTTCCACGCCACAGGGCCTCCCACGCCGTACGCGGGGCAATCCGCTCATACCCTCCGCTTGGCTCCGTTGCGCCGCGCGGTGCGGGCTGCGCCTTTGTCCAGTGTATCCCGCGCTCCCTGCAACCGTGCGGTTATCCAATGGCAGGCGCATTCTCTGCCGGTTGAGGCCAAGGCATGCCCGTATTTTCCAGAATCAACCGTTACCCCCGCATGCGGTTCCGATTCCCCTATGCCTCCTAAATGGTTGCAAAAGGCCCCCGGTAGCGGAAAGCTGCGCTTTTCACTGCCGGGGGCCTTTCTATATGCCTTGCTGGGGCCGGCTCACGCCGCGCAGGGGTTGCGGCTACATCGGCCCATCTGTTGGAAGGCCCGCTTCCGGCGAGCGTGCGCCCTACAGGGCGCGGCTCATTCCCCGAACTGCGTTTCTCAACGAATCGCGTTTTCTCTAAACGATGTAAACCAACGTTGTTGCGCACCGGCAGCGCGCTATTCGGCGGTGGCTTCCTGCACGTCCTCGGCGGGGCTGGCGGCGCTTTCCGTCGGCTGCGCGCTGGCGTCGCTCTCCGCGTTGTCCTCCACGGTGGCCACAACCGTCATCCCCAGGCGCACCTTATCGTTGGCGATAAAATCCACATAAGCCTTATAGGTAACGTCCGAAGTGTCCGTGGATGCGCTGACGTTGGAGATCATCGACACGGTGCCTTCGGCGTCGTCCGTGCTGGCGTCGCTGTAATTGAATTGCAGCGACATCAGATCGCCTTCCTGAATATCCACCAGATCATATTCGTCAATTTCAATTTCGACCTGCATTTTATCGCGCGGGTATACGGTAATCAGCGTATTCCCCTTGCTGATGCTGCTGCCGGACGAAGCGCCTACCGACGCGACAATGCCGCTCACGTCGCTGACAATCTCATTGCTGGTGGCATACAGGCCGTCCAGCGAGCCGGTCACGGTTTCATACAGCAACTGCCCGCGTTCCACGGTGTCGCCGTCCTTCACGTGCAGGGTCAGGATGCTGTTTACGGTGCCTGAGCTACTGCTGGCGGCGCTGGAACTGCTACCGCTGCCGGAATTGCTGCTGGAGCTGCTGCTGGAATCCGCGCCCACCGCCACCTCGGCCGTGCGCGAAACCGTGCCGCGGCCAATGCGGCTGGAGGCTGTGTAATCCTCATCCCGGTAGATATTGACGGTTTCCTCCATCAACAGCTCGCCCTCGGTGGTTTCCACTGTGTAGGTGGTGCCGCTCACCGCGGTGATGGTGCCCACGGCCGTGTGATCGTAGCTGGACGAATAGCTGTGGATGTAGACCGTTTCCCCGATGTTGACATATTTGTTGTCACTGTCGTTGTACGCGTTTTGGATATCCGCCGTAATGCTGTATTTGCTGGTCGGCTCAATGTACAGTACCGCGCCCACACGGCTGACCACATCGCTGACCGAATCGCCGGCTTGCCCAAATACGCCGGTCACCACGCCGTCTGTGGATGCGTATACCTTGGTGGTTTCCACCTGGGCAATCACATCGCCCACGTTAATCTGATCGCCCTCCCGCAGTTTAAACGAGCTGACGGTGCCGCCAAACGGCGCCGTAACGCTGACCGCCTCGCCGGATACCACTGTGCCGTCAAACGTGGTTTCCGCCAGCGCGGGGCCGGTGAGCACGCCGGACAGCAGCGCCAGTGTAAAAAGCACACTCAGGATCTTTTTCATAGTACAAACCTCCTACGCTTACATCCGGCGCAGCGCGTCGATGGGGCTCAGGTTGCTGGCTTTGCGCGCCGGGGACCACCCGAACAGGATGCCGACCGCCGCAGAAAAGCCTACGCCAAGCGAGATGGCGCTATACGATACGGTAAAAGTGGTGCCCATCACGTGGCACAGGATGGCCGAAAGCGCAATCCCCAATACCACGCCCATGATGCCGCCGATCATCGACAGCAGGAAAGCTTCGATCAAAAACTGCACCTGAATTTGCACCGGTTCTGCGCCGATAGCTTTTTTGAGGCCAATTTCAACGGTGCGCTCGGTAACGCTGGTCAGCATCATGTTCATGATGCCGATGCCGCCCACGATCAGGGAAATGGATGCGATGCCGCCCAGCAGCGCGCTCATCATGGAAAGCATGCTGTCCATCGTTTCCTGAATGCTGTCCATGGTGGTGATCTCGTACGTATCGTCCTCATAGCTGAACAGCGTGTCCAGATAGTTGCCCAAGTCGGTCTGCACCGAGCTGGAAGCGTTCGCGTCGTCAATGTAAACGGTGATGCTGGTCACCAGCGTTTCGTTGTTCATTTTCAGCACCGTCGTATAGGGCGCGTAGATGTCGCTGGTGCCGGATACGATTTCCGAAATGGATTCCTCCCCCGTATCCGCCAGCACCCCAACCACGGTAAAGCTCAGGTTGTTGAGGTAGATATTTTGGCCAATCGGGTCCACGCCGTAAAAAAACTCGTCCACAATGTCGGAATCTATCAGGCACACGCGCGCCATGGTGTTCATATCAATGGGCGTCAGAGTGCGGCCGCGCTCCACCACATCCGGCTCCGTTTCAAAATAGTAGTCGTTTTTGCCGGCGATGGTGATGTCGCTTTCGTACTCCTTGCCGCGCGCCACGCTGATGGTCGCGGATACGCCCGGCGTAACGCCGGTGATGTGATCCAGCGCGGTAATCTCATCCATGTTGGCGGAGGTAAGGCCCGCCTGCATATCATTGCCCGTGACGGAAACCGTCATGGTGCCCGCGCCCATGGAGGTGAAGGAGTCCGAAATGGAGGTGGAGACGCCGGAAACCGTGGTAATGAGCGCGATTACCGCCGTAACGCCGATCATGATGCCCAAAATGGTCAGAAAGGAGCGCAGTCGGTTTTGCGTAATGTTGGCGATGGACATTGAAACGCTTTCCGTAAACATGTAGAACCCGCCAAATACCCTGTGCAGAAAGCTTTTCACGCGAACACCGCCTCTTCTACCTCGGTCAGTTCCCCGTCGATGATGTTGACCACGCGCCGCGCATGCCGCGCAACCTTCAGGTCATGGGTAATCATCACGATGGTATGGCCGTCGTTGTTCAATTCCTGAAACAAATCCATAATCTGCTGGCCGGTCTGCTGGTCCAGTGCGCCGGTCGGCTCATCCGCCAGCAGCAGGGTGGGCCGGGTCACCAGCGCGCGCGCGATGGCAACGCGCTGCTGCTGCCCGCCGGAGAGCATGTTGGGCCGGTGATGGACGCGGTCCTTCAGGCCTACCTTCACCAGCATCTCCTCCGCGCGGCGGGCGCGCTCCCGAGGGCGCACACCCGCGTAGATCAACGGCAGTTCCACATTTTTAAGCGCGTCCAGCTTGGGCAGCATCTGAGAGTTTTGGAAAATGAACCCTACCTCGCGGCTGCGGATGCGCGCCAGTTCCTTTTCATCCAGATCGTCAATCAGGCTCCCGTTGAGGATGTACTCCCCGGAGGTGGGCTTGTCCAGACAGCCGATGATGTTCATCAGCGTGGATTTGCCGCTGCCCGAGGGGCCGAGCACCGACAGGTACTCGCCCCGCTGGATGTCCAGGCTGATGCCTTTGAGGATGGTCGCTTCTTCTTCCCCAAGCTGGTATTTTTTCACAATATTGCGCATGCGGAAGAACACTTCTGCGTTTTCACTCATGTCCGTCATCCTCTCCTTACGGTGTTCCGCCGCCGAAGCCGCCACCGCCGCCGAAACCGCCGCCGCTGCCCATGTTGGGCATATTGCCGCCGCCCGGCATGTTGTTGGTAGTGGTTGTGGTTTGCTGCGTGGAACCGCCGCTAAGGCTGGAGAACAGGCTGGCCAGCCCGCTGGATGTGGCCGCCGCGTTTTCAACCTGCACGTAGACAACGTCGCCTTCGTTCAGGCCGCTCTTGATTTCCGTATAGCTGTCGTTATCCACGCCCAGCTCCACGGATACCTGCTCCATTTCGCCCGCGTCGTTCTTCATCAGCACATACGCGCTGTTGCCCGCGCCAAAGCTCAGGGCGTCGCGGTTCAGGATCACCACGTTGTCGGCTTCTTCCTCCGGGATGGTCACCGTAACCTGCATGCCCGGCAAAACGTTTTCCGTACCGGAAAATTCCGCCGTAACGGTGTAATACGCGGTGGAGTTGCCGCCCGAGGCAATTTTGTTGATATGGGTAATGGTGCTGTCAAACGATTGGTCCAGCGCCGTCACCTTCACTTCGCAAGCCTGCCCCACGCTCACCTTGGATACGCTGTATTCATCCACGCGCATGGACACCTTCAGGTTGCTGAAATCCACAATCTGGATCAGGGTGGCGTTGGCTGCCACATCCTCATCCTCGGAAACAGAAATCTCATTCACCTGCCCGGCAAAATCCGCCTTGAACACCTCGCCGTCGGACAGGCGCATCAGCCTTTGCCCGGAAACAACCGTGTCGCCTTCCGCAACATAAATCTTGCGGACCGTCGCCGCGGCTTCGGAGGTCATGGTTTCGCTGTTGACCACGCTGATGGAACCGCTGAAACTCATGTTGTTGCTGATGGTGCCGCGCGTGGCGGTATAGCTGTCATAGGTGATCGTTGCGCTGGCGCTTAACCCCGGGAGCACAAACAGGTAGAACGCGCCCGCCAGCAGCGCCAGAAAGATCAACCAACCTATCAGCTTTTTAACCCGCTTGCTCCGCTTTTTCCGGGTACCCTTTGTAGCCTTTTCCACATCACTCATTCAGGTTCACCTCATCCCTGCCGTCCATCGGCAGCGGCTCCCTGAACGCTCTCCTGCCCAAAGGGCTTGCTGAGCATATCCATCGTGCCGCAATAGATGTCGTAGTAGTAGAACTCGCTGGTTTGATCCCCGGTGAGGGCATACGTCTGACCGTTCACCGTGACCTCGATGCTGGTGCTTCCCGTATCCGCGCTTCCGTCCGCATTCTTGGCCATCCGTACGGTGTACACAAAGTCCTTACTGGCCAGGCCGGAGGCGCGGTACATGTTGTAGCGGATTCCAGCCGCGAACCCCGCAGTCGAAAGCGCGGTTACGTTGTTACCCACGTTGAGCACCAGATAATCAATCCCGCTGGCCGCCAGCTTCTTGTAAACCGAGCCGTCGAATGTCCAGCTGTACGATTGGTCGGTGGACAGCTCGGCATCCGTTGCGGTAAGCACCAGCGTATCCACGGTGGCGTCGTCGCTGACCGCGTCGGTGGTGTCGGTAGCCGATCCGCCCTTCCAGTCCCGGAAATCCGCCATGAAGGTGGGGGCGCTTTCCCCATCGGCCGGCGCGTTGCCGTCCAGTTGAAGGGTCAGGTCCAATTGCTGGTCGCCGATGGTCAGCATGCTCATGGTGCCGGTTTGCACCGCCAGCTCCACGCCGTTGTAGGCCGTTACCGTGGTGTAATCAGAAGCGGAATGGTACACCGTGCGGCTGGCGGTTCCGCCGCCGCCGGAGCTGCCCGTGGTGCCGCCGGTGGTTCCGCCGCTCATATCCCCGCCCCCGCCGGTGCCGGCGCTGATGGTGATATCCTGCGCCCACACGGCGATGTTCCCCGCCCTATCCTTCACGCCGAGCGAGCCGGCGGCAATGGTGCCGGAGCCTTGGTACTGCACCGAGTAGGTGTACACGTTCTGCCCCTTGAGGGTAAGGGAAGCGATCCAGCTGACCGCGCTTGCGCTTGCGTTAAACGTGACGTTGTTTTCCTTGGCCACAAAACCGCTGAGCGCGTCCCCGGCGTAAAAGCTCAGGGTGTTGTCCGTGCCGGCCTTGCACAGCAGCACGGGGGCCTGATTATCGTATTTCAGGCTGTACGGGCTGGTGGTCACCACGTTGGCGGGATCGTCCGCGTCGGTCACGCGGAACACCACGGCGTAGGTGTTTCCGTTCACCATCGACTGCTTGCCAAGGTTGCCGCCGCTGGCAAAGGCGGTGTAGGTAACCCCGCCGTCGGTCGAAATTTCGTAGGTATAGGTATTGCTGAGGATGGTATCGGTGATGGCGAAGGTGAGCGCGTCCTTCCCGTTTACCCAAAGGCCGTTGCTCAACTCCCGGTCGCCGATGGCAATGGAGGTGATGCTGAACGTCGGCGAGGCTTTGCTGTTTAATAGCGCCTGCTCCGAATCATCCACATCCACGCCCACCCAAACATAGGTTGTGCCGGCGGATTTGCTTCCGTCCGGGCTGTTGCTGGAAACCACCACGCCGTATTCGGAGCCGAACGCGTCCGGATCGGCCGCCAGCTTCACGGCGGCAATTTTGGAGGTATCGGTGAGCGCGATCACGCCGGATGTGAGCAGGTAAATTGTCGATCCGCTGTCCGCCTGACGCAGGAGCGAAGCCAGCGTACCGTACAGCTTCACCTTGCCCACATACATCCAGGCTTCGCTGTCGGCGGCGGCCGTGGAGTAGTCCACAATCACGTGATACTGGCTGGAGGTGGAAACAACCGCCGCGTCGCTGTCCAGCAGGTAGAACATGATCGTATAATCCCCGCTTTTGGTAACGGCGTAGGTATTGCCGCGCAATTGCAGCACTTTGCTGCCGTTGACGGCGATGCCGTAGGAATAGTTGCCGTTGTCCGGCGCGCCGGAAAGCTCAAAGGAAGGCGTTTGATCCGAAAGCGTGTTTTCCACATAATTGTAGGCGCGCACGCAAACTTCCGGATTTTCCGACGCGGCGGCGTCCTCCGTCGCGGCCAGGTCCACGCTTTGCAAAATGTCATCCTGCGTCAGCGTCGGCGTTTCAACGGCTGTCGGCTCCGGCGTTACGTCGGCGGCCGCGCTTTCGGTTGCGTCGGGGGCTACGGTTTCCGTCGCTTCAGCGGTCGTAGTTCCCGTAGCGTCAGCGGCAGGCGTTTCTTCCGTGGATTCGGTTTCCGTTACAGTCGGCTCCTCCGCCGTGCCGTAATCCACCGTATATTCCATGGACCGCGCCTTCAGCGTGCCCTGCGCGTCCAGCACGTCAAACCGGTACACGCCGGAAACGGAAGGCGCGAAGGTGTTGCCGTCGATGGGCTGCGCGTCCCCGCCGTTCAGGCTTACGGCAAACGCCATACCGTCGGTCAGCTCCGGATAGGCGGTCAGCGTAAAGGTGGGCGTGCAAGGCGCGTCCGCGGCGTAATCCGCCGCCTCTACCCTGATTTCCGCCTCCAGCAGCTCGCTGTCATCGGTGGTGATTTCCACCTGATCGCCCAATACCTGTTCCGGGGTTGGAATATCGGACGCTTTGCCCACCCAGAGGTAAACCGCGCCCTGCGCCGAAGCGCCGCTGGGGCTGATGGTGGATACAATCACCGTGCGCCCCTCGCAAAAGTCGCTGCCAAGCGCATCGCTGTCCAGCCCAAAGCTGACGGCGCGAAGCTCGTCCACCGTGTAGTTGTAAAGCGTCATCACATCCGCGGAGCAGATGTACAGGGTCAGGCTGTTGACGATGGCGACGGGCAACAGCTCGTCCAGATCGCCGTAGTGCCGATGCTCGCCTTCGATCACCCATGCCGGGCCGGAACCTACGTCCGCTTCCACCACGGGCGTTACCGTAGCGGTAGCGTCCGTGACCGCAGCGGTGGTCGCGGGGGTCGTCGCGGTCGCCGTGGCGGTTGCCGTCGCGGTCGCGTCGGTCGCAGCGGTTTCCGTGGCTACGGCTGTTTCGGTGGGCGCGTCGGTATCGGGCGCCTCGGTCGTGCTGTCAGCAGTGCCGTCGGTCGTTTCGCCGACGCTTTGCCCGGATTCCGCGTCGCCGGTGTCGCCGGTATCGCTGCCGGTATCCGCCGCGCCGCTATCGGTTACGGGGTCCTCCGCCTTGGGTTCCACAACGGACTGAGGCGCTTCAACCGGCTCGGCCTCCGGGGCCTGCGTCGGCTCCTCCGCCTGAACCTGCTCGGTTTCAGCGGGCGCGGCTTCCTCAACGGCCGCTTTTTGCTCCACAGCGGCGGTTTGCTCCGCTGCGGCTTGAGTTTCTTCCGCCGTTTCCGCGCTGGCGGCAAAAACGGAGGCATTCCAGCCGAACGCCGTGATGCTCGCCAACATGCAAAGTGTCAGGACGCAAGCGATGATTTTTTTCATAACCGTATCCCCCTGATCATTCGTCGATCGTCGTTACCGTAACGCTCATGCCCAGGCGGACGGTTTCGTCCGCTTCAAAAGCGATATAGCCGGTGTATTTAGTGCTGGATGACGTTGTGGAGCCGGAGGCCGAAGCGCTGCTCCCCGAGGATGAATCCGTGCTGCTGTCGCTGATATAGGAAATGCCTGTAACGGTTCCCTGATACGTTGTGCCGCTGTCCTCGTTCCAGTTAAACACAATGTTCACCTTGTCCCCCACGTTTACGGAGCTGAGCAGATCCTCATCCACGGTAAACTGGATCTGATAGCTGGCCGGCTGGTAAACGGTCAGGAGCACATCCCCCTTGGATACCTGCTGGCCCGCCGTAACCTTGACCGAGGCAATCACGCCGTCCACATCGGATTGGAGGGTGTTGCCGTAGGTGGTCATCGCGTCCAGCGTGCCGCTCACTGTTTCAAACAACAGCTGCCCGCGTTCCACGGTGTCGCCGTCCTTCACGTGCAGCTTGAGCAGGCTCCCCGTGCCGGTAATCGCCAGCTCCGCCGTGCGGCCGACGGTGCCGCTGCCAATGCGGGTTTTGTAGGTGTAGCTGTCGCTGCGGTAAATATAGACCGTTTCTTCCATGTACAGCTCGCCGGCGGTGGTTTGCACGGTGTAGTTGGAGCCGTCCACAGCGGTGATAACGCCTTCGGCCTTATGGCTGCCGTCCGCGGCGCACTTGATGTACACCTTTTCGCCGATGCGCACATACTTGGTATCAATGGTCGAATACGCCTTGCTGATGGAACAGCTCAGCGTATACTTGCTGACGGGGGCCACATACAGCACGGTGGAGTTTTCCAGCGCGTCCCCTTCGATGTTGAAGATGCCGCGCACGGTGCCGTCCTCCGGCGCGAGCACCTGAGTGGTTTCCATGGTGGCGATCGCGTCGCCCACGTGCAGGGTTTCCCCTTCCCGGAGGGATATGGATTTGACCGTGCCGCCATAGGGCGCGCACACCGTGACCGTATCCCCGGCGATCACGTTACCGTCAAAATCCTCGGTGGCCAGCGCGAAAGCCGGCGTGAGCAACGCTACGGTTGCCAGCAGTGCAAACAGCTTCTTAATTGGCATCGGAGGTCCCTCCCTGCTGAGTAGTAACCGGGGTGGCTGTCGGGGTTACGGTTGCGGCGGCCGTGGCGCCGTCGGTTGCGCCAAACTGCGGCGGCGCGCCGTTGCCCGGGCCTTGCGGGCCGCCCGCGCCGGCTGTGCTGGTTGCGCCGGATGTGCCGTCCGCCGAAGCCGCGCCTGCGTCGGAAGCGCCTGAAGCATCGGGCGCAACGGTCGCGCCGGGCGCGAGAGTGGCGGTCGCCGTGGCCGCCGTGCCCGAAGCGTCTGTGCTCTGGGCCGCGTTCGCGTCGGTTGCCGCCGTACCGGTTTGCGTGCCCGCAGAGGTATCGCCGCCAGCCTGTGCGCCGCTGGGCATCGCGCCTGTTTCGCCGCTGGGCATCGCGCCGCTTTGATCGCCGCTGGGCATGCCGCCGGTCTGGTCGCCTCCGGGCATGCCGCCTCCGCCCGGCCCGCCTCGACTGCTCATATCGTTCACAACCACCGTTTCGCCCACGATGGCTTTGTAAATATCCTCAAGCGTCAGGGTCGCTTTGGCAGTTTCCGTGCCGGATACCGCGTACACCACGTCCCCGGGGTTCAGGCCGCTGGTAATCTGAATTTTCATCCCGTCGCTCAGCCCAGTTTCCACCGGAACCTTCTGATAGGTTCCGTCGCTTTGCAGGCTCAGCACATAGGGGTTTTTGTCCTCGTCAAACGCAAGGGCGGCCATGTCCAGCGTAGTAACGCCGTCCACCTCGTCCGAGGGCAGGGTAACCGTCGCCTGCATGCCGGGCAGCACATTCTCCGGCACGGTCAGGTCGCAGGTAACCGAGTAAAACGCGACTGTGCCCTGAGATTGCGAAACACGGTTAATGTGCGCGATCACCGTATCAAAATCGACCCCCAGAGAAATGACGCTGACTGTGCACGACTGGCCTATGGAGAGTTTTTCCACGTCGTACTCATCCACGTTCATGCTCACTTCCAAATGCTGCAGGTCGCACACCTGAACCACCTGAAAATTGGGCCAGATCCAGTCCCCTTCCTTTACGCGGATCTCGTTCACCACGCCGTCAAAACTGGCGGTGAACAGATCGCCCGTGGAAAGCAGAACCAGCGAATCGCCCTTCTTGACCTCGTCGCCCGATTGCACATAGAGGGCGCGCACCATACATTCTTCTTCCGTGGAAAAGGTTTCCGATTTTTTAACGCTCAGCGTGGCGCTGAAGCTCTTGGTTGTGCTGATATCGCCGGTCTCCGCCGTATAGCTCTGGTACGTCGTAACGGCGTTTGCCAGGATCATAGGCAAAAGTTCACTCCAGACAACCAGCGCGACCACGCCGAGCACCGCCAGCGTCAGCGCCCATTTGAGCACCCGCTGTATGGTTTTCTTTTTCTTCTTCTGATCCGGCATCGTGTTATCACCTTTCCAAAAGCTGCGCCCGGCGTTCCTAGCCTGCGCGGGCTGTCGAAGGCGGCGGGGCCGGGGCGCAACCGCCGCGTCATACCCAACCGGCTTTCGTGGATTAGCTTACGGGAAAAACCTGAAATGAACCTGAAAAACGGGATCAATTTTTTTCAGGTACGTTTCAGGTTTTACAATTATGATACGGAAAGCGGCAGAAAACGTCGCGTTGTGTTACACTGTATAGGTACTGCGGCCCCCTGCGGGCGGCGACGGGAGGAGGGCGTGTCATGCGCATCCTGATTATTGAGGATGAGGTTCGTTTGGCCGGAACCTTGGCCGACATGGTTGGCGAAGATAACTACACGGCGGATGTGGCTCACGACGGCGAATCCGGGCTGGACAGCGCCCTGAGCGATATATACGACGCGATTGTGCTGGATGTGATGCTGCCCAAGCTGGATGGCTTCGAGGTGCTCAAGCGCCTGCGGCAGGCGGGCATCCACACCCCCGTGCTGATGCTGACCGCGAAAAGCGACCTGATTGACCGGGTGCACGGGCTGGATTTAGGCGCGGATTATTATCTGACCAAGCCGTTTGAAAACGCGGAGTTTTTGGCTTGTTTGCGCGCGATTCTCCGCAGGCAGGGCGATATTACGCCCGAGCGTATTGTATACGGGGACTTGACGCTCACCCCGTCCATGGGCGCGTTGCGCTGCGGCGAGCGCGCCCTGACGCTCAGCGCGCGGGAGCTGGAGATTATGCGGCTATTGATGCTCAACCACAATACCATCCTCCCCAAGGAAACGCTGCTGGTAAAGGTATGGGGGTATGATAGCGACGCGGGGGACAATAATGTGGAAGCCTATATTTCCTTTATCCGTAAAAAACTGTCCCTGCTGCGTTCCACCGTAACGCTGAACGTTGTCCGCCGCCTGGGCTACCGACTGGAGGAGAGCAAGCCGTGATCCAGAAACTGCGTAAAAAGCTGATTATCGTGCTGATGGCGGTTGTTTGCCTGTTTTTGATCGGGATTCTTGTCAGCCTGTTCATCACCTCCAAAAGCGAGTTTGAACGGCGCAGTTACAGCTCCTTCCGCGAGCCGCCGGCGCATGCGGGGGATGTTCAGGCCCCGCCGGATGAAAACCGCATCGATATGCCCATCGCCATGGGCAAGCAGAGCGCGGACGGAACGGTCACCATTGAACAGAACCAGATTTATTATGTGACGGACGCGGAACTGGTCAGCATTATCCAGACCCTTTCCGCCAGCGCCGAAGATAACGGACTCACCTCGCAGTACGATTTACGCTACCGCCGCCACACCGGCACGGATGGCAGTATCACGTACTTTTTTTCCGACACGTATATGGAGCGCAACTCCTTAAACGCCCAGCTGCTGTATTCCTGCATCATCGGCCTTGGCGCGATCGGGCTTTTCTTTCTGGTCAGCATGCTGCTGTCCCGCTGGATGGTCAAGCCTGTGGAGCAGGCGTGGGAAAAGCAGCGGCAGTTTGTGGCGGACGCCTCGCACGAGCTGAAAACGCCGCTGACCGTCGTTTTGTCCAACACCGATATGATGATATCCTCCCACGCCGTAACCGATGAAAAGAACCGGATCCGGCTGGACAACATCCGCGCGGAATCCCAACGGATGAAACTATTGGTGGAAAACCTGCTTACCCTTGCCCGGGCGGACAGCAAACCCGCGCTTACCACGCGGGAGCCGGTCAATTTCAGCTTTGTGGTGACCGGCGCGACCCTCACCCTGGAACCGGCCATTTTTGACTTGGGGCGCACCGTGGACTGTCAGGCGGACGAGAGCTTCACCGTTTTGGGCGATGGCGACAAGCTGCGCCAGCTGGTGGACATTCTTTTGGACAACGCCTGCAAGTACGGCAATGCCGGTTCCTCCATTCGGGTGCGCGTTAGCGCGCTTGGCAAAAAAGAGGTTCTGCTCACGGTAGCCAGCGAAGGCGCGCCCTTGCCGCCCGAGGAATGCCTGAACATATTTGAGCGTTTTTACCGCTCGGACAAATCCCGCGGGCAGGAAAAAGGTTACGGGTTAGGGCTGGCCATTGCCCAAAGCATTGTCCGCGAGCATGGCGGCAAAATCTGGGCGCAGTCCGACGGGGTCAGCGTCAACACCTTTTATGTGAAGCTCCCCTGTGTGGAAGCCCCCGCGGCCATTTCCGAACCCCTCAGCTGAGCGGGGAACGCCTGATCCTGAAAGGGAACTGCGATGTATCGGGATTGGCATGCCTGTGACGCCTGTTAAGCAAGCGTATAGCAGGATTAGATTTTATAAAGCTCGAAACTGTTCACCAAAGCCGCCGGTGCAAACACCGGCGGCTTTGGTGATGATGATGAATGGTTGAGTTGGTAAAGAAGCAAGGTTTCGGCTCTGGTGCAGTTCCGTTGCGGCGGGGGTGGGTTGTACGCTGACTTCAACAATGCGGTTTTGCCGCTCGCCTCATAGCCCTGCGGGCTGTTCGCTCGCTTGTTGGTTTCACGCTTCGGCGTCAGGCTTGGGGTTCCACCCCAAACCCCGGCATGGGCTTCGCCCCTGCGCCCTGACAAGGGCTTCGCCCTTGACCCGTTTTCGCTGCGGCGGGGGATTGCTTGTTATCAAATTTATACAAGCTGTTTTTGCCGCTCGCCTCATAGCCCTGCGGGCTGTTCGCTCGCTTGTTGGGTTTGCGCTGCGGCGTGGGGCTTGGGGCTCTGCCCCAAACCCCGGCATGGGCTTCGCCCCTGCACCCTGACAAGGGCTTCGCCCTTGACCCATCTTCGCTGCGGCGAGGATGGTTACGCGCCGGCCATTTCGCCAACAATCGGCTTGCTCAGCAATTCGGTCGTGTGCTCCTGCGCAAGCGCCCACATCAGCTTGGTCACAGCCGCCTCTGTTGTCATATCCCGACCGCTGTGCACATGCTCGCGCACCATCCCGCGCCCTACCTCGTACAGGGTCAAATCCGCCTTTTCATGCAGGCATTGGCTCACCACCAGCACATACACGCCGCTTTCCGCCAGTTCCTGCAAGGCCGCTACAAGGTTACGCCGTATGTAGTGCAAACCGCCCAGCCCAAACGCTTCTATCACCAACCCGCGGTATCCGGCCTCCCGCACAAAACGGAACACATCCGGGGATGTGCCGGGCACCAGCTTGAGCAGGAACACCCTTGGGTCCAGCCGGTTACGCAAGCCATAGCCGTCGCCCAGCTCCGGCACGGGCCGGTATCCCTGCGGATGGGTAAAATGAACGCCCTCCACGTCAAAGTAGCCGGCTAACGGCGCGTTGATGCTGGAAAAAGCGTCCATCGCCGTCGTATGGGTTTTCACGCAATGTACGCCCGTGATTAACTTATAATCAAAACTCACATACACGCCGCCAACGCCCTGCATGGCCGCGACAATCGCCCGCCGCAGATTGCCCAGCGCGTCCGTCAGCGGGTGGTGCAAAGGCAGCTGCGATCCGGTCAGGATCACCGGCTTGGATACGCCGGCCAGCATAAAGCTCAGCGCGGAGGCGGTGTAGGCCATGGTGTCGGTTCCATGGGTGATGACCACGCCGTCGGTTTGGCTAAGCGCATCGTCCACCGCTGCGGCCAGCGTACACCATTCCTCGGGCTGCATGTTGCTGGAATCCATTAAAAACACATCGCGGGGGATGACCTCGCAGGGGAGGCTGGCCGCAAGCGGAGCCAGCAAATCAGCCGCCGTCAGTGTGGGCGCGAGGCCGTGTTCCGTTGGGGTGCAAGCGATGGTTCCGCCGGTCGCAAGCAATGTCAGGCGCATGGATCGCAGCTCCTTCCCAATATGCGTTCAGGCGTGAAAGCTCGTTTCGCGCATCGGCGCGCGCTCCGGCCCTATCGGGCTGTCACAGCCATTCAGCGGGCTTGTACGCGGTAACCGAGCCGGTTTCGAGCGTTCGTTTCAAATCAATCAGCCGCTGATTCTTACTGCCGCAAAACTCCAGTTCCAGCGAGCGTTCCGCCAAGATAAACGGCCCGTCCACCAGCACGTCGGTGTTCGCCAGCAGAGCGCCCACGCCGTCGTCTGTATTAGCAAGCTCCAACAGGCGTTCATAGGTGTAGCCGGTAAACGTCCACACGGTCAGCCCCTTCGCATGCGCGCGGCGGGCCAGTTCGGCGCACCCCTCCGCCTGCAGGAAAGGCTCGCCGCCGGATAGCGTGATGCCCGTCAGCAGGGGATTGCCGGTAAACTTTTTTTCAATATCATCCAACGTCCAAACCGTGCCCGCATCCGTCGCATGGCTTTCCGGATTGTGGCAACCGGGGCAATGGTGCGGACAGCCCTGCGTGAAGATGCTGGTGCGGAAGCCCGGCCCATCCACGATGGAATCGGTTACCAGTCCGTACAGGCGCATCGTATCACTCATGCTTTTTCTCACTTCCTTCTACGCGGCAGGCGTCCGGATCATGGCAACTGCCGGCGTATGGGCAGCTCGCGCAACCGCCGCAGCAGCCGCCGCCTTTCTTGCGGTTGCGAAACATGCGCACGGCAAGCCAGAGGCCATAACCAATCACCACCGCGGGGATCACAACAGACAACGTAACGCCTAACATAAGGAAACCTCCGTTTCAACCCAACCCCAACAGGCGGCCAACCTGGTACACGGCTGTCGCCACCAGCCAAGCCACCCCCGTCTGCGATAACACGGTAAAGAATGCCACGCGGCCGCTTTCCATTTCGCGGCGCATGGCCGCAAAAGCCGCCACACAGGGCATGTAGAGCAGTATGAACAGTAAGAATGACACCGCCGAAAGCGTCGAGGGAAATACGCCGCGGATTGCGGAGAGCATTTCGGCGCTTTGCGCATCCACCCCGCTTAACACGGCCAACGTGCTCACGACGCTTTCCTTGGCCATGATGCCGGTCAGCACCGCGGTGGAGGCTTCAATGCTGCCAAACCCTGCGGGGATGAACAGCGGCGCGATTAGCCCCGCGATGGAGCCTAACATGCTGGACTGCACATCCGGCGCGGGTTTGAAGCTGAACGTAAAGCTCTGCAAAAACCATACCACCAGCGTTGCCAGAAAAATAACCGTAAACGCGCGGCGCAAAAAGTCGCTGCCCTTATCCCACAGCTGGCGAAGCACGTTGCGCGCGGTAGGCAGGCGGTACTTGGGCAGTTCCATCAAAAAGGGCGAAGCGTCGCCGTGAAAAGCAAAGCGTTTGAGCAGCAACCCCGCCAGCACCGCCATCAGCACGCCAATCAGGTACAGCGCGCTCATCACCAGCACCTGATTGCCGCCAAAGAACGCGCGGGTAAACAGCGCGTAAATCGGCACCTTTGCGCCGCAGCTCATAAATGGGGTCAGCATGATGGTAAAGCGCCGGTCACGCTGGGTGTTCATGCTGCGCGCGCTCATCACGGCCGGCACGGTGCAGCCAAAACCCATCATCATGGGAATAAAGGCGCGCCCGTTCAGGCCGATTTTCCGCAGGGGTTTATCCATCAGGAACGCCGCGCGGGCCATATACCCGCTATCCTCCAAAATGGACAGCAGCAAAAACAGGATCAGGATCGTGGGCATAAAGCTTAATACGCTCCCCACCCCGGTAAGCACGCCGTTCACCAGCAAATCGCGCACCCAATCCGCAACGCCCCAGTTCAGCAGCGCCGCCGCCACCAGGTCAATCCCCGCCTGCACCAGCGCGGAAAACTCATCCGCCAAAAAGGAACCCAGCGGCCCAAAGGTAATGTAGAACACCATGAGCATCATCAGCAGAAATACCGGAATCGCCAGCACGCGGTGCGTCAGAACGCTGTCGATGCGGTCGCTGGCGCTTCCCTGCACATCCGCGCCCTGGGTTACGCAATCCGCCAGCAGTTTTTCAATGTAGCGGTAACGGGTGTCCGCCATCACGGCGGCGCGCTCCATCCCCAGCTCCTTTTCCATGGCGGTCAATATTTCATCCACAATATGGCGAGTTTCGGGCGTCAGCTGCAACTGCTCCATGAGGGGTTCATCCCCCTCAAACAGCTTGGTGGCCACATAGCGCGGGCGGATGCCCGCCGCCACAGCCTGCGGCTCAATCAGGTGGCGGATCGCGTGCAACGCCTTGTGCGCCGCGCCGTCGCAGATGTCAAGCCTGCGGGGGTAAATTTTCTGATCCGCCAGCTCCATTGCCCGGCGCACCAGTTCGTCCAGCCCTTCGCCTTTGCGGGCCGAGATGGCGACCACCGGCACGCCCAGCGTCTGCTCCATTTTCACCAGATCGATGGTATCGCCGCGGTGGCGAACCTCGTCCATCATGTTGAGCGCCACCACCGTGGGGCGGCCCAGTTCCAGTAATTGAAGCGTAAGGTACAGGTTGCGCTCCAGGTTGGTCGCGTCCACGCAGTTAATCACAACGTCGGGCTTGTCCATCACAATGAAGTTGCGGCTCACGATTTCTTCCATTGAGTAGGGGCTGAGCGAGTATATTCCGGGCAAATCGACGATTTTAACGTCGGTATATTCCTTGGGCAGGGTTTGCGTATCCGGCTTGCGGGAACCGAAGCTGGGCAAGCCGATGTGGGCCTGTTTGCCGTGGTGGTGGTGGATCATGGTGCCGGTTTTTTGCTCCACCGTAACCCCGGGCCAGTTGCCAACGTGTTGGTTGCTACCGGTTAATTGGTTGAATAATGTGGTTTTACCGCTGTTTTGATTGCCTGCCAATGCGAAAACATAGCTCATGCCTGTTTTTTCCCTTTCCTGGTTCGCGCTCACAGGCGAACCCCGATGTTCCGGGCGTCATCCAGCCGCAGAGTTAACGCGTAGCCGCGCAGGTGGATTTCCACCGGGTCGCCCATGGGCGCGGTCTTTTGCAAAAGAACGCTGACCCCCGGGGTAAGCCCCATGTCCAATAGCCGCCTGTGCAACGCGTCGTTTCCTCCGACGGTGTCAACCATGGCCCGGTCGCCGGGTTTCAAATCAGCCAGGGTTTTTTTGTTTGCATCCGTCATCAAGCTCATCCTCTCCTTGCGCGCCATGTCAGATTCTTTGCGCGCTTGTTGAATCCTCAGCTTTTGCGCCGGGGTTACCGGCGTTTGCCGCGGGTATGCTGCATTTCCCTCATACCCCGGATATGACGCGCTGAACCCCTTAAATGGGTCAGCCGGCGTTTTTCTTTTACTTTTTGCGGATTGGCATCCTCCGCAAGCCATTGGCTCACTTCCGCCTCAATGATGTTGGCGGCGGAACGCACTCCATTTTCGGTGCGCAGGCGCACCCCCATCTCCTGCGCGGCCACGCGGTAGCTTTGCACGCTGATGAGCTGTTTCAGCGCCCGGGCCAGCCGCTGAGCCGTCAGTTTTTCCCTGCGGATCGGCGTTGGCCCAAGCCCCAGCATGCGCACTCGCAAGGCCCAAAACGGCTGATCGCCGCCAAAGGGGATCACCAGCGTCGGGCAACCTGCGCAAAGCCCCGCGGCGGTGGTTCCCGCGCCCCCGTGATGCACCACGGCGCTCACGTGCGCAAACAGCCAGTCATGGGGCACATACCCTTCCGCCACAAACACGTTCTCCTGTTCGGTAAGCTCCACATGGCCCCAGCCGGTGGATATGATCGCCCGGACCCCGCTCATGCGGATCGCTTCCAACACAATGTGGAGGGTTTCCCCCATATCGCCGCTGGTCATGGAGCCAAACCCGATGTAAACGGGTTTGGGTTCCCGCGCTAAAAAAGCCTCCATCTCGGGTGAAGGCTGGTATTGACTGGCCCGTTCATCCAACCAGAACCCGGTCATATGGATGCTCTCATCCCAGTTTTTGGGGCGCGGCATTAAAAGAGGGCTCATGGCGTACAGTACGGGAATCCGGTGCCCGTTGATGTGGTTGCACGGGGTGCTTTCCAGCCTGCGGGGCGGCATACCCTGCGCCTTGCGCCAGTCGGTCAAATAATATAGCTCCAGCGTGCTGATGATTAAATAGGCCAGATGGTAGCTCGCGCGGTACCATGCCTTGCCGGCGCGCAGGCCCGGCGCGGAGGAAATCGGGGTGCTGTCGTTGGGGTCCATGGGGTAATAGTGCGTTTTAATAAACGGCACATTGCGCTGTTGCGCGATGGATTGAATGATGTTGCCAAAATAGGTGGCGACAATCACCTCGGCTTCCGCGCACGCGGTTTGCAAATCGCACAGAAACGGGTCGATAATCTCCCGGAAGGATTCCAGCACCTGTTTTAAATAGGTAACGCCACGGGTGCCGGGTTTCATGATGCTGCTCATAAACTCCCGCGCATCGCCCGACAGCGGGAAGAACCGCATATGGTTGCTTTCCACCAAACCCTGAAATTCCGAAAACGCACAAATGCCCACATCGTGCCCGCGCTGTTGCAGCTCGTTTCCCAGCAGCACATAGGGCATCACATCCCCAGTTGAGCCGATGCAGATCATCGTAAAGCGCACCCGCCCCGCCCCCTCTCACACTCGATCATTCGGCTTCAGTATAGCGCACCGAACACCGAATTGCAACCGATTCCGGGCAGGGACACCGCCGGCGGAGCCTGACAGCATACGGGTTTTCATACCATTATATTCCATTTATCATACCGTTTTTACGCCATTGGCGCATCGCTCCGGGTTACGCGCAGACCGCCGTTTACGATCCCGCCGTTACGGCGCGCACAGAATGCCGCGATGTGTGCGCAGAAGCGCGGCCCATGAAAACGCCCGCTGAAGCCATGCGCCCTGCCCGTTCATGGTCAGGTTAACGGCTTGCGCGTCAGCCCTCGGCAGGGGCTTCCTTTTTCAGTTTGAGCGCCACAAACACGAGTAGCGTGCCCTGCCCGACGGTCACCGAGGCGTTGTGCTCCCGATATTCATTGCTCACTCCCAAGGGGCGATCCGCTGTCAGAGTCGCGTTGGTCAGCGGATATTTTAACCCCGTCAGCGTGACGCCCGTGGCCAGCGCGCCATGGCAAAACACCGATACAAGGGTGCCCGGTTCCCTCGGGGGCAGTATCAGCGTACCATGGGTGACGGCATACACATCAAACACGCCGCCAATGAGCCTTGCGCCCGCGCCCCGCGCGCTCAGCCCTCCCAAAAGCTGCAAATTGGCCAACAGATGGTCAATCCGACCTCCGTCCGCCCCGTACAGGGCAAACTCCCGGTAGCCGCGCGCCCATCCTTCCGAAATGGCCAAGCCCATATCGGTGTCATCCTTTTCAACGGGAAAGGTAAGCACCGGCACATTCGAGGGGCGAGTGGCCAGCGAGTCAAAATCCCCCACCAGCAAATCGGGCGCTGCCCCAATGGCCGCGAGCGAAGCGTAACCGCCGTCCGCGGCAATCACAAAGTCGCCGGGCTTTGGGGCAAAATCGCGCGCGGTAAAATCCCCCGCGCCCACAAGAAAACAGGTTTGCACAGGCGCCCTCCTCTTTGCGGAAATACCGTACCGCCGTACTCCCAGTTTACCATAAACAGGCCGCGTCGCGCGCAATTTTCTCATGGCCCATAAAGTGGGATTTTTACGTTGAGCCTCTTTGCCTGCCGGAGTGAAAACCCCGGCGCGGCCCAAGGCGTTTCCCCTAAAACGGTGCGTATCCCATTAAAAAACGGAGCCGCCCACCATTGTGGGCAGCTCCGACAGAGTTGCGATGCCAACCTGTAACCGGGCCGTTTAGCGCTTGCTGAACTGCGGCGCGCGACGGGCGGCTTTGAGGCCGTACTTTTTGCGTTCCTTCATGCGCGGGTCGCGCGTGAGGAAACCAGCCTTTTTGAGGCTGTCACGAAGTTCGGGGTTCGCCTTGATGAGCACGCGGCTGATGCCGTGACGGATCGCGCCCGCCTGGCCGCTCAGCCCGCCGCCCTTTACAGAAATCAGAATATCCATATCACCGGCCGCCTTGGTAAGCTCCAAAGGCTGGCGAACGGTCATCTTGTGGGTTTTCAGGCCGAAGTAATCTTCCAGATCGCGCTTGTTGACGATGATTTTACCGTCGCCGGCAACCAGTCGGACGCGGGCAATGGCCATCTTACGGCGGCCAACGGCATTGTATTCAACCTTAGCCATGGTTATCTATCTCCTTCCGCGTCTTTACTTGAGTTCCAGCTTTTCAGGCTTACGGGACTCGTACTCGTGCTCCGGGCCTGCGTAGACGCGCAGCTTCTTGGCCATATCGCGGCCAAGGGGGCCCTTGGGTAGCATGCCGACGATCGCCTTTTTCACGGCGAACTCCGGTTTTTCCTGCATCAGCGAACGGTAGGAGGTCTCGCTGAGGCCGCCGGCATATCCGCTGTGATGGTAGTAGATTTTCTGATCGAGCTTTTTGCCCGTCAGGATCGCCTTATCGGCGTTAATGATAATCACATAATCGCCCGTATCCACATGGGGGGTGAAAATCGGCTTATTCTTACCGCGCAGCACTGAGGCAACCTGGCTGGCGAGCCGGCCCAGCACAACGCCCTCCGCATCAACCACATACCATTTGCGCTGTACGTCTGCGGCCTTGGCCATGTACGTATTCAAGTTGGTTTCCTCCTTCAAGGAATGTGTCGAATCTTGTGCGGCGCTTGATGGTCAGCAAACGCGCGCGATTGTTCAATCAACAGTCCGGGGCTGGCGGAGTTAATTGATGCCAACAAAGATCATAGCAAAAAACAGTGCCCATTGTCAAGTAGAAAATCAGGTCCGCACGCATTTTGTGCAATACCAGAGGCTTCCTTTCCGGCAAACCCGCTTTCCCCTGCAACGGATAAAAAACGCGGGTTTTCAGACAAATGGCCCGCAAAGGCTTTATTGCAGGCGAAAGCGCGCGTTGCGCAGCCGCATGTAAAGGTCTAAGCAGCGGAACACGCCAACGTGCCCCTTGAATATCCGCGACATCCATTCGCCCTCGGTTGCCCCAATCTTTGCCCAAGCCCGCTATTGCCCGCTACGCCTGTTCGCGCTCCCTGGCGATTGCCTCCATTGGCGCTCCGCGATGCTTGGTCTGCCCAAAGCTGATCGGCCGGTTCAAGCCGCAAACTCTCAGCGCGGGATCATAAATGCACCATTAGAATTATCTGATGACTTCAACCTTGTATTCCAAACCCCTCCGTGCTATACTGAGCAAGATTGATTCAACGGAGGCATTCCATGCAAGAACTCAGTTTGATCGTTACCCCGGCTGATGACGGTCTGCCAGTCCGGCGGCTTGCGTTGGAGCGGCTGCATATGTCATACGGGCAGTTTAAGCGCGCCAAGTTTGAAGGCGTGCTTTTGCTGGACGGCGAACCCGTACACGCGGACAGGCGCGCGCAGGCCGGGCAAAGGCTGATGATTCGCTTGCCCCAGCGGCAGGGCGGCCCGTGCGAGCCGAGCAAAATTCAGCTCAGCATCGCGTACGAGGATGAGGACCTGATCGTGGTCGAAAAACCAGCGCCCCTGCCCTCCATCGCCTCCCGCAAGCGGGACGGCGAAACGCTGGAAAACGCTGTATACACTTATTTTAATTACCCGGAGGGCTTTCTGTACCAACCGGTGAACCGGCTGGACAAGGGCACCAGCGGGCTGATGGTTATTGCCAAGCACAGCCATGCCCAACAGTTTTTACAGGCCGAGCTGCACACCGACGCTTTTGTGCGGGAATATCTGGCGGTTTGCGATGGGTACCCGCCCGCGAAGGAAGGGTGGATCGAGCTTCCGATTGCCAAAGAGGATGCGGCGACTGTGCGCAGGGTGGTCAGCGCCAGTGGCAAACCGGCGCGCACCCACTATCAACTGCTGGATACCGGAGCCGGGCGGAGCCTGCTACGCCTCCGGCTGGATACCGGCCGCACGCACCAGATTCGCGTGCACCTGTCCGCGCTTGGCTGCCCTGTGACCGGCGATTTTCTGTACGGGCATGAGCATATGGCGCTACAAAACCGGTTTGCGCTGCACAGCTGTTATCTGAAATGCGAAACCCTGCGCCACGGAATCATCGAGCTGAACAGCCCGCTGCCCAAGGCGCTGAGCATGCTGCTGTAACCCTGCCCGGCATGCGCAAGGCCCGGTTGTCGCTGGCAACGGTATGGCCTGTGTTTACCTGGATATACAAACGCGGCCCACGCGTCAAAGGCGTTGGGAGCCGCTTCGGGTATTTAATATACGGCGTTATGGTTATGCCGCTCGCCTCATAGCCCGGCACGCTGTTCGCTCGCTTGTTGGGTTTGCGCTGCGGCGCAGGGTTTGGGGTTCTGCCCCAAACCCCGGCAGAAATTTCATTCCTGCGCCCTGACAAGGGCTTTGCCTTTGACCCATCTCTGCTGCGGCGGGGGTTTTTTGCTTGATATGATGGATCGCTCTGCGTGCGCGGTCAGGATTTCCTTTTCTTCGGCTTTGGCTGCGGCAGCGCGTTGAATGTTGTTTCTGTAAGCAAACGCAAAAAAGCAGCGTCCTCCAAATTGTCCACGCGGTAGTAATCCTTCGCGCCTTCATAGGGCGGCGCGAGCGCCAGCTCGCCTCTGGCGCGGAGCAGTTCCGCGCCCGCCGGGGTCGGCTTCACAAACAGCGTGCTGTCGCAAATCACGGCAAAAAAAGTGCCGTAAACATGCAGCCCATACTCCCCGAACATTTTTCGGCAGGTTACGCCCTGCCCTTCGCCGCCCAGCTGTTCCAGCGCATATTGAACAAATTCCGCCTTGGATGCCATGAGGTTCGCTCCTTTCGCCGTCGCTCCGTTACAGCCGGTTGTCTAATGTCGGGGCATGAAACGCGCGCACCTATCCGCCCATGGCCGCCCGCGAGGTTTTCCCTGACCGGGTGATGGGCCTGCGCATCCGCCCCGGACGCTTGCTTACAGGATTGATTCGATCGGCATATGGACATTTCCGCCCAGATTGCCTTCCTGCCAGTGTTTGCGGCACAGACTGGTATAGCTTTCACTGCCGCCCAAAACGATCTGCTCGCCGGTTTTAATCACCTTGCCATCGACCACGCGGGCGTTAAACGTCGCCTTTTTGCCGCACCAGCAGATGGTTTTCACTTCCTCAATGGTATCTGCCCACGCCATCAGCCACAGGCTGCCTTCAAAAAACTCTCCCCGAAAATCCGCGCGCAGCCCATACGCGATCACGGGCACGTTCAAATCATCCACAATGTGCACCAGATTTTCGACTTGCGCCTTGTTCATAAACTGCGCTTCATCCACAATGATGCAACCGTATTGGGTTACATCGATGCTTTCAAGGTCCTCCACAAAACTGCATTCACACTCCAGCCCGCAGCGCGACGCCACCAGATTGGATCCGTCGCGTTTATCCAGCCTGGGTTTCAGCATCAGCACCCGCTGGTTGCGTTCCAGATAGTTATGCCGCACCATGATCGCGTTGGCCGTTTTGCTGGAACCCATTGCGCCATAACGGAAATAGAGTTTTGCCACGGTTGGTTTCCTCCATGTGAATTTCTCTGCACGTAGAATACCATAGCCAATCGGGATTGTAAAGCGGCGCAGCCTGAGCTGAACACGCGCGCCAGCCGTGTCAAAGGCCGCAAAACAAGCCGCTGAAAGATTGAACTTGCGCACAGCCGCGCGATTCCCTTCGGAGGACCGCCTGACGCAACCATACGCGCCCTCAGCCCCAGCGGATGGGTTGGCGTGCCAACACGGGCTAAATCTTGACCGACGCATCCGGGCCTGCACCAGCAGGATTCTTTACCGCAAAGCAAGCGGCAAAAAAGCGCCGCCGTTTTCAGGGTGGCGCAACAGACTTTGAAAAATCCGCCGTAGCGGCAAGGCCCACGGGAAAAGCTTTCTAAACGGTAAACCGGGGTTGTAAACCTTCACGGGCAAAGCGTGGCTGCTTTATTCATCAATCAGCGAAAAACGACCGACGCGGCGGGGGCCATCATCGATTTGCCGTGCGGCTTGGCCCGCTGAGCATTTCCGTTAGGCGATTGGCTACGGCTGCGCCCTCCGCCTCCGGGGAAAGGGCGCGGATGAACGCCTCGGCCGATTTTCGGGAAGGCAGTAGCAATTCCGCCGCAAACCGGGCCTTTTTACCAATCAGCATCACGCGCGCGGTCACCTCGTTCGCGCTGTGCTCGCGGATCGCGTCCGGCGGGGGCGGTTCTCCCTCCGTAAGCGTCTGCCCGCTTGCCGCGCGTTCCGCCAAGCCGTACAAATAGGTTGTCATCTCGGCCGCGCAGGTTTCAAACCGACGCAACGCCTTGCTGGCAAGCGTACGGTTGATGGTCGCCATTCGCAAAAACACCGTGGGCAGGTCGCCTTCGCACACCGAAAGGTTCAGGCGGTAATCGTTCGGCCGCGCCATTTCATACACGGCGCGTACTTGCCGCTTCCGCGACACTCGTCCGCGAAACGCCGGCGCGGCCGCGGTTACCGCATCGCGTACCTCTTGGGGCAAACGCGCGCCAAACAGCGAAAGGGCTTCGCGCCCCCGATCGGTCAGCAACAGCTGCTCGGCAAACGAGCCTTCGCCGGTTTCCAATTCGCCTGCCGCCAGCAGTTTATGCAGGCACAGGCGCATCGACACATAATCCATCAGGTCCAGCTCGGCGACAAACGTCCACAGCTGCGTGGGGGTCACGCTTTCCAGCGCATCCACGCACAATAGCAGCCGCAGCATGTTTTCCGTTTCGGAAACCTTTCTCGGCGGTGATTGTAAAGGCATGGAACCTCCCAATACGGCAACGGGGCAAAGCCATGCTTTGCCCCGGACATGGCCCGTCAGGGCCGGATTGCTGGTTTCAAGCGCCCGCGAAACGCGGGCGTGCGGCCATTAAGCCATGAAGGGCTTAATATCGCTCAGGAGATCGTCGCAGGAATCGGTGTAAATCTCCATGGTGATCGGCTTGCTCAGGTCCAGGCTGAAGATGCCCAGAATGGATTTCGCATCCACTACGTGACGGCCCGCGCGCAGGTCCACGTCGTAGGAGTAGCGGTTCACGATATTCACAAAGGACTTGACGTTCTCAGCCAGGCTCAGTTTGATGTTGACAGACTTCATAGTATAAAGCCTCCTTTCCATGTTACGTATGTATTATACATGAGCCGACGCTGAAATGCAACTGAGCGGAAACGAAAAATCCCCGAAATTTGGTTCATTTCAGGCATATTCGGCACATTTTCAGGCGATATCCCACGGAAAAGCAAACGTTTGCGCATTTGCGAGGCGGCTCAAATCTTTTCAAATCACCATGGAATATATGGTTTGTTTCATTCCGGAATAACGAAATTGACATTATCTGCGCTTACCGATGGCGATTCGTGTAACCTTTCCGGTGAAATAGGAGGCTGCCGCTATGGCAGCCTCCTGTATGATTCTGCAGTATTGACTTACGCGATGGGTGTCCGTGCCTCATTTCCCATCCTTGATTAGCCTGCGCACATCGTCCAAAAGGCTGGCAAGGCTCGGGGATTGCTTGATCGATTCCTCCACCTTGTCAATGGAGCTCATAACGGTGGTGTAATGCCTGCCGCCAAAGGCGTCGCCAATTTTCGTCAGGCTCAGGCCCATCATTTCCCGGGTCAGGTACATGGCAATCTGCCGGGGCACGGTAACCTCGTGATTGCGGCGCGGGCTTTTGATATCCTCAATGGTGATGCCGTAATAGGTGGCAACCGCTTCCTGAATGCTGTCGGTAGTCACGCGGCGCGTTTCGCTGTGGTTAAACAGCTCGCGCAAAGCTTCCCGGGCCAGCTGCATGTCGATGGGGCGGCGCGTCAGCGAGCTGTACGCGGTCAGCCGCGTCAGCGAACCTTCCAGCTCGCGCACGTTGGTGTCCACTTTTTCCGCGATCAGCGACAAAATCTCATCCCCGATCAGCAGGTGGTCATATTCCGATTTTTTGCGCAGAATAGCCAAGCGCGTTTCAAAATCCGGCCGCTGAATATCGGCCAGCAGACCGCCCTCAAAGCGGCTGCACAGACGTTCTTCCAGCTTGGAAATTTCCTTGGGCGGGCGGTCGGAGGTCATCACAATCTGCTTGCCGGCTTCGCGCAGGTGGTTAAAGGTGTGGAAAAACTCCTCCTCGGTGCTGTGCTTGCCCGCGATAAACTGAATATCGTCCACCATCAGCAGATCCACCGTGCGGAAACGGTCGCGGAACTGCTGGTTGGTATTGTTTTGCATGGCGAGAATCAACTGATTGGTAAAATCCTCGCTGGTAATGTAAAGGATTTTCATTTCAGGGTACAGCTCGTGCGCGTAATGGCCGATGGCGTGCATCAAATGCGTTTTGCCCAGCCCCACGCCGCCGTAAATAAACAGCGGGTTGTACGCTTTGGCAGGCACTTCCGCCACCGCGAGGGAAACCGCGTGTGCAAAGCGGTTGCCCGCGCCCACCACAAAGGTGTCAAAGGTATATTTCGGGTTCAGCAGGCAGGGGTTCACATCCGCCTGCCGCGCCTCCAGCTCGGTTTTGCGCGTTAAAAGCTCGTCGTGGTTCAAAATCTCCACGGTGAGCGCACGGCCGGCAGCGGTCGCCACAGCGTTCTGGATTTTGGTCAGGTACCGGTCTACGCCAAAATCGCGCATCAGCGCGTTCACACATTCCAATAAGAAGCTGTTGTCAATGACGGCGTAAGGTTTGAGGGCAGACTTGATCCAAGTCTCGTAGGACACGTTGTTCATGTCCTCCTTCAAAATCTTGCAGGCATTGCTCCAAATTTCTTCCGCATTCAGCAAAGCGCGTCAACCTTTCCGTCAAGTGAATAATATACAAACACAATGCGACCAACCGCACCGGGCAGCGTAACAAATTGTCTGTCGCATATGTGGAAAATAGGACGCAAAAAGCGTTCGGTCCATTCCCAAACCGTCACCTATCATAACAGAATGCGGGGAATTTGACAAGCTCGCCATGGGGCGTGTGAAATGTATAGGAAAGCGTAAGTGGAAAACTTCGGCTACAAGCGGTAGTAGTGTGGAAAATTTGAAACGCTACCCTTCGAAACCGACGGAAAAATGTAACATATCCGTGATTCTTCCGTGATCTATAAACGCATAAATATTCATTATGAAGAACCATAACTTTTTTGTGACGTGAAATGTGGGGCCAATGCTGGCCTTGCTGCAAACAGCAGAACAAAACGTGATGAAATTGTGAAGCGATACAAGGGAAATGTAACGGTTTTGTAGAATGATACCCGAAAGACTTGCCTGTTGGGTAGATTGGTACGCTGCATGGAAAGCGATATGGGAGGGGAAGCCGTTGGCCATACCGGTGACCGTGAAGGATGTCGAACGGGTGCTGCGGCCCTGGCTTGGCTCGCTGCTGCTTTCCTCCAACACCTTTTCCACCGAAATAGCCTGCGTCGTCATGGAGTACGCTCCCTACCGCCAAACGCTGCAACAGCTGCGCGATTGCGTCGCCCATGATCTGCTCACAGGCATCAACCGCATTACCGGCGGCAGCATGACCATTGTGCAGGATAATTACCGCACCCGCCGCCTGACGCTGCGGGATATGCAGGTAATGACCGATGATATTATGGGCCTTGTGTTTGACAGTCTGACGCCCTTTTCCGCCAATTTTGAAAAACTGAACAACTATGCGCTGCACGAGGAAAGCTTAGCCGCGATGCGCGTGCTGTACCAGAAATACCGTAGTTTCTTTACAGACGATCAGTACCGTTTTCTGATCCACATGATTAAATCCATTTACACGCCGGAACGCTACCTGATGTGGATGAAGGACTGAGGGTAAACCTGTTTGTGAAAACCCGCTCGGTTGCGGTCGCTAACTAAAAAAGAGGAACCGCCCCGCCGAGCTTGAGGCAGTCCTGCTGCCCTTGCTATCAGCGAAACGGCTCCTATCATGGCGCATACTGCCGTCTTGCGGTCTGCTTTGCGCCGGAAACTGCGTCATTGGGGATGGGTTCCATGGGTCGGGAACCGGTCTTTCGGCACGGTGTGCGCTCGCGCGGGTGTTCACGCCCGTTTCTTCACCGGCATTGGGTCTGGGCTTTCTTTCAGGCGGTATGTAAACGCTTCAAGCGCGCCGCGTTTGGAGCCGCGTTATTTGGCAAGCGCGGCTTTGAGCGCCTTCATGGTTTTAGTGCCGGCCTTGCCATCGCCGGTCAAGCCGACGGCCCATTGGAAACGCTTCACGGCGGTCAGCACCGTTTCGCCAAACTTGCCGTCAATGGAGCCTTTGAAATACCCTGCGCGTTTCAGCAGCCGCTGCAGGCTTTTCACGCTGTCGCCGGTGCAACCGTAGTAAAGGGTGCTCGATTTTTTGGCGGTGATGGTGCCCTTTTTATCGCTGTCGATGGTGTTAATCGCGGAGGTGCCATCGTACAGCGCCGTCAGGGTTTTGTTTCCCGCCTTGCCATCCGCGGTAAGCCCGATCGCCTTTTGGTAGCGGTACACGGCCGAGCGGGTTTTTTGCCCGAATTTGCCGTCCACCGTGCCTTTATAGTATCCCTTGGAGCGCAGCGCCTTCTGCAGGGTTTTCACCTGCGCGCTTTCCTCCCCAAAGGGAATGGTGTCGTATGCGAACGCTGAAAAACAGATGCTGAGCAGAATGACGATGGCTACCAGCGCGCTGATCCATCGCAAGCCTCTTGTGTACAAACGGCAGGCCTCCTCATGTGTTCATTCCAATACGGGGGCACGGTCGCCAGGCAGGGCGTTTCACTGGCAATCCGCCTTGGCTTTTCGGGGTCGCTGCGTGTCCTCTTCCCCCATACAACGATGCGAAACACGCATGTCTTCCGAAAATTTACAAAAAAGTTGAAAATCTGCGGCAACCTGGTTTATGCCGGCGCGGGGGCCGGCCGGGGCGGTCGGCTTTTGATGGCTCGGATTTTGCCGGAGTGGGCGAGCGGCCTGCTCCGTGCCCGCCCTCCAGTTTTCCGCCGGGACGCTAACAAGCCACGCGCGAAACGCCATGGCCTGCAACCGGTTTCCCCTATCCCCGAAAATGGCTTTCAAACGTCAGTGTAACGCTCCCTCATGTCTACTGATATTATAAACGAAGGAAGCTCATTGGACAAGCGCAGGGCAAAATCGTAAGGCAAATGTTTGTTTTGTGCATGTTTTCTTAACAAATGGGCTCGCCGAAGGGCGCGTTGCAAGCAGCCCCATTAGCAGCATGACGGAGATCCCGCTCGCTGCATGGCCTTACGGGCTGTTCGCTCGCCTAGATTTCAATATCGCGTCATCAGGCTTTGGAGTACCGCCCCAAACGCTGGCAGGTTTTGATTTTTGAACCCGCCGGGGGCATCCCCCGACCGCCTTTTTAGCAGGTTGAGACGTGCCAAAGGGCACGTTGTACGGCGCCGCGGTTTCGTGCTATAATCCATAGGAAATGAGGGAGAAAGCATGGAACAGTTGACCGCTACGGTGCTGGAAACCACCTTCCGTAACGATGAAAACGGCTACACGGTGCTGCGTGTTACGGTTGGCCGGGGTCAGCAGACGGTTGTAGGCTCCATGCCCGCACTCTCCTCCGGCGAAAACGTGCGGTTTGACGGGGAATGGACCGAGCACCCCGTCTATGGCCGACAGTTTCACGCAAAAACCTGCCAGATCACCCCGCCGGATTCGCTGTCCGCGGTGGAAAAATATCTGGGTTCAGGGTTGATCCGGGGCATCGGCCCGGCAACGGCCAAGCTGATCGTGAAACACTTTGGCATGGACGCGATGGCCATCCTGGACGAACACCCGGAGCGCCTGACCGAGGTAAGCGGCATCGGCGAAAAAAAGGCCGCGATGATCCTGGAAAGCTATGCCGAGCAAATCAGCATGCGCAGAGTGATGCTTTTTTTGCAAAACTATGGCCTCAGCCCGAACCTGGCCACCAAAATCAGCAAATATTACGGAGAAGCTACGGTTGAACTGATTAAGCAAAACCCTTACCGGCTGGTAACGGATATCGACGGCGTGGGTTTTTTAACGGCGGACCGCATTGCGCTGAGCATGGGGATCGACACGCACAGCGAGTTCCGCGTGCGCGCCGCGCTTTTTTATCTGCTCAACGAGGCGGCGGGGAGCGGCGGCCACACCTATCTGCCCAAAGCCATGCTTCAGGAGCGCGCCGTGCAGACGCTGCGCGTGGAGGCGGATCTGATCGCCAACCAGATCACGCAGGCGTTGCTCACCAAAATGCTGATGGCGTTTCGCCTGCCGGATCAGGAGGACGATTGCCTCTGCCTGCCGTTTTATTTTAACGCGGAAAGCGAGATTGCCACACGCCTGCACTACCTGATGGAAGCGCGGCCCTATAAAAAAGTGACGGGGCTGACCCAGCGCATCGCGGCGCTGGAAAAGGAGCAGGGCATTCAGCTAAGCCCCATGCAGAAGCAGGCGGTGCGCAGCGCGGTCGAGGAAGGCGTGCTGATTATCACTGGCGGCCCCGGCACAGGGAAAACGACCATTATCCGCTGCATCATTCGCCTGCTGAAAGAGGATAACGATATTCTGCTGTGCGCGCCCACAGGCCGCGCGGCCAAACGGATGACGGAAGCCACCGGCGAGGAGGCCAAAACCATCCACCGGATGCTGGAATACGGCGGCGCGGAAAACGTGTTTGTGCGCGATGAAAACTATCCGCTGGAAACGGACTGCCTGATTGTGGATGAAATGAGCATGGTGGATGTTTCCCTGATGCGCGGGCTTTTGCGCGCCATTTTACCGGGAACGCGCCTGATTTTGGTGGGGGATGCCGATCAGCTGCCAAGCGTGGGCGCGGGCAACGTGCTGCGGGATTTGCTGCAAAGCGAGATCGTCCCCAGCGTCCGGCTGACCGATATTTTCAGGCAGGACGAGAGCAGCATGATCGTCGTGAACGCCCACCGTATTAACGAGGGCGAAATGCCGCTGCTGAACGCGAAAGGCACGGATTTCTTTTTTGAGCGGCGCGCCACGCAGAGCGAGGCGGCGCAGACCATCAGCATGCTATTGCAAAGCCGGCTGCCTAAATACCTCGGCTTTCCCAAGGGGGAGTGGCAGCGGGAGGCGGTGCGCGCCATTCAGGTGCTCAGCCCCACCAAAAAAGGGGAATGCGGAAGCGTTGCCCTGAACCGGCTTTTGCAGGCCGCGCTCAACCCGGAACGCGCGGGGCAGGATTCGGTGCTTCACGGCGAAACGGAATTTCGCGTGGGCGATAAGGTGATCCAGACCAAGAACGATTATCAGCTGACGTTTGTACGCAAAGCCGCCTTCGGCACCGAGGAAGGGGCGGGCGTGTTCAACGGGGACGTTGGCTACATTGAGCACATTGACCCGGCGGAGCATTTGCTGACAGTTTGCTTTGACGACGAACGTCTGGTTACCTACCAAAAGCAGCAGTTGGACGCGCTGGAACTGGCGTATTGCCTCACGGTGCACAAAAGTCAGGGCTGTGAATTTCCCGTAGTGGTAATGCCTGTGGTGGGCGGTTCCCCGATGCTGATGGCGCGAAACCTGCTCTACACGGCGCTCACCCGCGCAAGGCAGTTAGTAGTGCTGGTTGGCCGGGAGGAGGTCATCGCCCAGATGGTTGAAAACAACCATGTTGCGCGGCGCTTTACCACCCTTCGGGCGCGGTTGGAGGCGACGGTCGCATGATACGGTGGCTGGAAGGCGTGCTGACGGCGCTGTTTCCGCAGCGGAACCTGTGCCATGCCTGCGGCGCGCCGCTGATCGCGGAGGAAGGGCTGTTGTGCGGGCCGTGTGAGCAATTGCTCGCCTCGGGCGCGCTGGTTGGCGGGCGATGCGAAACCGTGATTGATCCCGGCATTGCGTTTGCCGCTTCGGCATACCGGTACAGCGATACGGCGGCTGCGCTGGTGAAGGCGCTCAAGTTTCAGTCCGACCGGTCTGCGGCTGTTCCGCTAGCGGACGGGCTTGCCGCTTTATACGCCGAATACGCCGAGTTACGAGCAGCAGACTTTTGCGTTGCGGTGCCGGTGCATTACCGTCGGCTACGCAAGCGCGGCTACAACCAGTCGGAAGTGCTGGCGGCCGCCTTTTGCGAAAGGGTGGGCCTGCCGTTGGAGACGGACGCGCTGATCCGTGTGCATCACAAGCGCTCTCAGGTTGGGCAGGGGCGAGAAGCTCGGCAATTGAACATCTCCGGCGCATTTGCGGCCAGCACGCGCGGCAGAGGGGTCATCCGCGGGCGGCGCGTGCTCCTGATGGACGATGTGCTCACAACCGGGTCCACTGCTATTGAATGCGCCCATGCGCTCACCCGGGCTGGGGCGGAGCAGGTGTTGCTGCTGACCGCCTGCCGCGTGTAGCTGCTTACACTTGGAAGGCCCTGAATTTGGCAAGGGGATAGGATCACCCTCTGCCATTCAGTTGACCCCGCCGCAACGGAAATGAGTCAAGGGTTGCACCCTCGACCCATTTCCGTTGCGGCGGTGATTTACAGTTGTTGACCTGTCGCATAATGGGGAGTTTTCCGCCATGGAAAACTCCCCATTTTCTACAGATTGTTCTTTGCCAGTTCTTCCTCCGCCATGCGGGCGCACGCTTCCACATAACGCGCACAGGGGCGCGCTTTGTAATACTCCGCGTTGCGCTCCGCAGGTGCCGGTGTGGCGACAATGTCGTGGCTGGCCAGAAGATCACGGCAGATCAGCGTGCCAAATGCCTCGGAAAATTCGGCCCCTTTTTGCTGAATCCGGGCATAGTGCGCCTTCTTCGCCTCCATATCGGTTGGGCTGTCATACCCAAGCAACGCGCCCAGCGCCATGCTCATGCCGCAAAACGCGCCGCAAACCTCGCGTAGCCCGCCGATGCCGCCGCCCATCGAGCTGCTGATCCGGAGCGCTTCGCTTTCGCTCAGGCCCATCTCCTCGTGAAAGGCTGTGAAAACGGATTGCGCGCAGTTAAAACCCAGGTTGAAATAATCCCGTGCCTGTTTGGCCTTGATGCTCTCGCTCATAGCGGTCGGTTACCCCCTCTTGCGCGCGGGCAGGTCCACAATGGCGTCGATCATCGAATCCAGCCAGTCGCCCACAAACAGTTCAATCATGCCGCGATCAATCCCCGAACTGAGCTTGGGGTCAATCGGCAGGCGCGCAAAATTCGGAATGTCGTAAGTTTTTGCAAGCGCTTCCACATGGCTTTCCCCAAACACGTCAATGGTCTTGCTGCAATCCGGGCACTTGACATAGCTCATGTTTTCCACAATGCCAATCGTCGGGATGTTGAGCATGCCCGCCATTTTAATCGCCTTTTCGACAATCATGCCCACCAGCTCCTGCGGGGTGGTAACCAGCACCACGGCGTCCACCGGGATGCTTTGGAACACGGTCAGCATCACGTCGCCCGTTCCCGGGGGCATATCGATAAACAGGATATCCTTGTCGCCCCAGATCACGTCCGTCCAGAACTGTTTCACCGCGCCGGCAATCACGGGGCCGCGCCATACAACGGGGTCTGTCGTGTTTTCCAACAGCAGGTTCAGGCTCATAACGTCAATGCCGGTTTGCGTCCGCACGGGAAAGAGCCCGTCCTCGGTGCCGGTGGCTTTGGCGGTCAGGCCAAACGCCTTGGGGATGGAAGGGCCGGTGATATCCGCGTCCAGGATGCCGACCTTGAGGCCCTGCCGCTGCGCGAGCACAGCCAGCAAGGCGGTTACCATGCTTTTGCCTACGCCGCCTTTTCCGCTGGAAATACCAATCACTTTTCGGATGGTGCTTTGCTCATGCGGTTTTTCAAGCAGGCTTTCGGGTTGTGTGCGGGAGCCGCAGCTCTCGCCGCAAGTGGAACAATCGTGGGTGCATTCGCTCATGGTTCTGTTTCCTTTCTTGGGGATATGTGGCAATCCGCGGCCGAACCCGGCGCGCTCTGCTGCCCGATTAGGGGTGCGCGAGCCGTGCATTCGCCGGGAAGGGAGGTTCGCGGGGTTGCTGAAAGCAAGTATCAGCCGGGGGTTGGATGATCCGCGCGCGTTGGGCCGCGCGCCAGCTTCACGACGGTGGCGGCAGCTTCGCTCAGCTTTTCTTCAAGGGTTTGGCGGCCGGCGCCCGCCACATGCAGCCCGCAGCGTTCCAGCGGGATCAGCACCTTTTCGGCTTCGCTGCCGCTGATGGCCGAGGCGATGGCGGGGGAAATTTCCCCCAGCAATGCGTTTGCGTGCAGAATGCCGATCACGCCAACAATGATGTCCGCGTGCCTGCACTGGTATCGGATAGCGTTCTCGCCGGTCGCGCCTTCGTCCGCGCCCGCGCGGAGCATCGCGCTGGTGGCGGCCGCGTTGGTGCCCAGCGCCGTAATCGGGAGCGCTGGCGCCAGTTGCTTGATCGCTGTGACCAGCGCTTTGCCGATGCCCCCGCCCTGGCCGTCAATCACCAGTATCTTCACGGGCCGTCGCCCCCTTCCGCCGGTTCGTCCTCCATGTGCCGTTCGCTGGTGAGGATGCACTCATCCTCCCGTCTGGTATGATACGCTTCCAGATAGCAGTTTTCAAGGGGAATCCACTCATTTCGGAAACGCGCCAGCATCGTTTTCCCGTTCCGCCTGAGGATGCGGCGCAACTGTTCCTCCGGCGAGGTGCGCAAAAGAACACGCACAGCGTGCAACGCCTCGTAATCCGCTTCAAAGGTCGGGTGCAGCGAGTAGCTGCCTTCCAACAGGGTAACAGGTTGCGGCGTTACGGTTATCCGGCGGCTGACGCCCCGGTGAAAATCGAACGCATCGTATGAAAAATCGCCCCCGAGCCGCAAGCCCGCCAACACCTGCGCACGGAAGCGTTCATAATGAACATTGCCGCCGACTTCTTTCAGGCGTTGCTCGGTACGCAGTTCCAAGGGCAGAAAAAAATCGTCCATATGAAACGCATTGCACGGATACAGCGGCGCCAGCAATTCAGCGAGCGTTGTTTTTCCGGACGCGCAGTTGCCATCCAGCACAAGGGTCGCTTTTCCGCGCTCCCGCAGGCTCTGTTCCAGTTTGCAAATCAGCGGCACCGCTTCCCCGTAACGCCTCAGCACCACCCGGTAGGCCGGCCCGTACGCTTTACGGTAGCGTTCGCTGTGGGAAGGCGGCAGGCGTTCCAGCGCTCCGCTTTGCAGATAGGCGGCGAGCGCGTCGGCGGTAAACGGCAAAGCGGTTTGCGCGTTCGGCTGATCCGGAGCCGCTTCCCGGGTAGCCTCGGCAAAGTTTTGCAGCGCTTTCAGCGACGCTTCAAACACGCTCTGCGAGCCGTGTACCTGCCCGGCGGTCATGCGCATCATGCCCGCGATGCGTATGGGCGGGATCGCGCGCACGAGCGGGTTGCGCAGGTTTAATCGACACAGACCGCCGCCGATTGGCTCAAACGCGGGCTGTTGCGCGTCGGCGGCGGTCAGAGCTGTTTCCTGTTCAATTTTGAGGGCGCAGATTTCTTCGTCAGGTAAAAGATGGCCGCAGCCAAACTCGCTCTGGTACAGCAGTTTGACTGCGTCCTCCGGTTCGGAAAACGGGTGGTCGATCAGGGTTTGTACCCAAAAATCAAGCTTCATGCTTTTCTCCGTACAAAAGGGACGGCGCGATTTACTTGGCCGCGGACATTTTGGCCGCGGGGATCAGTTTGGCGTGTTCCAGCGCCATCACAATGGGCGGCACCAGAACCAGCTGCGCCACAATGCCCGGCCATGCCGTAACAAACGCGCCTGAAACAAACATACCGGCCGTGAACGCGTTACCCAGAAACAGGGCGTACAGCGCGAGGCTGACAATGCCCCACACCAGGCGGCCCAGCAACATCGCGATCACCAGCGAAAGGTAGAGGTATACCGACTTTGGAGGCGTCATCGCGTATAAAAGCCCGGCAAAAGCGCCATAGGCGGCCAGTTCAAAAGCCATGGCAAGAGCGGTCGGCATCAGCGGCGGCATCCCAAACAGAAAAGTGCGCAGGAGGGGCGCAACCAACCCCACAACCAAGCCATATGGCCAACCGCATACAAAACCGCACAGCAATACCGGCAGGTGCATCGGCAACAGCGCCATGCCCAGTTGGGGAAGCTGCCCCGTCAGGAACGGCAACGCCAAGGCAAGCGCAAGGAACATCGCGCTCAGGGTTAACCGGTATACAGAATTTTTCAGCATACTCCAATTCATCCTCCCGAATGGTCATTTTGGCCTTGACCTCCTTCGTGGAGGTATGATGCCTTCATGACATCCGAGCAAAGCGCTTTCCCGCGTATCATAGCATAGTTCAGGCATTTTGTAAATGTTTTGGGGCCGTGCCCCGCGTTGCGGCGCGCGCCGTGCCAAAGCGGGCAGCTGTGAGCGTCACGGTGGCTCGCAACCCATTGGCCGGAGCCAAAAAGCCCGCCCATTAACCCGAACACGTGTGCGTGACAATGGCAGCAAATCATTGCCTCCCTTGGAAAACGCCAGCTTCCTTTTCAACGGCGGGTATGGTATAATAAGAAACTGTTAAGGGAATGGAAAGGGGTTACGGAATGTACAGAGTCGGCGTAGTATCGCTGGGCTGCGCGAAAAACCGCGTAGATACGGAAATGATGTTGGGCATTTTGCAACGCAACGGCTATGAGCTTACGACGGACGAGTCGCAGGCAGACGTGCTGATTGTGAACACCTGCGGCTTCATCAATTCCGCCAAAGAGGAGTCCGTCGATACGTTGCTTTCCTGCGCGGAATATAAAAAAACGGGACGACTGAAGCTATTGGTGGCCACCGGGTGCCTTGCGCAGCGCTATGAAAAGGATTTGATGACCGAGATCCCAGAGTTGGATCTGCTGATGGGCGTAAACCAGTATGAACAGCTGCCAAAGGCGATTGGCGAGGCGCTTTCGGGCAAACGAGCCTCTTACTGCGCGGACGATTTGCACATCCTGTCCGGTGAAAGGGTGCTCACAACGCCGCCCTATATGGCATACATCCGAGTAGCCGACGGTTGCGATAACCGCTGCGCCTATTGCGCCATACCGCTCATCCGGGGCGGTTTCCGTTCCCGCCCGATGGACGATGTGCTGGCCGAAATCAAAACCCTCGCGCAAAGCGGCGTGAAGGAACATGTGCTGGTGGCGCAGGATACTTCCCGTTACGGCGCGGATACTCACGGGCGCTCGCTGTTACCCGAGCTTTTGGAAAAAGCGGCCGCCATTCCGGGCGTAGAATGGCTTCGGGTGCTTTACTGCTACCCGGATGAGGTGGATGATCGGCTGCTGGACGTGATGGCTTCGCACGCCAATATTTGCAAGTATATTGATCTTCCCCTGCAACACGCCGATCCGGCGCTGCTGAAACAGATGAACCGACGCGGCGATCCCGAACGCACGCGTGCATTTCTGCAAAAGGCCAGATCGATGGGCTTTACCCTGCGCACCACGTTTATTGTGGGCTTTCCGGGTGAAACCGAGCAGCAGTTTCAGCGCCTGATGGACTTTGCGCGCGAGGTGGAGTTTGACCGGATGGGCGCGTTCGCGTTTTCCCCTGAGGAGGACACCCCCGCTGCCGCGATGCCCGATCAGGTGCCGGAAGCCGTGAAGCAGCAGCGTCTGGACGCGCTGATGACCCTCCAGCAGAGCCTTTCGCTGCACCGCAATCAGCTGCGCGTGGGGCAAACCGAGCGCGCCTTGGTGGAAAGCGTACGGGACGACGGCGTAGCCGTAGCCCGCACCGCAAGCGAAGCGCCGGATTCCGACGGGCTTTTATATTTGAAAAACGCGCAAAACGTAAAACCGGGTGATTTTGTAACGGCGCGTATTACGGACGCCGATATTTATGATCTGATGGGGGTGATTGTATGAATTGGCCAAACCGGATCACCATCGCGCGTGTGGCCCTCATACCCGTCATCGTGATTTTGTTGCAGTTTGACGTGTCCATTTGCCGTGCGCTGGCGCTTGTATGCTTTATGGTCGCATCGTTCACCGATTGGCTGGACGGCTACCTTGCGCGCAAGCTGCAAATCGTGACCAACTTCGGCAAATTTCTGGACCCTGTGGCGGATAAGCTGCTGGTGCTGTCCACCATGATCGCGCTTTGCGGGCTGGGCGATTTCCCCGCATGGGTTTGCATCGTGGTGCTGTTCCGCGAGCTGGCGGTGGACGGCCTGCGCATGGTCGCGGTTGAGCAGGGGCATGTGATTGCCGCCGGGAAGCTTGGCAAAATCAAAACAGCGCTGCAAATGCTTACGCTGATTCTGGTTCTGCTGGATACGCGCATGTTTGGCGATTTCCCCATGACGGAGCTGATGATTTACGCCTCCGTTGCCATGACGCTGTGGTCGGGACTGGATTACTTTATCCGTAACGGCGCGGTGCTGAAACAGGGCGGGAGAGCCGCATGAGCACGCTTTATACGCTGGCGGAAGCAGTTGTGCAAACGGCGGTGGAAAAAGGCGTTACGCTGGGCACGGCGGAAAGCCTGACCGCAGGGCTGATTGCCTCGACGATTGCCGAAGTGCCCGGCGCGTCTCGCACGCTGCTGGGCGGCATCGTAAGCTATGATCCAAAGGTGAAGCGCGATCTGCTGCACGTTCCCCAGAGCGTAATCGATGGCGTTGGGGTGGTCAGCGAGCCGTGCGCCCGTCAAATGGCGGAAGGGGCACGGCAGGAACTGGGCGCGGATATCACGGTCAGCGCTACCGGGCTTGCGGGGCCTGCGGGCGGTACGCCGCAAACGCCGGTGGGCACGGTGTTCATCGGTTGCGCCACATCCGCCGGCACAGCTGTGGAAGAATGCCATTTTTCCGGAAACCGGCAGGCTGTGCGCGAACAGGCAACCGCACGTGCGCTGGAACATTTGCTTCAATCGTTACAGGCTTAATACGAAAGGTGGTTACGCAGCATGGCACCCAAAAAGGAAACAACAAAGAAAACCATTGGCACCGGCGGCGCGGAAAAGAACGACGCGGCAGCCGTGAAGGAAGAAAAAATGAAGGCGCTGGAAAGCGCACTGACACAGCTGAATAAAACCTATGGCAAGGGCGCTGTGATGAAGTTCAGCGACGCGGCCGCCGTGCAAAATTTGCAGGTGATTACCACCGGCAATTTGCAGCTGGACCTCGCGCTGGGCGTGGGCGGCCTGCCCCGTGGCCGCGTGGTAGAGATTTTTGGTCCGGAGTCCAGCGGTAAAACCACGGTCGCCTTGCATTGCGTGGCGGAAGCGCAAAGGGCTGGCGGCGTAGCCGCGTTTATCGACGCGGAACACGCGCTGGACCCGCAGTACGCCAAAAAATTGGGCGTGGATATTGATAACCTGTACATCAGCCAGCCGGATAACGGCGAGCAGGCGCTCGAAATTTGCGAGGCGCTGGTTCGTTCGGGCGCTGTGGACATCGTCGTGGTAGACTCCGTGGCCGCATTAGTGCCCAGAGCGGAAATCGAAGGCGATATGGGCGATAGCTTTGTGGGCTTGCAGGCCCGGCTGATGAGTCAGGCTCTGCGCAAGCTGACCGGCGTCATCAGCAAAACCAACGCCGTCACGATTTTCATTAACCAGCTGCGTGAAAAAGTCGGCGTGATGTACGGCAACCCCGAAACCACCACCGGTGGGCGCGCGCTCAAGTTTTACGCGAGCATCCGTTTGGACGTGCGCCGCGGCGAACAGCTGAAAAACGGCACGGAAGTGATCGGCAACCGCACCAAGGTAAAGGTGGTCAAAAATAAAGTCGCGCCCCCGTTCCGCGTGGCCGAGTTTGACATCATCTATGGCGAGGGCATCAGCAAGGACGGCACCCTGCTGGATATGGCGGTGGAGCGCGATATTATCCACAAGAGCGGCGCATGGTTCAGCTATGAGGATCAGCGGATTGGGCAAGGCCGCGAAAACGCGCGGCAGTACCTCAAAGATAATCCCGATCTCGCAGCCAAAATCGACAAAATTATCCGTGACGAAGCCATGAAGGAAATGACGACCAAAAAAGTGACTCCCCCCAGCGAAACGGTGGAGGAGGAACTGGCGGAAGCCGATCAGCAAATCGCGGAAGAAGATCCCGATCTGGCTCTGTTGGATGAATAAGTAAAACAGAATATTCAAAAAGCGAGGCTCTGCTGAAGAAACGAAGCCTCGCTCTTTTCTCCCCCGCCGCAGCGGAGCAGGGTCAAGGGCAAAGCCCTTGTGGGGCGCAGGGGTGAAACCCCTGCCGAGGTTTGGGGGCACCCCAAGCCTAACGCCGCAGCGTATCACCATCAAGCGAGCGAACAGCCCGCAGGGCTATGAGGCGAGCGGCCAAAGCGCATTGCCGAAAAGGACTCACAACTCAATCCCCCGCCGCAGCGGAGCAGGGTCAAGGGCAAAGCCCTTGTGGGGCGCAGGGGTGAAACCCCTGCCGAGGTTTGGGGGCACCCCAAGCCTAACGCCGCAGCGTATCACCATCAAGCGAGCGAACAGCCCGCAGGGCTATGAGGCGAGCGGTCAAAGCGCATTGCCGAAAAGGACTCACAACTCAACCCCCGCCGCAGCGGAGATGGGTCAAGGGCGAAGCCCTTGTCAGGGTGCAGGGATGAAATCCCTGCCGGGGTTTGGGGTGGAACCCCAAGCCCTAACGCCGCAGCCTATCACCGTTAAGCGAGCGAACAGCCCGCAGGGCTATGAGGCGAGCGGCCAAAGCGCATTGCCGAAAAGGACTCACAACTCAATCCCCCGCTGCAGCGGAGATGGGTCAAGGGCAAAGCCCTTGTGAGGTGCAGGGGTGAAACCCCTGCCGGGGTTTGGGGGCACCCCAAGCCTAACGCCGCTGAACCCCTCAGCCACCCTCCAAATCAATATAGGAGGCTACCAAATCGGTAACCTCCTGTTTGCATTGCTTGCCTGCATTGGCTTGCCGTTGCGCGGCTCGCAACCGTCATCAGCCCTGCTTTTGCTTGTGCTTCGGGTTTTCGCAAATCACCATCACATGGCCCTTGCGCTTGATGATCTTGCACTTCTCGCAAATGGGTTTAACCGAGGGACGAACCTTCATGCTATTTTCCTCCATTCATACGGTCGATTGCAGCGACCGATTGGTGTGCCCTTTAACCCTTGCTGCGCCACGTTATACGGCCGCGGGTCAGGTCATAGGGCGAAAGCTCAATGGTTACCTTGTCGCCGGGATAAATGCGGATGAAGTTCATACGCATCTTTCCCGAAATATGTGCCATGATCCGGTGCCCGCCGGGGAGCTCCACCTGGAACATCGCGTTGGGAAGAGCCTCAACGACCGTGCCTTCCATTTCAATGACGTCACTCTTGGACAAGTGCGTATTCCTCCTTGTTGGTGATCCGATCTGCCCCTTGTGAGGGCTTAGGTTGCGTGGGCGACACCGCCTGAAGCGCTTTGCGAATGTCGCTGTTCACCGTCTGTCTTTTCCGGGCAATGGCTTCCAGCGCATCCTGAGCGATCTGCGGCTCAGCATAGAGATGTTTTAACTGCTTCTTTTTGGGGTGGTCCAGCTTGCGGGTGTCGCCGTCGGCAATCAGCACAAAGCGTTCGTCGATCAGCCCCACGACTAGAAACCTGCGCCCCCGGTCATGGCCCTGTCGGGAAACGACCACCCGACCCATCTCGTATGGATTCGCTTTCACGATTTGGGTTCCTCCGTCAGCGCATAGCCGGGATAGGTCAGCAGTTCCGGCAAACCCTTTTCGTTGATGGCGATGGTATGCTCGTAATGCGAGCAGATGCTGCCATCATCGGTTACGACGGTCCAACCGTCCTCCAGTTGGCTTACGTGGTAATCCCCCATGGCAATCATCGGCTCAATGGCCAGAGTCATGCCCGGGCGAAGCTTTACGCCGTGGCCGGGTGTGCCATAATTGGGCACGCTGGGATCCTCATGCATGTTGCGGCCGATTCCGTGCCCGGTAAGGTCCCGGATTACGCCGTAACCAAAGCTTTCGGCATAGGTTTGGATGGCATGCCCGATATCCCCCAGGTGATTGCCGTTGATCGCCTGCCGTACGCCTTTGAAGAAGCTTTCTTCCGTAACGTCAATCAGCTGACGCTTTTTAAAGTCGATTTGCCCAACGCCGATCGTGAAGGCGCTGTCCGCCTGCCATCCGTCCAGTATCAGGCCGCAGTCAATGCTGACCACGTCCCCTTCCCGGATCAGAACCTGATCGGTCGGAATCCCGTGCACGACCTCTTCGTTGATGGATACGCACAGCGAGGCGGGGTATCCCTCATAGTTGAGAAAAGACGGAATCGCCTTGTGTTTGCGAATCAGCTGTTCGGCATATACGTCCAAAGCAGCCGTGCTTACGCCGGGCTTGATCGCCTCTTTCAGGCGGCAAAGCACTTCAAAGAGCAAAGCCCCCGATTTGCGCATGCAGTCGAGCTGCTGCGCGTTTTTGAGGTAAATCATTTCGTCGCCTCTAGCGCCGCCAGAATCTGCTCGCTCACCGCTTCCAGCCCCACAGAGCCATCCACTGTGTGCAGCGTGCCTTCCTTTTGGTAAAAATCAATCAACGGTGCTGTTTTCTGATGGTATACGGTCAGCCGGTTCAACACGGTTTCCGCTTTATCATCGTCGCGCTGGATCAGTGTGGTGCCATCTACAGCGCACTTGGTTTCGCCGGCCAGCCGATCCGTATGGTACGGCGCGCCGCACACCGGGCAAACCCGACGGCCTGAAAGCCGCTTCACCAACACTTCATCATCCACATGGATGTTCACCACGGCGTCGATGTGGGCAAACTCAGCCAGCGCTATCGCTTGCTCCACCGTGCGCGGAAACCCGTCCAGCACAAAGCCTTTTTGGCAGTCCGCGTTCGCGGTGCGCTCCTTCACCAGAGCAATCACCACGCTGTCGGGCACCAGTTGACCGGCATCCATGTATTCCTTTGCCTTCAGCCCCGTTTCGGTCTTGTTGGCAATGGCGGCTCGCAGCATATCCCCTGTGGAGATCTGCGGGATTCCGAGCTTGGTGCAGATAATCTGCGCCTGCGTACCCTTGCCCGCGCCCGGAGGGCCCAGAAAAATTACGTTCATGTGTTTACCTCCCATACGTCAGGATCTGTGCGGCCTGTTTTGCGCGCTTCAAACGCGCACGCCCATTATACCACAAGCACCCGTTTCTCACAAGTCGCGCACAACCCGATGCCCTCCCGGCAGCCCAATGCAGGCCGGTATGGGAATAGGCATAAACGCCCAAAGAGCAGGAGGATTGCTCCTCCTGCCGCTTTAGGGTGCGCTGGTCAGGAAATCTTATCGTAGTTGCGGCTTACCAGCAAGTCATCCAGCTGGCGCTTGGTTTCCAGGATCACGCTTACGGCAATCAACAGGCTGCTGGCGCCAAACGGCAGAGCATGGCTCGTGCCGCGGGCGAACGTCGAGGGGATTGTGGCAAGCAGTGCCAGGAAAATAGCGGCAAACAGCGTCAGACGGCCATTGATACGCTTGAGGTAGTCAGCCGTCGGCTTACCGGGCCGCACGGACGGGATCGCTCCGCCTTGCTGTTGGATGTTCTTGGCCATCTCATCCGGGTTGAAGGAGATGGAGGTGTAGAAGAACGTGAAGGCGAAAATCAGCAACGCCGTGATCGACTGGTACAAAACCGAGGTGCTGTACATGTAGCGCGACCACCATGCGCCAAAACCGGTTGTGGTACCGCCCGCCAACTGGATAATGGTGCTGGGGAACGCCATGAAGGAGTAAGCGAAGATCAGCGGCAACACGCCAACCGCAATCACCTTGAGGGGGATGATGGAGTTCTGGCCGCCATACATCTTGCGCCCGGTGACGCGCTTTGCGAAGTGCACATTAATACGGCGCACGCCAAGGTCTGCCCAGGTGATAATGATAATCATCACCAGCGACACAAGCACCATGCCCACGAGCGTAAGCCAGGGACCGGCGCTTTGCGCCGCAAAGGCTTCGCCGCCCAACTGGGTAACGCCGTTGAACAGGTTGTTCATGATACCTGCGGTAATCAACAGCGAGATGCCGTTGCCAATGCCGTTTTGAGTAATGCGCTCACCAATCCACATGGCCAAAGCGGAACCGCCTGCCATGCTGACGCCGACGAGCACGTAGTTATACCATCCGGCTTTGATAACGCCAACGCTGGATACCAGACCGATCGCCTGAAACAACGCCAGACCCACCGTTACATAACGGGTGATCTGCGCGATGCGCTTCTGGCCTTCCTGACCGCTCTTTTGCAGCCGCTCCAGCGCGGGAATCGCGATGGTCAGCAACTGCATGATAATGCTACTGTTGATGTACGGGGTAATACCCATGGCCATGATGGTCATGTTTTGGAAGTTGTTGCCCGTCATCATGTTCACAAGGTCGAGCAGCGGGAGGCTACTGGAGCCCATCTTCGCTTTGACAAGATCGTAATCCACGCCGGGGGCGAGAATTACGCCTACAAGGCGGAAAAGCACCAACATCATGAAGGTATAGATGAGCTTCTTGCGAATGTCATCCACCTTCCATGCGTTACGAAGCGATTCCCAGATGGTGGGATTATTCTTGTTGCCCCTAGCCATCTTACTTCACCTCGGCTTTCCCGCCGAGGGCTTCGATCTTTTCTTTCGCACTGTCGGTAAACTTTTCGGCTTGCACGGTGAGCTTTTTGGTCAGCTCGCCATTGCCCAGGATCTTCACGCCGTCCATGACCTTGGAGATCAAGCCGGCTTCCTTGAGCATTTCGGCCGTCACGACAGTGCCGTTTTCAAAGATCTCGAGCCGTCCAACGTTAACCGTGGCGTATTCGATACGGTAGATGTTATGAAAGCCGCGTTTCGGCACGCGACGGTACAGCGGCATCTGGCCGCCTTCGAAGCCCGGACGCTTACCGCCGCCGGAGCGCGCTTTCGCGCCCTTGTGGCCCTTACCGGAGGTCTTGCCCAGTCCCGAACCCACGCCTCGACCCAGGCGCTTGGGTGCGGTGGTGGAACCTGCGGCGGGTTGCAACTCGTGCAGTTTCATTGGCAATTCCCTCCTCAGTCGTTGATCTCTTGAACGTCAATCATGTGCCGTACACGGAAGATCTGCCCGCGGATGCAGGCGTTATCCTCTTTGACGACCGTCTGGCCAACCCTGTGCAGGCCAAGCGCGAGCACGGTGTCCTGATGCACCTTCAGGCTGGAGATCGGCGACTTCTTGAGTGTAATCTGCAATTTCATGTCCGTCGTCCTCCTTAGCCAAGAATTTCTTCTACGGACTTGCCGCGAAGCTTTGCGATCTGCTCGGCCGAATGGAGCTGTTTAAGCCCTTCCAGCGTCGCCTTGACCATGTTGATGCGGTTGTTGGTACCATAGCTCTTGGTGCGAATATCCTTCACGCCCGCCAGCTCCAGCACAGCGCGCGCCGCGCCGCCCGCGATTACGCCGGTACCTTCGGGCGCCGGCATCAGCACCACTTTGGCGGTGCTGTAAAGACCGATCGAACCGTGCGGGATGCTGGTGTTCACCAGCGGCACGGTGATCAGATGCTTTTTCGCGTCTTCTACGCCTTTACGGATGGCTTCGGAGATTTCCGCAGCCTTGCCGATGCCCGCGCCGACGCGACCTTTTTCGTCGCCGACCACGACCAGCGCAGCGAAACGGAAGTTGCGGCCGCCTTTAACAACCTTGGTTACACGGTTTACGGCGACAAGCTTCTCTTTAAATTCGCTGACCTGTTCCATGCGTTGCATGCGTTCGTCCTCCTTTTTAGAATTCTAGTCCGGCTTCACGGGCGCCGGCAGCCAATTCCGCAACACGGCCCGTATACACATAGCCGCCGCGGTCAAAAACTACCTGCTTGATGCCCGCGCCCGTTGCACGCTCGGCGATCAGCTTGCCGACGATCTTGGCGGCGCCTTTTTTATCGACGTCCTTGATCTGTTCCAGCACAGCTTTCTCCTGGGTGGAGGCGGCCACGAGGGTTACGCCCTTGGTATCGTCGATCACTTGCGCATAGATATTGTTCAAGCTGCGGTACACGCAAAGACGCGGCATTTCCGGGGTGCCGCTGATTCTTTTGCGCACACGCGCATGACGGATAACACGATCCACGTTGCGATCACGCGTTTTGTACATTTGCGTTCACTCCCCTTTCGCTTATTTGCCGGTCTTGCCTTCCTTGCGGCGAATGTGCTCATCCGTGTACTTGATGCCCTTGCCCAGGTAGGGTTCGGGTTTGCGGATGGCGCGGATATCGGCTGCAAGGTTGCCTACCTGCTGCTTGTTGATGCCCTTAACCACAATCGTGGTCTGGTTGGGCGTTTCAAAGGTGATATTCTCAGGGGCTTCCAGCACCACAGGGTGGGAGAAGCCGATCGAGATGTTGAGCTTTTTGCCGCCTTCGGCCTGGGCGCGGTAACCCGTGCCAACCAGCTCCAGCGACTTGGAAAAGCCGTCGGTCACGCCCACAACCATGTTGTGCACAAGGCTGCGGTACAGGCCGTGCATGGCTTTATGCGGCTTCGCCTCGGAGGGGCGATGCAGCGTGAGAACACCGTTTTCCTGTTTAAGCGTGATTTCGGGGTTCACCGCCTGGGTCAGCGTCCCTTTGGGGCCTTTGACCGTTACGGTGTTATTCTCGTCCACATGGACCGTCACGCCCGCAGGGACTGTGATCGGAAGTTTTCCGATTCGAGACATTGTCTTACACCTCCATTGCGTGTCGGTTACCAGATGTAGGCGAGCACTTCGCCGCCGATCATTTGCTTGCGGGCCTCTTTATCCGTCATCAGACCCTTGCTGGTCGAGATGATTGCGATGCCCAGGCCGCCCAACACCTTGGGCAGCTCGCCGCCCTTTGCGTACACGCGCAGGCCGGGCTTGGAAATCTTTTTCAGGCCGGAGATCACAGGCTGCTTGCCGTTGACATATTTCAGCGTGATCTTGATGCTGCCCTGAGGGCCGTCATCCACGAAATCGATGGATTTCACATAACCTTCCGTCAGCAGGATCTTGGCAATCGCCTTCTTGGTGTTGCTGGCGGGCAGGACAACCGCGTCATGCTTAGCCACTTGCGCGTTGCGAATGCGGGTCAGCATATCGGCGATGGGATCATTCATTACCATGATGGAACCTCCTTCCGTTCTTTCCCGCTTACCAACTGGCCTTGCGGACGCCGGGGATCTGGCCCTTGTAAGCCAGTTCTCTGAAGCAGATGCGGCAGATACCGTACTTGCGCAACACCGAGTGCGGGCGACCGCACAGCCGGCAACGCGTATAGGCCCGAGTGGAGAACTTGGGGGCTCTTGCCTGCTTGATCTTCATGCTTGTTTTAGCCACAGTATTTTTCTCCCTTCAAGCTTACTGAATGTACGGCATGCCGAGGAGGCGGAGCAGTTCCTTGCATTCCTCATCGGTCTTGGCCGAGGTAACAAAGATCACTTCCATGCCGCGAACCTTTTCCACCTTGTCGTACTCGATTTCGGGGAAAATCAGCTGGTCGCGCAGGCCCAGGGAGTAGTTGCCGCGGCCGTCAAAGGCCTTGTCGCTTACGCCACGGAAGTCGCGCACACGCGGTAGGGCGATGTTCACCAGTTTATCCACAAACTCTTCCATCCGGGCACCGCGCAGGGTCACTTTGGCGCCTACGCTCATGCCCTCGCGGACCTTGAAGTTGGCGATGGACTTGCGGGCTTTGGTAATCATCGGCTTTTGGCCGCTGATCTGCGCCAGTTCCGCCACAGCCAGCTCCAGGCTCTTGGGGTTGTCCTTGCAATCGCCCAGACCCATGTTGATAACCACTTTATGAATCTTGGGGATCTGCATCACGTTTTTGTAGCCGAATTTCTGCTGCATGGCAGGTACGGCTTCATTCTGGTACTTATCCTTCAAACGGGTTGCCATCTAGCCGCACCTCCTTACTCAATTTCCATGTTGCAGCGTTTGCAAACACGGACGTTTTTGAGAATTTTTTCACCCTTGTCGTTCTCGATTTCCATATGCTTGTGGCCAACGCGGGTGGCTTTGCCGCACTTGGGGCAAATCAGCATCACGTTGGAAGCGTCAAGCGCGCGTTCCTTCTGGTAAATTCCGCCCGGCTGATCCTGGCGGCGGGATTTACGGTGCTTGCTAACGAACGCAACGCCTTCCACAACGACCTTGCCGGCCTTGGGGAGTACGGTCAGAATCTTGCCCTGCTTGCCCTTGATACCTTCGGGCCCGGAGATGACAACGACCTGATCGTTCTTTTTCACATGAACCTTCGCAATCATTTGTCAATCCTCCATTACAGCACTTCGGGAGCAAGCGAAACGATCTTCATGAAAGATTTTTCGCGCAGCTCGCGTGCCACAGGTCCAAAGATACGGGTGCCCTTGGGCATCTTTTCCTCGTTGATGAGTACGGCGGCGTTATCGTCAAAACGGATATAGCTTCCGTCCGGGCGGCGCTTCTGCTTGCGCATGCGCACGATAACGGCCTTCACGACATCGCCTTTTTTCACGGCGGCGCCGGGCGTAGCGCTCTTGACGCTGGCCACGATCACATCGCCGATGGAACCGTCGCGGCGGAAGGAACCGCCGAGCACGCGGATGCACATGATTTCCTTTGCGCCGGAGTTATCGGCTACTTTAAGTCGCGTTTGCGGCTGGATCATACGGTTTTCCTCCTTGTTGGGATCGGATGGCTTTGAAAGCCTTCCGCAATTGGGATTCGGAGCGCCCATCGGCGGCGGTGTGTTGCCGACGAGGGCAATTTTTCAGATCGCCGGGGGCCGTCCGCGTTCGCCGTGAGGCGGAGGGTCGCGGGCCGCAAGCGGCTTTCCAACCCTTACTTGGCCTTTTCGATGATCTCAACCAGGCGCCAGTGCTTATCCTTGCTCAGCGGACGGGTTTCCATCACGCGCACGGTATCGCCGATACCGCACTCGTTGTTCTCGTCGTGCGCTTTAAGCTTGTTGGTCTGGTTCATGATCTTGCCGTAAAGCGGATGACGCACGCGCTCTTTGATCTCCACGACGATGGTTTTGTCCATCTTATCGCTTACGACCATGCCCACGCGGGTCTTGCGAAGTCCTCTTTGTTCAGACATTGAAGCGGCTGCCTCCTTCATATAGAGTCGAGCTCATTACTGAGCCTCTTTCTGTTCAAGCTGACGAAGGGCGGTCAACACACGGGCGATGTCACGCTTTACACCCTTGATGACCATCGTGTTTTGCAGTTGACCGGTTGCGAGCTGAAAACGAAGGTTGAACAGCTCTTCCTTAAGTTCTTTGGCTTTGCTTTCCAGCTCCGCCTTGTTTAACACGAGAAGCTCATTGGCCTTCATTTCGCTTCACCACCCGCTTCGATGTTCTTGTCCTCGCGCTTCAGGATCTTCGTCTTGATAGGCAGCTTGTGCCCGGCCAGACGGAGAGACTCCAGCGCCATTTCATCGCCAACGCCCGACACTTCGAAAAGCACGCGGCCGGGCTTGACGACTGCAACCCAGTACTCAGGGGAGCCTTTGCCGGAACCCATGCGGGTTTCCGCGGGTTTCTCGGTTACGGGCTTGTCGGGGAAAATCTTGATCCAAACCTGACCGCCGCGCTTGGTGTAACGGGTCAGGGCGATACGGGCGGCCTCGATCTGCTGGCTGGTAATCCAGGCCGGCTCGAGGGCCACCAGGCCATACTCACCGTAGGCAATGAAGTTGCCACGATGGGCTTTGCCCTTCATGCGGCCGCGGAAAACGCGACGGCGCTTGACTCTTTTAGGCATCAACATAGCTTATTTGCCTCCTTCGGTAGCAGCGGCACCCTGCGCTTTCTTGGGCTTAGGCAGGCGCTGGCCCTTGTAGACCCACACCTTTACGCCCAGACGGCCATAGGTGGTTTTCGCTTCGGCGAAACCGTAATCGATATCGGCGCGCAGCGTTTGCAGGGGGATGGAGCCTTCGTGATAATGCTCGGTACGGGCGATATCCGCGCCGCCCAAACGGCCGCCCACAGCGCACTTCATGCCCTTGGCGCCGGCTTTCATGGCGCGCTGCATGCTCTGCTTCATCGCGCGGCGGAAGCTGATGCGTTTTTCCAGCTGCTGGGCGATGTTTTCCGCCACCAACTGGGCGTTGGTTTCGGGCGTTTTGATCTCCATGATATTCAGGTTCGCGGGCTTGCCCAGGAAGGTTTCGATATCCTTCTTAAGGCTTTCGATGCCCGCGCCGCCGCGGCCGATAATCATACCGGGCTTCGCGGTAAAGATGTTGATGGTGATGCGGTTGGCGCTGCGCTCGATATCAATATGGCTGATACCGGTTGCGTAGTACTTCTCCTTGAGCATTTTGCGAAGCTTGAAGTCCTCAACGAGGTTGTTCGCAAAATCCTTCTTGCCGGCGTACCAGCGGGTGCTCCAGTTGAAGATGACGCCAACGCGAGCACCATGGGGATTGACTTTCTGACCCATTATGGTACCTCCCTTAGCTTACTTCTGGTCCAGCACCACGCTGATGTGGCTGGTGCGCTTGAGTATCGGTGACGCGCTGCCACGGGAACGGGCAACGAAGCGCTTGAGCGTGGGGCCAGGGTTGGCGTAGACTTCCGCAACATAGAGGGATTTGCGATCCAGCTCATTGTTGTTTACGGCGTTTGCGATGGCGCTGTTCAGTACTTTCAAAACCACGGGAGCCGCGGCTTTGGGGGTAAATTGCAGGATAGCCAGCGCGTCGTCCACCTTCTTGCCGCGGATCAGGTCGATGACGATCCTGACCTTGCTGGAAGAAATGCGTACATACTTGGCGTGAGCGGACGGACGAGTGTCACGGGCCGCCATGTGGGCTTGCGCCTTCTTTTGGGTATTGCTTGCCATGTGTTTACTCAACTCCTTCCGCTTACTTGCTGGCGGCAGCCTTTTCACCGGCGTGGCCGCGGAACGTACGGGTCGGGGCGAACTCGCCCAGCTTATGACCCACCATATCCTCGGTGATGTAAACCGGAACGTGCTTACGGCCGTCATACACCGCGATGGTGTGGCCCACAAAATCGGGGAAGATAGTGGACGTACGGGACCAGGTCTTGACGACCACTTTCTTGCTCGCCTTATTCATTTCAACAACGCGCTTCATCAGCGCAGATTCCACATAGGGACCTTTTTTGATGGAACGGCTCATGGATGGGCTTCCTCCTTCCTTGGTTGCTTAGGCTTACTTGCCCGCGCGCTTGACGATCAGTTTGTTGGAGTACTTCTTGTGCTTGCGGGTCTTGAGGCCAATCGCAACCTTGCCCCACGGGGTCATGGGAGCCGGCATACCAACGGGGCTCTTGCCCTCGCCGCCGCCGTGTGGGTGGTCGCAGGGGTTCATGACAACGCCGCGGACGGTGGGGCGGATACCCATATGGCGGGTACGGCCGGCCTTGCCAACGCGAACATTCTCGTGATCGGAGTTGCCCACGATGCCGATGGTCGCCAGGGCGTTCAGGGCAACCTTGCGCAGCTCGCCGGAAGGCAGGCGCACGAGGCCGTAGCCGTTTTCCTTGGCCATCAACTGGGCGCTCATGCCGGCGGAGCGGGCCATCTGGCCGCCGCGGCCGGGCTTGATCTCCACGTTGTGGATCAGGGTGCCAACAGGGATGTTTTCAATCGGGAGCGCATTGCCGGGCATAATGTCCGCCGTCGCGCCGCTGACCACTTTGTCGCCCACCTTCAGGCCGTTCGGGGCCAGAATGTAGCGCTTTTCGCCGTCGGCGTAGATCAGCAGAGCGATGAACGCGCTGCGGTTGGGGTCGTACTCGATGCTGGCAACCTTAGCGGGAATGTCCAGCTTGTTGCGCTTGAAATCGATTACGCGGTACTTGATCTTGTTGCCGCCGCCCTGATGGCGCACGGTGATTTTGCCCTGCTTGTTGCGGCCGGCATTTTTCTGTTTGTACTCCAGCAAAGACTTTTCAGGTTTGCTGGTGGTGATTTCCTCGTACGTCAGCACCGACATAAAGCGGCGAGCGGGCGAGGTCGGCTTATAAACGCGAATCGCCATGGTATCTTGTCCTCCCTGCTTTATTCGGCCATGCCTTCGAAGAACTCAATGGGCTTGGAGTCCTTCGTCAGCGTAACGTAGGCCTTCTTGATCTCGGGCGTGCGGCCCGAGGTGCGGCCCTGGGTTTTGATTTTACCCATGGTGCGTACGGTGTTGACCTTGTCAACCTTGATGCCCTTGAACACGCTTTGCAGCGCGAGCTTGATCTCGGTCTTGTTGGATTCCGGATGCACGACGAACACATAGCGTTTGTCGGCGAACCCGGCGTAGGATTCCTCGGTCAGCACCGGGCGAATGATAACGTCATGGGGATCTTTCATGCGTAAACCTCCTCTACGCCCTTAAGCGCGTCCTGCGTGAGGATGATCTTGCCGGCCTTCAGGATGTCGTACACGTTGAGCGTGT
>DAOPZY010000014.1:0-70682 GCA_035353615.1 Candidatus Limiplasma sp.
TGAACGACATCCCCGGCAACTGGGGCACCGCCGTAAACGTGCAGAGCATGGTGTTTGGCAACATGGGCGACGACAGCGGCACAGGCGTTGCTTTCACCCGCAACCCCTCCACCGGCGAAAAGAAGCTGTACGGCGAGTTCCTCATGAACGCGCAGGGAGAGGACGTCGTGGCCGGCATCCGCACCCCGCAGCCGATCGCTACGCTGGAAGCCACCCAGCCCGAAGTGTACAAAGAATTTGTGAAAATCGCGGAAACGCTTGAAAACCACTACCGCGACATGCAGGATATGGAGTTTACCATCGAGCACGGCAAGCTCTTCATGCTGCAAACCCGTAACGGCAAGCGCACCGCCGGCGCGGCTCTGAAAATTGCCGTTGATCTGGTAGAGGAAGGCACCCTCACCACGGACGAAGCCGTGCTGAAGGTAGAACCCAAGCAGCTGGACACCCTGCTGCACCCCAACTTTGACCCCGCCGCCATCAAAAAGGCCACCGCCATTGCCAAGGGCCTGCCCGCTTCCCCGGGCGCCGCGGCCGGCAAGGTGTACTTTACCGCTTCCGACGCCGCCGACGCGGGCCGCAGCGGCATCGCCGTGGTGCTGGTGCGCGAGGAAACCACCCCGGAAGATATCGAAGGCATGGACCTTTCCAAGGGCATCCTGACGGCTCGCGGCGGTATGACCAGCCACGCCGCCGTGGTTGCGCGCGGCATGGGCCGCGCCGCGGTAGTCGGTTGCGGCGAACTGCACATCGACGAGGATAAAAAGACCCTGACCGTGGGCGACAAAGTGTATCACGAAGGCGACGACATCTCCATCGACGGTTCGACCGGCAACGTGTACGGCGAGCTGATCCCCACGGTGGAAGCTGCCGTGACCGGCGATTTTGCCCGTCTGATGGCGTGGGCCGACAAGGCGCGCACCCTCAAGGTTCGCACCAACGCCGACACCCCCCGCGACACCAAGCAGGCGGTTTCCTTCGGCGCGGAAGGCATCGGCCTTTGCCGCACCGAGCACATGTTCTTTGAAGCCGACCGTATCGCGGCTGTGCGCGAGATGATCCTTGCGGACACCGTTGAGCAGCGCGAAGTGGCGCTGGCCAAGATCCTGCCCATGCAACAGGGCGACTTTGAAGCCATGTACAAGGCGCTGGAAGGCCGTCCCATGACCATCCGCTACCTGGATCCGCCGCTGCATGAGTTCCTGCCGCAAAAGAGCATGACTGAAGAAATCGCCGCGCTGGCCAAGGAATTGAACACCACCAGCGAAAAGATCATCGAAAAGATCGACGCGCTGCATGAGTTCAACCCCATGATGGGTCACCGTGGCTGCCGCTTGGCTGTCACCTTCCCCGAAATCGCCCGTATGCAGACCCGCGCGGTCATTCAGGCGGCGATTGCGGTCAAGAAGGAAATGGGCTACGATATCGTGCCGGAAATCATGATTCCGCTCGTGTGCGATATCAAGGAACTGAACTTCGTGAAAAAGATCGTCGTGGAAACGGCTGAGAAAGTCTTTGAAGAGCAGGGCGTGAAGCTGGAGTACCACATCGGCACCATGATCGAGATCCCGCGCGCAGCCGTGACCGCGGACGAGATCGCCAAGGAAGCCGAGTTCTTCTCCTTTGGCACCAACGACCTGACCCAGATGACCTTCGGCTTCAGCCGCGACGATGCAGGCAAGTTCCTGGGCAGCTATTACGAAGCGAAAATCTTCGAAAGCGATCCGTTCGCCAAGCTCGACCAGGATGGCGTTGGCAAGCTGGTGAAGATGGCAGCCAAACTGGGCCGCGAAACCCGCCCCGACATCAAATTGGGCATTTGCGGCGAGCATGGCGGCGATCCGTCCACCATTGAGTTCTGCCACAACGTGGGCCTCAACTATGTGAGCTGCTCCCCGTTCCGTGTGCCGATCGCCCGGCTTGCCGCCGCGCATGCCGCGATCAAGGCCAAGAAAAAGAAGTAATCGAACTTCACCGTCTACCGGGAGCCATCGGGGGGTTAAACCCCGACGGCTCCCTTTTAATTAAGGAGGAATGGGGCATGCAGGTGCGCGCCTTGGAACGCGGCGAGTTACCGATTGCGCTTCAACTGGCCTGGAAGGTGTTCAACCGTTTTGAGGCGCCGGAATACAGCGCTGAGGGAACGGAAAATTTTCGTAAAACAATTATGGACCCGGCATATGGGTTCGGCATCCGAGGCTACGGCGCGTTCGACGGGGAAACGATGGTTGGCATGCTGGCCACCCGCAACGCGGGCGCGCACATTACGCTGCTCTTTGTGGAGGAAGCCTACCACCGCAAAGGCATTGGCCGGATGCTGTTTGACGCGGCTGAAAAGGACGCGCCGGAGGGTGCGATCACCGTCAACGCATCCCCCTATGCGGTGGAGGCGTACCGGCACTTAGGCTTTGCGGCCACCAAGCCGGAGCAGCTGACCGACGGTATCCGCTATACGCCGATGGTTTATATCCGGCGGGTGCCATCCCAAGCGAACCTGTGAACGCCGACGCCCCCTCAAAACCCTCGCCGATGCGAGGGAACAGACTGCTGAAAAACCCTCGCCGCAGCGAAAATGGGTCAAGGGCAACGCCCTTGACCGCCGGAGGCCTTATGGGGTTACACATACAGCGTTAGCGCCACGAGGGCCGAAGGCACAATGGGGTGCGGTTTATGAACTCCATTCGGTCTGTCAACGGTCTGCACCCTCGCTGTCGGCGAGAGTTTTTCGGCAACCTGAAAAGCCGGAACGCGGGTTTCAACCCCGCGTTCCGGCTTTTCTGAATATGGAAAGCGCATCTGTGAACGGTGAACCGCCGCCCCGCAAACTGGAACGGTAGCCGTTTGGGCAAACAGATTCTCCGATTGCCGTCAGGTAATCTTCTCAAAGTCCGAAGCCGGATGCTTGCATACAGGGCAAATGAAATCCGGCGGGAGGGTATCGCCCTCATAAATGTAGCCGCAGATTTTGCAGCGGTAGCCGTGCGGCTTAACCTCTTTGGGCGTGTCAAACCCGACCGGCTCAAAGTCCGATGCCGGATGCTTGCATACCGGGCAGATATAATCCGGCGGCAAGGTGTCGCCTTCATAAATGTAACCGCAGATTTTGCAGCGGAAGCCGCGCACCGTTTTTGCCGCCGCCTTGGGCTTGGGCTTGATGTGCTTCATATAATCGTCGTAGGTAACGCTGGTTTCGTCGCTGAGGATTCGCGCTTCCGTCAGCTCTGCGATAAACAGGGTGTGGGTTTCATAATCGTGTGTGGCGATCACCTTGCAGCTAATCAGGGCGTTGCATGCTTCCGTCAGGTAATACAGACCGTTTTGGCTGCGGGCCGCGCTTTGTAGCCCGGCGAATTTATCAACGTTGCGGCCGCTTTGATAGCCAAACCGCTGGAAGGTGGCAAACTCCACGCTCCGGCTGAGCACGCTCACGTTAAACAGCCCTGTTTGCTGAATCAAATCATGGGTGTAGTTGAGCTTGTTGACGGCGACGGCCAGACGGTTGGGCATGTTGGTAATCTGGTTTACGGTGTTGATGATGCAGCCATTATCCTTCTCGCCATCCCTCGCGGTCAGCACAAACAGACCGTAGCTGACCTTAAAAAGCGCGTTGGGGTCAACCACAGGCGCCGCCTTGGCGGCCACCGCGTCACCGGCGGCAGCCGGGGCTGGCATGGCGACCGGCTTGGGCGGAACGAGAGCATCCGCCAGCGCATCCAGTTCGGCGGCCTGTTCCGGCCGGATGGCGGACTTGATGTGGACGGTCTGCTCCAGAAGCGTCATGTTTTTCATTTCGCCAATCAGCTTGCGAATTTGATGGCCGGCAGAGGGGGCCCACGAGCCGTTTTCAATCACGGCAACGGTCCGGCTGTGAAAGCTGTGGGCGCGCAGGTCCAGCAGGTAGGTTTCCATCGCGGGAAAAATGCCCGCGTTATAGGTGGAGCAGGCAATGACCATCTTGTTAAAGCGCCAGGCTTCGGCTACCAGCTCGCTTACGTCGGTCACGGATACGTCGTAAAGCGCCACGCGCGCGCCACGGTCGGCCAAACGCCCGGCAAGCGCCTCGGCTGCGTTTTGCGTGTGCCCGTATACGGAGCCGTACACGACCAGTACGCCATCCACTTCCGGCGCGCAATCCGCCCACTGCCGGTACAGATCGATGTACCACCGGGTATTTTTGCGCCAAACCGGACCATGCAGCGAGCAGATGAAGGAAACCTCGACATCGTCCAACTTATCCAGCACGGCGTTCACCTGAGCGCCGTATTTGCCGACGATGTTGGTATAGTAACGGCGCGCTTCGCCCAGCCATTCTTTCTCAAAATCAAGCTCATCGGCGTAGAGGTTGCCGCCAAGCGCGCCAAAGGTGCCAAACGCGTCTGCAGAAAACAGCGCGCGGTTTTTGGGATCGTAGGTCATAATCACCTCGGGCCAGTGAACCATCTGTGCGTTGCAGAAACGCAGCGAACGGGAGCCGACGGCCAGCGTGTCGCCTTCGGTAACCGTTTGCACCTTGAGGCCCTCGATTTTGCCAAAAAACTGACCGATCATTTTTTGGGCAATGGCCGAGCAAACCACCATGACTTCCGGATGCAGCCGAATCAGCATTTGAAGCGTAGAGGCGTGATCCGGCTCCATATGCTGCACGATCACATAATCCAACGGGCGGCCCGCAAGGCCGGCCTCGAGGTTTTCAAAAAAGACCCCCGCAACCGCGTGGTCAACCGTATCCAGCAATACGGTTTTATCATCAAGCAGCAGGTAGGAGTTGTACGATACACCCGTTGGCAGCGGAAACAGGTTTTCGAATTTGGCAAGTCTGCGATCGCTCCCGCCGATATAGAGTAAATCGTCCTTGATGTGGCGCACACAGTTCATCCAATAACCTCCCTCAGAAGATACATCATCCCTATTTTACACCGAGAAGGTTTGGAAGGAAAGGGTTTTATCCCCAAGGAACGCTGAAATTTTAGGAATTCTACGGATTACAGGGTTGACAGAGGGGTTGGGATATGGTAAAATTCCTAATCGTCAGCGGTTGAACCGCGGATGCGCCAAGAGGACGATGGTGGCACCTGCGCCTGTAGCTCAGTTGGATAGAGCAACGGCCTTCTAAGCCGTGGGTCAGGGGTTCAAATCCCTTCAGGCGCGCCAAGGACATGGTGGGTATAGTTCAGTGGTAGAGCGCCAGATTGTGGCTCTGGAAGTCGTGGGTTCGAGCCCCACTACTCACCCCATTTCCTCCTCTTTGGGGTATCGCCAAGTGGTAAGGCACGGGACTTTGACTCCCGCACCGTAGGTTCAAATCCTGCTACCCCAGCCAGTAACCGCCGCTTCGGTGAACATCGTCGCTTGAAGCGGCGTTTTTTTCATTATCACGATTTTCAAGCGACGACGGTTTTACCATCGGCGAAGGCGGAAACGTATCCGTTAAGCGCATAAACCCTTGGGCGTTATACGCGCTCAAACCAATGCGCCGGGCGGATCGGTCAGGAATGCCAGCACAGCGGCGTTAAAGGCGGCGGGCGATTCCTGCGCAATCGCGTGCCCGCCCCGGATCAGTACAAGATGGCTGTTTTTGAGATTGTGCGCAATTTCGCGGGTGTGGCGTTGGCGAATCACGTCATGTGTGCCGGCGATGACCAGCACCGGAAGCGCGAGCGCCTTCAGCGCCGGAGGGCGGATGTGCGGTTGCGTTGCCATGAGCCCCAGCAGCTCGCGCCGGCGGACGGTCTTTGGGGACAAACGCGAAAGCGCCAAAGCTAAAGCATACTGGATATCGATGGCCAGCCACGGGAACCATTTCATGCCGGAGGGACACAGATTGGCGCCGTTGAGCACCAACCTGCGCACCCGCTCCGGTGATTGCAACGCAAACAGCAGGGCGATATTCCCACCGTCCGAATACCCGAGCAAATCAGTTTTTTCAATGCCTAGGTCATCAAGCAAAGCGCGAAGATCCTCCGCAAACTGCGCGAGGGTGAAGGGCGCGCGCCCCCGGGGAGTAGCGCCGTGCCCGCGCGTATCCACCGCAATCACCCGGAAACAGGCGGAGAACGGTTCCATCTGCGAGTGAAAATATTCGCGGTTTTCTCCGTTGCCGTGCAACAAAACAAGTGGCAGTCCCGTGCCGCGTTCCGTATAGGCCAGCCGGACATCCGACTCCATCGTATTCACCTCCGCTGATGCTGCCAGTATAGCGAAACGGCCAGGAAACCGCAACGGCAAAGGTTTTCAAACCGTTCATAAGTACAGCTTGCCATTCCGGGCCTGTTTTGGTATAATTTAAAGTGAGATCGTCGATATATTGAAAGGGGTTCTATCATGATGTTGAATTTAGCTCAAACGCTCGTCGGCCTGACCGCTTCCACCACCACATCCGCTGCCGCGACTGATGCGACGGCGACGCAGTCCGTTGCAGGCGGCGACATCTTTACGCTGGTTATCCCCATGGTACTGATGTTTGCGGTGTTCTATTTCCTGCTGATTCGCCCGCAGCGTAAAAAAGACAAAAAAGTGAAGGACATGCTCGCCAACCTGAAGGTCGGCGACCGGATCAGCACCATTGGCGGCATCTTCGGCACCATCACGGCCATGAAGGATGACACCATCGAGCTGAACGTAGGCAAGGACAACGTGAAGCTGATTATGGCGCGCTGGGCCATCCGTCAGGTGGAAGATGTCGCCGTGGAAAACGACGCCGAAGTGTTGAACTAACCCAATATACCGTTCACAGAAACCCCCGCGGCCCGCGGGGGTTTTCCCGCGCCCGCGCACCCGTACCCCAGTACATTCCTACCCCTTTCACTCCGTTTGAGGCGACTCCGCTCCGGGGAAGTTGCCTGAAAGTTGCCCGTCAGCATTGTAATGCAAAGGCTTTTGTTGTATAATCAATCCGTTAGCTTATCGGATGGAGGGATTTTTTTATGAAACATATCAAAACTGTTGCCGAACCCTGCCTGCGCCAGTCTCTTGCCCACGGCGGCTGCGGCGAATGCCAGAGCTCCTGCCAGAGCGCCTGCAAAACCAGCTGCACCGTGGCCAACCAGAGCTGCCAGAGCCGCGATCAGCAAGTTCTTGCCGGCCGCGATGGCAAAACCAACCGCGCTGCCAAGTGAGTTTCGTTTTCGGGTATTGAAGCAAAAGTCCCTGTTGCACGCTTGACGCGCGAGAAAAGGCTTGTCGCGCCAACCGGGTAAGAGGGACTTTTTAGCATGCTCCCGGGGCAAAATGAACGCCCCTAGCGCAGCCCTGCGGCAAACGGCGCAGGTAGGGACCTGCCTTTTGCGCGTATTGGCGGCGCGCCCGCTGTAAATACAGCCTTGCCTTGTTCGGCGGCTTATCGTCAGGATACCGCTTTGCCCCTATGGGCCGTTTGGGCGCGTAGGGCCATGAAAGGAGAAATTGTTTTGATTCATTTATTCCGTGCGCTGGATAAGCCAATGGCGCTGGATGTGGGCAGCGGCGCGGTACACGCGCTGGACGCGCTGGCCTACAGCGCGTTGGAAATTTTGACGCAGGAACCTTCTGTTTCGGATGAGGATATCGTGGCCCGGCTTTCGGAAACCTTTCCCGCGCAGGAGGCCGCCGAAACAGTGGAAGAACTGCGGGAACTGATCCGGATGGGCTATCTGGATACCCCGGATGATTATGACGAGGTGGAGCTGATGGATACCGGCGTTGTGAAGGCCATGTGCCTGCACGCCGCCCACGACTGCAACCTCCGCTGCCAGTATTGCTTTGCCGATACCGGCGAGTTTCATATGCGCAACCGCGCCCTGCTGTCCGAACAGACCGGCAAAAAGGCGCTGGACTGGCTGGTTGCGCACAGCGGCAACCGCCGCAATCTGGAAGTTGATTTTTTTGGCGGCGAACCGCTGATGAATTTCCCGGTGATTGAAAAGCTGGTCGCCTACGGCCGCGAGCTTGAAAAACAGGCGCACAGGCATTTCAAATTCACCACCACCACCAACGCCGTGGCCATGACGGATGAAATGATGGACTTCATGAACCGGGAGATGGATAACGTGGTTATCTCCATCGACGGCCGGCGCGAGGTGCATGACCGCATGCGCCCTACCCCCAACGGCAAGGGCAGTTATGACCTGATTATTGATAAAGCCAAAAAGTTTGTTCGCCTGCGGGACCAGAAACAGTATTATCTGCGCGGCACGTTTACGCGTTACAACCTGGATTTTGGCAAGGATGTGCTTCACTTGGCGGACGAGGGTTTCGAGCAGCTCTCCATTGAGCCGGTCGTGACCACGCCGGATAAGCCGTACGCCATTCGGGAGCAGGACCTGCCCGCCGTGTTTGCCGAATATGAATCGCTGGGCAAAGAGTTTTTGAAGCGCCGCGCGGATGGCCGGTGGTTTAACTTTTTCCACTTCATGGTGGACCTGACCGGCGGCCCGTGCCTGAAAAAAAGACTGACCGGCTGCGGCGCGGGGAACGAATACGTTGCGGTTACGCCGGAAGGCGATATTTACCCCTGCCACCAGTTTGTGGGGCGCGAGGGCATGCGGATGGGCTCGGTGCTGGACGGCACGTTTGATACCGCCATGCAGAACCGTTTTAAGCAAAACCATGTGCTCAACAAAGAAAAGTGCCGGGACTGCTGGGCGCGTTTCTATTGCAGCGGCGGTTGCGCGGCCAATGCCCATGCCTTCAACGGCGATATTTCCAAACCGTATGATCTGGAATGCCAGATGGAGCGCAAACGGCTGGAATGCGCGATGGCGATCTTCGCGACCGAGCACGGCGAGGCGGAGCCGGCGGCGGCAGACGACCGGAAGGATTCCTGAACCGAATTTGTGAACGGAGAACTTTCGCGGGTTCTTAAAATTTCTAAACATTCTTCATGGGTCGTTCACGAAGCGGACAAAAATACGTGTTATCATGACAGCGTAGTAAGGAGGGAACCAACCATGATGAATACTACGAAGAAAAAACTCTATGGTGCTCTTGCGGTGGCCTTGACGATGATGATGATGGTAGTCGGCGCAACGGTAGCCCTTGGCCAGTGGAATACCAAGGCGACTGCGGAAGCCGTGACGGTTTCCGAAAATGCGACGGTTGTGACCAGTCCCTTTACTGAGGCGGTCGCCAAGGTGAAAGACAGCGTTGTCGGCGTGAACAACTATACCAACGTATCCCAGAACAACTATTACGGTTTCGGCGATTTCTTCGGAAACGGCAACAGTTTTGGGGACAACGGCGGCAGTGACAACAGCGGCAGCGGCAATAGCGGCAGCAGCAGCGACAGCGGCACCAACAGCCGTGAAGTTCTGCAAAGCAGCGGCAGCGGCGTCGTTGTAGCCGACGGGTATGTGCTGACCAACTACCACGTGGTGGAAGGCGCTTCCTCGCTGGAAGTGACCTCCGGCGACAAGACTTATACCGCGACCGTTGTCGGCTCGGATGAGAACCTCGACCTGGCTGTGCTCAAGGTAGACAAGCTCGACCTTACGCCGGTTACCCTTGGCGACAGTGACAAACTGAGCGTCGGCGACTGGGCGATCTGCATCGGCAACCCGCTGTCCTTTACGGGCACGACGACCGTTGGCGTGATCTCCGCCCTGAACCGTGAAGTCGCCAGCGAAAACTATGACCAGTATGGCCTGCGTCAGGATGATGCGAACAAGATGATCCAGACGGACGCGGCCATCAACGCGGGCAACAGCGGCGGCGGTATGTTCAACGTGGCGGGCGAGCTGATCGGCGTGCCGAGCATGAAGTACACCGGCTCGTACTACTCCACCACGTCCGTGGAAGGCATTGGCATGGCGATCCCGATCAATGTGGCTAAACCGCTGATTAACGATGTGCTGGCGGGCAAAACCACTTCGACGGATCAAAGCACCAGCGCCTCCGGCAGCGCGAGCAGCACCGATAACTCCAAGCCTCGCATCGGCGTTACGGTGACCAACGCGACCAACTTCTCCAGCTATGCTGTGCAGCAGGGCGTGATCCCCAACGGCGCGTATGTGACCGATGTGGAAAGCGGCTCCCCGGCGGATACGGCCGGCATCCAGAAGGGCGACATCATTGTGCAGGCGGACGGCACCGTTATCACCTCCACCTCACAGCTGATTAGCATTCTGCAGGCCAAGAACGCGGGCGACAGCGCGGAAATCAAACTGTACCGGGCCGAAGGCATCACCGACGCCAAGAGCATCGATGATATCAAGACCGGCGAGTACAAAGACGTAACCGTGACGCTTGCGATGCTGGACAACGTAAAGCAGTAACCGGTTGCGGGCTTAACAAAACGGAACCAAAGTCAGAGGGCGCGGAGCAATCCGCGCCCTCTGACTGTCAAAGAACCTGTTCTGTACAGCTACAACGTAGCCCGCCGCCTGCGGCGGCATCGCTGGATGCTTACGGCTACGCCGATTGGAACGTTGGGGCGCCGCCCCAAACCCCGCTAAAGGACCTTCGGCCCTTTAGAATCCCACCTTTTTGACAGGCTGAGGGCGCGGAGCAATCCGCGCCCTCTTGGTATGCCGTCATTCCCAACCCCACCCTTTGTATGCTTGGCATCGCCCAATCCTAGGTCAACTTCCCCCGGTTTTCGCGGTAATCTCTGGGCGATTGGCGATAGTACTGGCTGAATACGTGCGTAAAATGCTTTGCGGAAGGAAAACCGACCAATTGCCCGATATCCTGAATTTTTGCCGACGGATCGCCAAGCAAACGCCGCGCGGCGTCCTCCATGCGCAGTTGCAGTAAATACTGCGAATAGCTTAACCCCATTTCGCGGTGAAACAGCGAGCTGAGGTAGGCGGAGGTCACGGACAGCTGATCCGCAAGCATGGATAGGCTTACCGGTTGCGGAAAATGCAGCTGAAGGTAATCCCGCGCCTGCTGAACCAGCGCGGAGGCTGGCTTGTTTCCGGCAAGCGGCTCCGCAAACAGTGCGTCCAGCACGGCTGAAAACCAGAGCATAACCTTGTCCGGTTGGGTCGGGTCAGGGCCGGACGGCGCGGCGCGCAGGGCATGCGCCCGGGCCGCATCGCCCGCTTCACACATCATCAGCAGGAAATACGCGACGTTGAGCTGAACCCCGGCAGGAAAGTCTCCGAATGCGGAAAGCAGACTGGCCCGGCGTTCCTCGGCGATCTGGCCAACCTCCAACGCGTCATTCAGCTGTTGCAGCATGGCTTCCAGCCGGGTTTGCGCCTGCCGCTGGCTAAAAAGCAGGCGTTCGGACAGCAGCGGAACATCCGTCGCCTGCGCTAAGCGAAGCGCGGCCTCCGCCCGCACGACGCATGCTGGGAAATCTTCGGTGGCAAGCGCGGCGTACCCCCCGTGCAGGCGGAACGTGGGGTGGGCTTCGGTAAAGCGCTGAGCGGTATGGCGGCACTCGGTTTCCACCAAAAGAGGGTCGGCTGCCGGGCATAGCACCGCCACGCATTTTGGCAGGCGCGCGCAAAAAGGCGCAAAGCTTGCCATCGCGGCCTCCTGAAGCGCGTCCAGAGTTTCCCGCATATGAGCGGCATCCGGGGTCAGGGCGGGGGCAAGCAGTAAAAACCCGGCCGATTGGCCGTTCAGCAGCCCGGCCAGCGCTGGCGCGGCGTTTGGGCCGCCTTCCAACGCCATGGCGAGCGCGCCCGTATCCTTGCTTTTGCGGGCGGCCACCACTGCCGCCATGGCGGCCAGCGCGGCGGAAAGCTCCGCTTCGTTCAGCGGTTTCAGCAGATAGTCAAACACATTCAGCCGGACAGCCGCGCGCGCATAGTCAAATTCATCATATCCGGAAAGGATCAGGATGGGCGTATCCGCATCGGTGCGGCGAATATAGCGCGCCAGCTCCAGCCCATCCATACCGGGCATGCGGATATCCGTCAGCACCGCGTCAAAGCGTTCGTGGGCGAGCCTTTCAATCGCTTCCATGCCGTCCGCGGCGGTCGCGCCCGCAACCCAGCCGGGGCACAGATCGCCTAGCCTGGCGGACAGATAATCGCGCATCAGGGCTTCGTCCTCCACAATTAAAGCCCGGTACATGAAACGCCCCCTTTCCACGGCAGGTGAAGGGTTACCCGCGTACCCTCCCCCGGGGTTGATTCGATGGTTAAGCCGTATGGCTCGCCAAATTTCAACTTAACCCGCCGCGCGATGTTAATCAGCCCAACGCCCGTATCGCCGGGCTGCGGCTCCACGGTTGGCGCGGCGATGGATTCGCGCAGGGCGGCAAGCGTGGCTTGGCTCATGCCAATGCCATTATCCGCAACGGTAATTTGCAGCTCGGTTTCAGTTTGCGCAATGCTGAGCGCAATGTGCGTTTGCCCCCGCTTCGGCTCGCAACCGTGCACAAGCGCGTTTTCCACCAGCGGCTGCACGGTTAGCGCAGGCAAGGGTTCATCCTCCCACGCGCCCGGGGCCGGCAGGGTGTAGCTGAGCGTGCTGTAGCGCTTCTGTTGCAGGGTCAGGTAGCTTTCCACAATTTTCATTTCCGCGCGCAGGGTGATGTCCCGGTCGGCGTTGACCATGCCGCGCAGCAGGGTCGCCAACATGTCGATGCACTGAACCGCCTCGTCCCCTCGCTGGGTCATAATGAGCAGGTGGATGGTGTTGAGCGCGTTAAACAGAAAATGCGGGCGAATCTGATTGCACAGCGCGGCGTACTGGGCTTCCTTTTCCAGATAGCGCGCCTCGTACACCTGCCGGGTCAGCAGGTTGTTGCGCTCCATCTCACGGCGAATCTGATCCACCATTTCATTAAACGATCCGGCCAGATAGGCAAGTTCATCGCGGCCCACGACGTTTGCGTGCACCGTGAGGTCGCCGGTTTGCGCGGTTTTCATCAGCGCGGTGATTTGGAAAATAGGCTTAAGAAACTGTTTAACCAGCGGCACCGTAATCAGCACGCCAAGCGCCGCGCAAAGGATCGCCAGCAGGTAGGCTTTGTTGCGGGCCTGCGCGGCCGCGCCGGTGAGCGTTTGCATGGAGTGCACGTCAATAATGCGCCAGTCGGTCACATGCAGGGCCTGCACGTTAACCAGATAATCGCAACGCCCTGCCCTAAAGCAGAAGGTGGTCGCGGCGGGCTGCTGCGCGCCGGCCGCCATTACGGCTTTGAGGATGCCTTCGCCGCCCGTGCGGTCGTTGTGGTAAATTTCGCTGTCGGAGCTGTCCAGAATAAACAGCGCGCTACCTTCGCCTGTGCTGGCGCGGTCGCATACGGCTTTGATGCCGTTGTAGTTCGCGTCCACACGGATCACGCCAAGCACGGTGCCGCTGTTGCGGGTGCTGTTGATGCGCTGCACAATGGAAAACACGGAGAGCGTTGTTTTTCCCTGCGTTTCCGTGTGCGCGGGGAGGAACGCGGCGTCCTCGTCGGCTAACGCCTGCCGGTACCAATCCGCTTGCTGGTAATCCCGGGGAATATCGGCGCTGTAACGGGTTTTACTGCTGGAGTAAACCTCGTCGCTCAGGATATGCGCGCGAAGGATGTCGCTTCGCGGCAGCGTCATCACCTCGGTCAGGTAATCCTCAATGGCGCGGCGTTTGGAGAGCTTTTCAGCGGCTGTGGCCGGTACGGATTCCAGCGCCTCCATGACCCGCTTGTTATAGTAGGGCGAAAGGCAGAGGCGGAACAGCTCGTCCAGATAGGTATCCACGTTGATGCCCAATTGCAGGAGCAACTGTTGCGTGTTTTGGGTGCTCTGCTCAATCAGGTCCGCGCTGTAATTCTGGTAGGTGAGCACCGTGACGGCGAGCACGGAAATCAGGATCAGCGCGGATATCATCATCAGCAGCTTTTGCTTTACGCTTCGTCTCAACGGCCATCCCTCCCATGTGCGTTCATTATACTGTGGCAAAACCGCCATTGCAACGGCGGACGGACCGGAACCAAAAAACTGACACCTAAAGTGTAAAATCACGGTATTTCTCTTTACAAAAAGTTACGTATAATGGAATTATCAAGCGACGCCCCCTCAGGGAGGCGTACAAAGAGGAGGAACAATCATGAAAAAGGCACTGGCATTGGTGCTGGCACTCGCGTTGTGCCTGACGGCGATGACCGCCGTGGCCGACACCAAGGTGAACTTCTTTACCGGCAAAATCGAAACCATCGACCTGCTCAACGGCATTATCGACGAGTTTAACGCCGCTAACCCGGGCATTGTGGTGGAGCAGGAGTATCAGAACGACGCAAGCTCCATTATCAAGGTGAAATTTGCCAGCGGCGAAGTGCCCGACATTATGACCACCTATGAGCAGGAGTTTGTGGATCAGGGCAAATATCTGGACCTGAGCGCTATGAACGAGTGGTGGGACCGGCTGGTTCCCTCCATGCGGGATAACTGCACCGATCTGAAAACCGGCAAGCAGTTCCGCGTTTGCACCAACATGACGATGGCCGGTTTTTTCTACAACAAGGAAATTTTCGCAAAGCTCGGGCTGACCACGGCCACCACGTGGGATGAGTTTGTCTCGAACCTGAAAACCATCAAGGAACAAATGCCCGATGTGACCCCGTGGTTCATCTTTGGCAAGGAAGCCTGGCACCTGGGCCACCTGATTGAGTTTATCCCGCACGGTTACCTGAAGCAGACGCTGGGCGCGCTGGAATGCAAAAAGGCGATGCTGGCCAACGACAGCGCCAAGCTCAACTTTGGCGCGGCGGACGGCGCTATGGCGGTCTTTGCGCAAAACCTGCTCGATTTGCAGGCGAACGGCCTCATTAACGAGGATGTGCTGACCGCGACCAGCGACAACTGTGTGGAAGCGTTTGTGACCGGCAAAGCGGCGATGTTCTCCAACGGCATGTGGGCGCTTTCCGGCCTGCTGGAAGCCAACCCGGACATGGCGGATAAGATCGGCTTCGCGCCCTACCCCGCCTACATGCCCGACAGCAAACCGGTCGTGCTCTGCGCGGAGGACAGCGGCTACTCCATCTCCGCGACCAGCCAGAACGTGGACGCGGCCAAGGCGTTCCTGACCTACCTGTTCAGCGCCGACAACCAGAAGAAGTATAGCGAAGCGCTCGGCTCTCCCAGCGCCTTTACCGATGTGGACGCCAACTGGGCGCCCGCGGGGTTCGCGGCGGAAGTCAAGGATGTGCTCAACAGCGCGGTGAACATTGGCTTTACCAATGAAAAGCCGGCCGGCTTCAGCGGCGACGATGCGGGCCGCATGGTGCAGGATCTGCTGGCGGGCACCTACGATGCGCAAAGCTTCGCCAAAGCGTACGAAAAAGCTTGGAACGAAGGCTTCTAAACCAATACGATCGCCAGATCGAAGGGGGAAAGGCGTCTTAACCAAAGGCGCCTTTTCCTTTCCCGGGGTTTGGCAACAAACGGCAAAGGGTGATGGGCATGTCAGGCAATGGAGATACCGTGAAGGTGGTCAAACGAAGCAGACGCGACCGGGATTGGACGCGATGGATGTCGCTGCCGGCGCTTATGCTGTTTTGCGCGTTTTTCGTTTACCCGCTCATACGGGGCGTTGGGATGAGCCTGACCGATTGGGATGGGATGGGCGAGGCGACGTTTGTGGGGTTGAGCAACTTCGAGCGGTTTTTTCAGGATGCGCGGGCCATGGGGGACATCCGCACAACGCTGATCTTCGCCGCGGGCAGCGCGATCCTGCTCAACCTGGTGGGGCTTTTCTACGCGCTGCTGATGGAAAAACCCTTTCACGGCAGAAGCGCGGCCCGCGTCATGATCTACCTGCCGGCGATCATCAGCCCGCTGATTATGGGTTACATCTGGTACTTTCTGTTACAGCCGGGGCGCGGGTTCCTGTACCACGCGATGGAACAGCTGGGCTCGTCGTTTCAGCTGGGCAATTGGATGAATGATTACCCCACCACCATGACGGTGCTGATCCTGGTCAATGTTTGGCAGTACGCGGGCATGACGATGATCATCTACCTTGCGGGCCTGCAGGGCATTTCCTCGGACCTGCGCGAAGCCGCCATGATCGACGGCGCGACCTCCTGGCAGCGTTTTACGCGCGTGACCCTGCCGCTTTTAATGCCGGCGATCCGCATCAATGTGGTGACCAATATCATCGGCTCGCTGTCGGTGTTTGACGTGATTATGTCCCTTACGGAGGGCGGGCCGGGCTACGCGACCGAAAGCCTGAGCATTTACATTATGCGCATGTGCTACGGAAGCCGCACCGGCTATTCCACCGCCGTGGCCATGATCCTGTTTCTGATTATCCTTGTGCCGGTTCTGCTTTCCATGCGCCTGACGCGCACGAAGGATTAAGGGGGTGCGACCGTGAAGGAAAACAAGGGTTTCAAGCTGGCGCGCATCCTTGTGCTCGCGCTGATCTGCCTGATGTGCGCTATCCCGTTTTACGTGCTGCTGGTTCTGTCCCTCAACGCGCCAAGCCGTGTGTTTTACGAGGGGAACCTGTTTGTGCCCACGTTTGCGTGGGGTAATTACGCCGACGCCTGGGCCAAAAGCAGAATTGGGACGGCCATGGTCAATTCCGCGGTGATTACCTTTGGCACGCTGGGGCTGACCATACTGCTTGGCGGTATGGCGGGTTATGCCATCGCACGGCGGAACAACGCCTTTAACCGGGCGGTGTTTTCACTGTTGATCGGCTGCATGATGATCCCGGGCATCATCAACACCGTGCCGCTGTATACCCTGATGCGGGGGTTGGGGGCGATCAATACCCTGTGGGGCATGGTTCTGGTATGCTCCACGCTGTGCATGCCCTCGGCGGTGTTCATTTACACCACGTTTGTGAGGGCGTTGCCCCGCGAGCTGGACGAGGCGGCCGAGGTGGACGGCTGCACAGGCTTCAAGGCGTTTTGGAAGATCATTTTCCCGGTGCTCAAGCCAGCGACGGCCAGCTTTGTGATCCTGAACGGCTTTGGGGTATGGAACAATTACGCGCAGGCAGTGTTTTTTCTGCAATCCAGGGAGAAGCAGAATATTCCGCAGGCCTTGTCGGTGTTTTTCCAGCAGTTTGGCGGCGCGAAATGGCACCTGATGAGCGCGACGGCGGTGATTGCGATCATCCCCGTGGTGGTGATTTTTCTGGTGTTCCAGCGCCAGTTTATTGAGGGCCTGACGGAAGGAGCCGTGAAGGGATGACGGAATTACTGACCCTGAAGGGCAAGTACCGGGCGGGGGAACCGGCGGAGCTGCTCCTGCGCCATACGGGAGAATCGGCAGACGCGGTGGAAGTGTCCGTGTGGCATTTGACGCGCGTGGTGTGCCGGCTTACCTTGCCGCTGACCGGCACGGAAACGCGGCTTACGTTGCCCGCGCCGGAACGGGAGGGAGCCTGCTACGGCGTGGAAGCGGCGCTTACTCAAAATGGCAGGCGGGTTGCAATCGCGGCAAGCGCCGTAAACACCGGCAGCGCGGTCGTGCGGTATGGCTTTCTGTGCGATTTTTTACCGGAGGGGGATGCGGACGTCGCTTCATTGGCGGCATACCACATCGACCATGTGCAATTTTACGATTGGTCCTGGCGGCACGATTCGCTGGTGTCCCCGACCGATGAATATACCGATATGATGGGAAAGCGGAACAGCCTGACGGCGATTCGGGCCAAAATTGACGCGTGCCACAGTCGGGGCATGCTTGCGATGGCCTACGGCGCGGTGTACGCGGCAAGCAGGCCCTTTTATCAGGAGCATCCCGATTGGGGACTGTACGCGGGCAGCGGCCGACCGATGGTGTTTATCGACACCTTTTATTACATGGATCTGGAAAGCCCATGGCGCAAACATCTGTTGAGCCAGTATGTGCAGGCGGTGGAACGCGTCGGTTTTGACGGCGTTCACATGGACACCTACGGCGAACCCAAGCGCGCGCTGAACGCGGCGGGGGAACCCCTGCGCCTGGAAGGCTCGCTGCGAACCCTGATTGGCGACGCCGACGCGGCCCTGCGCAAGGCCGGGCACACGCCGCACCTGATTTTCAATAATGTGGGAGCATGGCCGGTGGAAGCGACGCGCGATCAACCGCAGGACGCGGTGTATATGGAGCTGTGGCCGCCAATGGATCGCCTGCGCCATTTGCGGGATGCGGTTGAGCTGGCGCGGCCCGCCGGAAAGCCCGTGGTGCTGGCGGCATACCCCGTGCCGTTCCGCTGCGACACGCCAGAGCGGGCGCTGGCGGGCGAGCTGATCGCTTCGTTTGCCATTGCGCTGTGCGGCGCCACGCAACTGTTTTTGGGGGAAGCGAACGCGGTAACCACGCAGGGATATTACGCGGACTATACGCCCCTTGCGCCGTGGCAGGCGGTAAGCCTCAGGGCCTATCAGGATTTTTTTGTGCGGTATCAGGAGCTGCTGTTTGATCCGGAGCTTCGGGATGTGTCCCACACCCACTGCAAAGCGGACAACAGGGAATATGATTGCGACGCGCCCTACTCCGTTGATGGGGAAGCGGGCAAACTTTGGCTCACCTTCCGGGAGGCGGAGGATCGGCGGCTGATTGGGCTGATTAACCTTTGCGGTTGTGAAAACGACGGTTGGAACCTTGGCAAGGAAAAACCCATAGTAGCGGAGAACATCACAGTGCGGATTCTTCTGCTTGCGCCGGTGGAACGCGTATGGTATGCTACGCCGGACGATGGGGTTGGAACGCCGGTCGCGCTCCCCTGCGAATGCCGGGAAACCGGGCTGGGCACGGAGGCGACGGTGGTGATTCCCCGGCTGGAAATCTGCGGGCTTTTGTGGCTGTAAAGACACGGAAACGCGCCGCGCTCGGAGGCAAAGTCCCAAAGTCCCGAACGTGAGGAGTATCCGCGTTTGCGGCAAGATGGTCAGGGTGGCGCTTGGCTTGCGCTTAAACCGCCAGTCCAATAACGGAAGCCGCAGAGCCGTTTACGCCAGCGCCGGAGCAGCCGCGCCCAGCGGGGAACACGCGGCGCGAAAGCGAAAGAGTTTCAACCATCAGGATAGGAGAACGGCATATGGCGTATCAGGTTACCGGCAACGAAATGCTCTCCCTGCCAACCATCCGGGAAACGGACGGCGCGGCGGAAGGGGTCACTTTCCTGTATATGCAGTTAAAAGGGCTTTTGGAAATCCGGGGTGACGACGCGCTGGCGCGGCCATACCTGAGCGTTGGCGGTAAGCGCCAAACGCCGACGTTGCGCTGGATGCGCCTGCACTGCTGGGTGCCGGTCTGCGACGGTCAGGCGGAGGGAATCGCCGTGCGCTACACCTACCTGACCCCGACCCGCGAGCGCGCCTTCTGCCTGCGGGTGGAGGCGACCAACCGCACGGCGGTTGCGGCGGAAATCGCCCTTGGCGTGGAGGGCCGCTGGGACCGCACCCTGCACGAGATCAACGAAACCTCGGAAATCAGCGAAGGCCGCGAGGTTGCGCTTTCCGGCTGGAACCAGATGTTTGTGTGGCAACAGCGCCCGGGCATGCCGCTGTTCGCGTTTGCGCCGTGCGTGGAGGATCATCAGCCGTTCAGCGAGATCGATCAGCACGCGGTATGGGCGACCGAAGGTTTTGGGTACGATATTCACCGGAACGCCCGGTTGCTACCGGGCGAAACCGTTACGCTGGATGTGTTTTTTGGCGTGGGGTATGAAACGGTGGCCGCCGCGACCAGCGCCAAGGAACTGCTGCGGCAGGGCTTTCCCGCGCTGCTCGCCAAAACGGAGGCGTGGCTGGCTGCCCGGGAAAAGCATGTGGCCGACCCTGCGCTAGAAACTCTGCTGAATACCAACCTGTTCTTTGCGTTCTTCTACGCTTCCGGCCGCACGCTGGATACGGAGGAGCTGTGCCTGATGACTTCGCGCAGCCCCCGCTACTATGTGAGCGCCGCCTATTGGGATCGGGATAGCCTGCTGTGGGCATTTCCGGCGATTCTGGCAACGGACGCTGCCTACGCGCGGGAGATCCTCCTGTATGTGTTTACGCGTCAGGCCCGCAATTTCGGCACGCACAGCCGCTTTATTGACGGTACCCTGCTGGAGCCCGGCTTTGAACTGGACGAGCTGTGCGCGCCGGTGATCGCGCTCAGCCGATATGCGGAGGCGACGGGGGACGCTGCTTTAGCGGAAAGGCCGGAGGTTGCGGACGCCCTGCGCGCTGTGCTTAACACGCTTGCCGACAAACGGCATGGGGAGGTTGAGCTGTACGAAACCTTCTTGCAGCCCACGGACGATTTGCGCCGCTACCCTTATTTAACCTACGATAACGCACTGGTCTGCTTTACCTTCCGGGCTTTGGCCAAACTGCTGGGCAAGCCGGAGCTTGAGGCGCGGGCGCAGGCTGTGCGGGAGGCCGTCTACAGGCATTGCGTGAAGGAAGCCGACGGCAAACCCTTCTTTGCCTGGTCGGTGGATTTGCAGGGAGGCTACGACCTGTACGACGAGCCGCCGGGAAGCCTTCAACTATTGCCTTTCTACGGTTTCTGCGACGCTGGGGACGAGACGTGGATCCATACGCTGGCGATGATCCGCGACAGCCGCTATGAGCTGTCCTTTGCCAACGAGCCAATCGCGGAAATTGGTTGCAAGCACGCGCCGCATCCGTGGGTGCTGTCCATCTGCAACAGCCTGCTGTGCGGGCACGCCGAAACGGCCCTTGCGCACCTGAAACTGACCCCCATGGATAACGGCGTAGCCTGTGAAAGCGTGCATGAAAGAACAGGCGCTTGCGTTACCGGAGAAGCGTTTGCGACCTGCGCGGGCTTCCTCGCGTATGCGCTTGGCAAAACCCTTGGCGTGATGTCGTGATTTGAGTTTCGTTTAAAAAGCAGGGTGATTTTAGAATAACGCGCCCACCGCCGGGTTAGCCAGTACCTCCGCGCGGACGAACCCTGGGCAAGGAAACGAACCCATGGAAGGGCGCAGAGGCGAAACGTCTGCCGGAGTTTGGCGCGGCCCCCAAGCCTGATGCCACCGCAGGGAAAGATCACAATCAACAAACCGCGCGTAGGGCCATGAGGCAAGGGGAACAACGCCCTGCGCGGCGGTGCAAACAAACAAGACCCGGCTTCCGAATGGAAATGCCGGGTCCTGTTTATTGCTGACTTTCGGTAGCGCGGCTCGCGCCGGTCAGAGGACCGCGCTGAGATTCGCGCTCGCAAGCGAAGCGCCGCCGCCACCGCGTCGGTCAGTCTGGCCGACCGTTCGCTGATGCCGCATCGGCTTGGATTTCGCTTCAGTTTAGCGCCGTTTTCAGTGTTTCCAGATTGGCGGTCATGAAATCCACCACGGTTTTACCCGCGGCAAACTCATCCGCCGTCAGGTTGTGGCAGGCGTAGAAAATATGCGTTGGCACGCCCGTTTCCGCGCTGATCGCATCCGCGACCTGATGATTGGAAAGCTCCGGGTACAGCACAACGGGAACGCCGTCCGCGCGGACTTTATCAATCAGGAAGGCGACAGTCTGCGCGCTTGGCTCGGTTTCGGAGGAGCAGCCCGGAAACGCGGCATAGTATTGCAGGCCGTATTCGGCGGCGAAATAGCGCATGGCAAAACGGTCGCCGAAGATAAACTCCTTGCGTTTGGCGGTATTCACCACGTTGCGGAAAGCGGTATCCAACGCTTGCAGTTTGGCGATGTACGCGTCCGCGTTGGCGCGAAACGCCTCCGCGTGTTCCGCGTCCAAGCCGGACATGGCGGTGCACAGCGCGTTAACCATGGCGATCGCGTTCACCGGAGACGTCCATACATGCTCGTCCAGTTCGGGCGCGTCGGTTGCCCCCGAAGCGGTCGCCTGCCCATTTTCGGCCTGCATGCCCTCCACGGTTTCTTCCTCCACGGTGGGCACCATATCCATCAGGCGAAGCGAGGTCAGGTGGCTGTCGGGCATGGAAGCCAGAATATCCGTTACCCACGCGTCGGATTCGCCACCCACATATATAAACAGGTCGGCGTTGCGTATGGCGATGATATCCTGCGGCGTTGGCTCGTAGGTGTGCGCTTCCGCGCCGGGCTTGAGCAGCATGGTCAGGCTGACCGCGCCGGTATCGCCCGCGATGGCGCGCACAAAATCATACTGCGGAAAAATGGTAGCGATCACCGTCAGCTTGCTTTCCGCCACGGCGGAACCGCCGATGGGGATCAACAGACATACGCAGAGCAGAGCGAGCAGTTTTTTAAGCATGGATTGCAACCTCCTAAAGTGTGGATCGGCAGGCATTCGGGTGCGCCGCGCTCCCCGGCTTTTCGGGGAAGGGGCGGAAACGCAACGGAGAAACCCAACCATCCTTTGCCTTTGGTTTGGTCAAACCGGGTTGCGGTTAAGCCAAATCAAATTAAAAATGATTATCGATTTCAAATTATAATCCGTTTCACACGCATTGTCAAGACCGTTGCGCGAGCCGGGGCACATAACGGAAAAATTCACCCTTCCCGTTGCAAACCCGCGCCAACCGCCTTTACACGGGCCGGAAAGTATGCTAGCATAACAAAAAGACAGGATACCGGCCGAACCTTTGCCCCCGTTCCTTGATAAACCGCACAGGGAGGGAACCGGATGTTTCATATCAACCGCAAGGCGCTCCTGCTGCCGCTCATCCTGATGACGATCGCGGCGTCCGTCGTTTTTGTGCCCAAATTGCAGTACCTCAAGGAAACGCCGCTATCCGCTCAGCGCGCGCTGCGAACGCCCTCCTCCGTTTCGGTCGCGCCGGACGGCAGTATGGCGATTGTGGAAAACAGCAAAATGCTGGTGAGCCTCACCGACCCTCAGGGGCGGCTTCGCGCGCGCATCTGGGGCGGTTCCTACGATACGGATTCCTTTTACTATGCGGAGCACGTTGCGACCGATGGGGAAAGCGTAGTGATCGCGGAGGTGCGCCACGCGGAAAATAGCACCTTTGTGCAGGGCGAACGGATTTTGCGCTATGATATGGACGGCAACCGCACGGAAGTGCTGTACGAGGCGGAATACCCGGAAGGGGAACGCCCGATGCAGCTGGGGCGAATCCGCGAACTGAACCTTCAGAATGGGCAGGTAACTTTTGCCTGGGTGGACGGGGCCAACGCCGGCGTAACGGTATGCGAGGCAGGCGGGGCGCGCGTGCTGGAAACCCGCACGTTGGAAAACGATGATTTTTTACGCGCGGCCTATGAGCCGCAATCCCAGACGCTTTGCTTTACCACCAAGAAAGGCCGCGTAGGCGTAGCCGCTTTGGGCGGGGAAACCCGCTGGCTTGCCTATGGCGACGGGGTCCGCGTGCCGTGGAGCATCGCCGCAACGCCCGACGGCACCGTATTGGTGAGCGAGCTGATCGGGCAAACGGTGGAAGCGTTGAACGGGCAGGCGGCTGCCAGCCTGTGGACGGGTGGGCTGGTGTATGAGCTGACGTACGGGAGCGGAAAAGTCGCTTTTTCCGATGGAGAAACCGCGTATGTGCTGGATTTGCTAAGCGGCGGTCTTACACAGACGCGCACGATGGCGCTTTCTCCCACCTACCGGCTGTGGATTTTGCTCACATGGGCCTGCGGTATATTCCTGTTTTGCGTGGTTTTCTGGCTGGCGGTGCAGACCTTTAAGCTGATCCGGGGCATGCCTTTTTCCGAAGCGCGCCGCCGGATGCTCATTGCCTCTGCGAGCGTGCTGCTTACGGTAATCCTGGTCATGGCCTTTCTGTTTTCCTTTGTGCAAAAACAGATGCAGAGCCAAATTGTCAATACCCTTTCGCAATTGGCGGAATCGATCTCCGCAAACTCAGGGGACACGCTGGGCGCGCCGTTCGCGGCCATCCGGTCGCTGGACGATTACCGCGGCGAGGCGTACAACGATGCGCGCGATTACATGGACGCGTTTTGTAACGCGAGCTACCATAACCACTCCAACCTGTACTATGTGCTGTACCGTTTTGACCAGACCATGCTCTGGGGCGTTATGGATTACGAAAACACCACCGGGGTGCGCTACCCCTATACGCCGATTGAAGGCACGGTGTACCAAAGCGTGATCGAAACCGGCAAGAGCCTGCACGTGGAAGGAGAAGCCAACATCTACGGCATGTGGAGCTATGCCGTGGCGCCGATCTACGCCGAAACGGGCGATATGATCGGCCTGGTGGAAATTGGCACCAACCAATATGGCGAAGTAATGGCGCAGCGGACGCTGATCCGCGATGTGCTGACCGGCGTACTGGTGGCGCTGCTGATGGCAATGCTCGCGTTTAACGAGCTGACGGCGTTTCACGACCATCGCGTGAAAAAACGCTTGCTACGCCTCGCGGGGGACGGAAGGCTCGCGCTTGGGTTTATCCGACCGTTGATCTTTCTGGTGTTTATGGCGGATAATATGGACGCCGCTTACATACCGCAGCTCTCCGCGTCGCTGGGCGCGGCCTCAGCCAGCTGGATTGGCGACGGGCTGGCCTCGGCGCTTCCGATGTCGTTGCAGCTGTTTGTGATTGGCATTTCCGCGCTGCTGGCCGGGCGGCTTCTGGATCGGCGCACGCCCCGCGCGGTGCTCGCGGGCGGGTTTGGGTTGCAAACGGTTGGCGCGCTGCTGTCCGTTTCGGCCATCCTGACCAGCCAGTATTGGTTGCTGCTATTGGCAAAAGCAGTAGGCGGGCTGGGCACGGGCGCCGCCGTGGTTACCTGCAACGCCATGCCGGGGCGCACCGGTGACCCCGTAGAGCAACAGACGTTGATCGCGGGCCTTAACATCGGGGTGATTACCGGCGTGGTGCTCGGTTCCTCCGTGGGCGGCTACATCGCGGATTATTTAGGGTATACGGCGGCTTACTTCGCCTCGGTAGCCTGCGTCTTTATGGCGGCGCTGCTTGGGTGGCATTCGCTGCGCGGCGTGCGGCACGTGACGGTGGAGGAGGAAGAAAACGAAGGCGCCAGCCGGGGCAGCGCGAGGCGTTTTCTGGGCGACCGCCGGGTGCTTGGGTTTTTAATCTGCGTGATGTTGCCTTATATGCTGATGATGTACTTTAAGGACTACCTGTTCCCCCTGTTTGCGTCGGGGTTGGGCAAAACGGAGTCGGTGATTGGCAGCGTGATGCTGTTGGGCGGCGTGCTGGCCATCTTCCTTGGGGATGTGGTGCCCGACGCGTTGCTGAAAAAGCTCGACGCATGGAACGCGTTACGGCTTTCAAACCTTGTGTGCATGTACGCGCTGGTGCTGTTCGCCCTAAAGCCTGTATTCGAAACGGCTGTGGTGACCGTGTGCCTGCTGGGAGTTTCCGCGTCGTTCGGTTATGCGTCGCAGGGCGTATACTATACGGAGATGATCCGCCGTAACAACATCAGCGACGGCAAGGCGATGGGGCTGTACTCGCTGTTTGACAATCTGGGGCAGACGAGCGGCCCGCTGGGGCTGAGCGCGCTGCTCTTTATGGGCGTAGCCTTGGAATGCGGGGCCATTGCCGCGGGCGCTGCGGTGCTTCTGGGCGTGGGAACCCTTGTGACGGGAAAGAGGAAGCGGCGCAATGGAATGTGATTGGGACATCCGACCTATGGAACCGGCCGATTTGGAGGAATTGATCCGGCTGCACGCACAGTATTTAAACTATGGCGACGGGATTTACGCGCATTTTCAGGCGGCGCTGGCGGATCAGCGCACGGTCGCGGTCAAATGCGTGCATGCCGGGCGCATGGTGGGGCTGGACATTTATACCCGGGGCATCGCGCTTTCCGGCGGGCATCCGGACCTTTGCGCGCAGGTGCGCGCCCTGGCCGGAGACGCTGTGGTTTACACAGGGGACGCGTTGCTGGTGGTGCCGGAATACCGGGGGCGGGGCATTGACCGGGCGATGCTGGAAGCCAGCCGCGAGCGGTTGCGCCAACAGGGCGCGACCTATGTGCTGTATGAGCTGTGGGTGCATCCGGACGGCCGCGTGCCCGCCAGGCATACCGTGGAACGGTACGCGCAGGTGATTGATCTGGGGTTGCATCGGGATTTTTATGTGGATTTTGACCACTACGGTTATTTTTGCCCAATTTGCGGTGAAAAATGCAGGTGCTCGGCGCACCTGTATCTGTGCCGCGTCGCGTGAGCGGAAGGGGAGAGAACGGTGCGCAAGGCAAGCATTCGTACCAAGGTGGTGCTCCTGTTTCTGGCGCTGGCCCTGCTGCTGGTGACCGCAGTAGGGTTGCTGGCCTATGTGCTCAATTACGGGCGGTTAGTGGCACAGTACGGGGATTTGGCCTCCAGCGCGGCGGAGCTTGCGGCTACGGAAATTAACGGCGACGCGATCGCGGGTTACCTGGCCAACGGAGCGGATGTTTCCTATTACATCACGGAATCGGAACTGAAAAACATCAAAAGCACGCTGGACCTTCGTTTCCTGTATGTTTCCGTGCCCTACCCGGATGTTAACGATGCCGTATACGTGTTTGATATTTCACTAAACGGCGAAAACATGACATTAATCAGCAAACTGGGCGACCATTCCGGTGTGTCCGATGTGTACGATATCACCTCCGGTGTCATGAAAACCGGGCAGACCGCGACCAATAAGCGGATCACCCGCAGCGAGTTCGGTTATCTGCTTTCCGCGTATGCGCCGCTGAAAAACAGCGTGGGGGAAACGGTCGCCGTTGTGGGCGTGGATATCAACATGCAGAAGGTGATCGTGCTTACAGTGGTGGAAACCCTTCAGCTTTTGGCGCTGATGACGGGCGTGATTGTGCTGTTTGTGCTGCTGGCCCTGATGCTGATGAACCGAAGCGTTGTGAAACCCATCAAGCGGCTGTCGCAGCATATGGCCGCCTTTGATAAAAACGCCGACACGCTGGCGCTGCCGCCTATTAGCACCAACGCGCGCGATGAAATCGGCGTGATGGCGCAAAGCTTTAACAGTATGGCGGAAAATATCCGCCAGTATGTGGAAAACCTGCGCGCAGTCACGGCGGATAAGCAGCGTATCGCCACGGAACTGAACGTTGCCAACACCATTCAAGCCTCGATGCTGCCCCGGATATTCCCCTACCCGCCCGATCGGAAGGAGTTTTCGATCTACGCCACGATGGAACCGGCAAAATCCGTCGGCGGGGATTTTTACGATTTTTATATACTGCATGGCGCAGGGCAGACCGGCACGCATCTCGCGTTTGTCATTGCGGACGTTTCCGGCAAGGGCATCCCAGCGGCGCTGTTTATGGCGATTACGCAATCATTGCTGAAAACCCGCGCCATGCAGGGGGAATCGCCCGCGCAAATTTTCACCAACCTGAACGATCAGCTCTGCCAGAACAACGACGCGGGTATGTTTGTGACCGCATACATGGGCTTGTTGGAATTGGCGACGGGTAAGCTGTTGGTGGCGAACGCGGGGCATAACCCGCCGCTGATCCGGCATCGGAACGGTCGGTATGAGTGGCTCAGGCAAAAATCCGGTTTTGTGCTGGCAGGGATGGAAAACATGCGGTACACCGATTTTGAAATGAACTTGCAGCCCGGGGATCGGCTTTTCCTATACACAGACGGCGTGACCGAGGCGTTGAACCCAGCAGGAGAGCTATACGGCGAACAAAGGCTGGAAGCGGCGCTGAATGATAGCGACGCTCAGCCTGCGGGCGTGATGGAGTTGTTGCCGAGGATCAAGCAAAGCCTTGATGCTTTTGCTCGCGGAGCGGAGCAGGCGGATGATATTACCATGCTTGCGATGGATTGGTATGGCGCGGGGGAACACACGGCTGAAGGTTAAGCATGCGGTTGCATATCAGGCTGTTTATCCCCTCGCCGCAGCGAAAACGGGTCAAGGTCGAAGCACTAGCGGGGCGCAGGGGCGAAGCCCCTCGCCGGGGTTTGGGGCGGGACCCCAAGCCCAACGCCGCAGCGTGAAACCGACCAGCGAGCGAACAGCCCAAAGGGCTATGCGGCGAGCGGCACAGACTGTTTCCCTTGATTTTGTCACATATCAAAGCCCCTTCAATAGTTGTTGAAGGGGCTTTGATATGTGGATTAACCGAATGGCGGGCCTCAACTGCGCCGCTTTGCGCCATAGGCTTCGCGAACTTTCCGTTCTAAAGCTTTTAGGATGGCCTCCGACGGATTAAGCGTATGCCACCGCCCTTGCCCGGGCCGGTTTTTCATGCTCCGGCGCAGCTGCGCGATATTTTGGCCGTTCAGTCCGCTTCGCCGTCAAACGGGAGCGCAATTCGGTTTTGATCGTGCTCCCACAGTTTGTCCAGCCGGTAAAACTCCCGTTCCTGCGTATGGAACAGATGGACCAGCACCGTGCCATAATCCAGCACAATCCAGCGCGCATCCTGATGGCCGTCCTTGCGCAGCAACGGAACGCCCGCCTCGGCCAGCCGATCTTCCACCTCGTCGGCAAGGGCTTTAATTTGCAGCACGTTGCGGCCGCTGGCAATCAGCATGGCGTCGGTAATCACGGTCAGGTTCGTCACATCCAGCGCGACGATATCCTGGGCCTTTTTGTTGTAAAGTGCGCCGGCGGCTATGCTTACGATTTGTTGGCTGTCCATCATCCGGTCAATCTCTCCTTTGCGGTTAAGAGGGCAACCGTTCCAACCAGTTGATCACGCGTTGCGTGGCTGGGTGGAGCGTCGCTTTTGGTCTTGTCAGCACATACTGCTGGGTGGAACGCATGGAACTGAGGGTGGCGGCGACCAGGCTGCGGTCGGCAAGCTTGCGCACCTGTTCCAGCGCAGGGTAATTACGGCGGGAAGGCTCGATTTTGTCGGCCAGAAACAGCGCCATGTCGGTGGGGAGCATCCCCACGCGGCCGGTAGTGTGGCAACGGATGGCTGAAAGCACATTCGGATTGTCAACCCTATATTCGGTTTCGGCAATCACCGCGCCCACGGGGCCGTGCAGCAGGTTGTCGTTTGTGAAGGTTTCCTTGTCCAATAGCAGGCGGTTATCCTTGGCAATGCGTTGCAAGGTTTGCAGCGGCATGCACTTGGCGCAATCGTGCAACAGCCCGGCCAGCTCACACTCCGCCGGGTTCAGACTGTGCAGCTGGGCAAGCCTGCGCGCGGTGGACGCAACCAGCAGCGAATGTAACAGGCGTTTTTCACTTAACGCCAGCCGAAGCTTTGGGTACATGGCGCTTGCGCCTTCCGGGCAGGCGGGCACGCCGTACAGGCCCATCAGCCGGATGTATTCCATCACCTGCGGCGGCAACTCCTGCGGCGTTTCGCCCCGGGCGAGCGCTTCGCGGATCGCGGTCGCGCTCAGGTCCATGGGCGGCAGCGAGAGGTACTGAAACTTTGCCCCCCGGGCTTCCAGAGCGCGCACAAGCGGGTGGCCGCCGGCGTTCCAGGTGGTGCGGCGGCAAACCAGAAAGGTGCACATTTCAAACACTTTGTCCGGGGTACGCCAATTGGGCAGGTCCAACAGCGTATCCTCACCGATCATGTAAAACAGCTCCGCGTCCGGCCATTGCCGCCGGAGCTGGCTCAGCGTGTCCACGGTGTAAATCACCCCTTCGCGGTCAATCTCGATCCGCGAAGGAAAAAACCGGGGTTCCCGCAACGTTGCCAGGCGCGTCATCTCAAAACGGTGCTCCGCGTCGATCAGGCCGTCATGTTTGTGCGGCGGGTTGCCGGTCGGCAGAAAAAGCACCTTGTCCAGCTTGGCTTCGTCCAGCGCGCAGGCGGCAATGGCCAAGTGTCGCTCATGGATCGGGTTAAAACTGCCGCCCATAAGCCCAATACGTTCCTTTGCCACATCCGCGCCTCCCTTCTAACAATCTATTATAACTGATAAAGCGCCAAAGGGAAAGGGGGATGGTACAATTCCATCCGCGTTGAAAACCGCGTGACGCGGTAATGGTAAGCAAGGCGGTATCGCTTGCGGTTGCTCAACGAACCCGCGCGTTCGCAATCCCACGCTTTCACGGCGGCTGTGGGCGCATCGACGGATTGGGCGTTGACAGCCTTCGGGCAAGCCGCTATAATTTGGATAGTTCTGGAACCGTTTTCACCGCGGAGGGATATTGCATGAGAAGCGTCAACATTCAGGATATCGCGCGGGAAGCGGGCGTTGGAAAGGCAACTGTTTCGCGCGTGATCAACGGCAAGGGATATGTCAGCAGCGAAACCGCGGAAAAAGTGCGCGCGGTGATGGAAAAGCACCATTACCAACCCTCCGCGCTGGCGCGTAGCCTTTCGCGGCGGGAAAGCGACGCCATCGGGCTGATTATCCCGGAGGCCAATAACCCTTTCTTTTCCGGATTGCTCACCGGGGTCAGCGAAGTGATGGACAAGTGCGGGTACACGCTGATCCTGCGCACCTCCGGCAACAGCAAGGAAAGGGACTACAAGGCGCTGGACGCGATGCGCTACCAGCGCGTGAAGGGCTTAATCTATGTGCCCGCGTGCAATTACGAGGATGATCTTGATTTTGAAGAAATGGCCTCGCGCCTGAATGATCTGGGCGGGCCGTATGTGATTCTCGACCGCCCGATTAACAGGCTGGATTGCGACTGCGTGCTCAGCGACAATTTCAGCGGCGCGTACGCCGCCACGGAGGCATTGGTACATGCGGGGCACAAGGCGATTGGGGTGATCGCGGGCAACATTCAGCTGATGATCGGGCGCGAGCGGCTGGAGGGGTATCGCAAGGCGATGCAGCAAAACGGACTGACGCTACGCAAACCCTACATGCTCACCGGCACCTTCGGGCAGGAGGAGGCATACCGGCAGGTGACCGAGCTGATGCGGCAAGCCGACCGACCCACGGCTTTCTTTATCGCCAATAACCATAGTGAAATTGGCTTTTTGAACGCGATGCGCGATTTGAAGCTGAAAATCCCCTCCGACGCGGCCTTTGTCGGCTTTGACGAATTGCCCGGGCAAATGGTGTTTGAGTTGCCCTACAGCTGCCTGGACCGCGAGGTGATTATGCTGGGCGCGAAGGCCGCGCAGCTGCTGATCCGCCGCTTTGACGAGCCGACCCGGCCTTCGGAACGGCTGGTGGTGGTGCCGAGGCTTTCGCTGCGCGGCTCGGAAAAGCGCGTATTCAAACGTTGAATGAAGCAGCGGGAAACCGGATCAATAGCGCTTGCGTATCCGATGCAATTTTGGGCAACCCTGGCCGCAGGCAGGCGACCGTTGCCCCTTCAGGATGCAGGCTGGCTTCGGTTCAGCTTGCGCAATCGCACTTTGAATTTTGCTTTTACTGGATTTTTTACATTCTGCTTTTTAGCAACAAATGGCCCATACGCGTATTCAGCGACGGGCTGCAAGCCCGCCGCCTGATCTTTTGCATTTCAGACCATCCGTTACGGATATTCAATGGGGAATGCGTTAAGGTTCAATAATATGTCCGTACAAATAAATTAAATGTCGCGTGGGATCAACCCTGCTGGTCCGCATATCGCGCTTGCCGCGTTGAGCACCTGCCAGCATGAGCTTGCGCATCCTGCTCCGCTCCCAGCCCGAAACGGCAACGCGGGGTTCAAAGCGGGGGCGTATGAGGCGTTCTGTATACCCGCCGAAAAAACCAATCTTGTGCTGGCCATGGATCGGTGCTACAATAAACCGACTGAAAACGGAAAATAGCCGTCGGCTGAGGCGGCCCTGCCAATGCTAATTAAAAATGTGTACGGACTCGTGCCCGGAACCTGATGGCAACCGGAGAGGATACGCTCCGCCAGCGGCCGGGATGAAGGCGACCGGCAAAACAGACAGCGGGCTCGGTCGCACGCATTGGAGCAGGCGCAACCCTTCCGAAGGATAATCTGTACCGGATACGCAACGGGCGGCCAAGCCGACCCGAAGGAGGTTTGTGTGAAAAAACGCTGGATTTCATTCGCCGGGCTTGCATCCATCCTGATGGCCAGCCTGTTTTTGCTGAACGGTTGCGTAGCCGCCACGCAAGGCGACGCCGGGTCTGCGGATCAATCCCAGATCCTTTTGGGCTTTTCCCAGCTTGGCTCGGAAAGCGCGTGGCGGTTGGGCAACACAAAATCGATTCAGGATGCGGCCAAGCGCGCCGGTATCCAACTGATGTATGAAAACGCGGAACAAAAGCAGGAAAAGCAGATCAAGGCCATCCGATCCTTCATAGCCTACCGTGTGGATGTGATCGCCTTTTCGCCTAACGTGGAGGACGGGTGGGATAACGTGCTCACGGAAGCTAAAAAAGCCGGCATCCCCGTGCTGATTACCGACCGGCGCATCAATACCGCGGACGAAAGTCTGATTGTTGGCTTTGTGGGTTCTGATTTTTATGCGGAGGGCCGCAGGGCGGGGCAGTTTTTGCTTCAGAAGATGGCGGACGCGGATCACGTGAACATTGTGGAAATTTCCGGTACGGTGGATTCTACGCCCATGCGCCAGCGCGGCACGGGTTTTCGCAGCGTGCTGGAAGGGGATAGCCGTTTTACCATCCTTGAAAGCGTTTCCGGCGATTTTTTACGCTCCAAGGGCAAGGAGTGCATGCAGGGCCTGTTGGCAAGGCATTCGGATATCGACGTGCTGTTTTCCCATAACGACGCGATGACGCTGGGCGCCATTGAGGCGATTGAGGAAGCCGGATTGCAGCCGGGCAAGGATATTGTGATTGTGACCGTGGACGGGGAACAGGCGGCCATCGATCTGCTCAAACAGGGGAAAATTAACTGCGTTGTGGAATGCACGCCGCTGATCGGGGATAAAATTATGGAATTGACAAAAAAGCTGGCGGCCGGGGAATCCATTCCCCGCAACACCTACTCCGACGAGAGGGTTTTTTCCGAATTTGATACCGATTTGGACAGCCTTCCGCCCCGAGGGTACTGAGCGATGCGTGCGATGCTGGATAACGTATTCCGGCGCCTGAAGGTAGGCAACAGCCTTGCGGAGCGCCTCCGCTTCAGCTTTATGGTGATTCTTGCGCTGATGCTGATTCCCGCGCTGGTGAGCATCTGGACCATGCGCACCTATGCGGACAGCTATCATCAGGCAATTTCGCAGGTGGAACGGGTATCATCCCTGAAGCCGCTGGTTACCTCCGACATTCCGGATGAAATGTGGAGCATCGTCGCCGGGCGCATCACCTTTGCGGAAGGCAGACAGTACCAGATGCTGGAGGAAGTCAACCAGACCATCGACGACCTGATGAGAACCGGCAACTCCATGGAACTGACCGTTGCCAGACGAACCATGGATACGCTGGAAGGGTACATTGACCGTATGGGCGATCAGATGGCCGTTGGAGCGCTGGTCGCGGACAACGAAGCCTTGCTGGAAGAGGTACGCAGCGTTTCCTCACTGGTAGGGGATATGCTGGAAAAATATATCACTGTGGAAATCAGCGCCACCATGGATACCAGCCGTCTGCTTCAGGAGCAGTTGATCCTGATTGTGTGGCTGATGGTCGCGCTGGTGGTGCTCACGTTCGCGTTTGCGATGCTGGCGCAAAAGTCGCTTTCCCGCGCTATCCGCACGCCGATTACGGAATTGGAGCATTTTGCGGGCGCCATTGCCGAAGGCGATTTGCTGGCGCGCGTGGATAAGCCGGAGGTGACCGAGCTGCGGGGCCTGGCCGAAAGCCTGAACGTGATGGCCGGCAAGCTGCAACGCCTGATTGATGAAAACCGCCGCGAACAGGAAAACCTGAAAATGAGCGAGCTGCGCACCCTTCAGGCGCAGATTGCCCCGCATTTTCTGTATAACACGCTGGACGCCATTGTGTGGCTTGCGGAAGCGTAGCGGACCGACGAGGTCATTCACATCACCCGGGCGCTGAGCGATTTTTTCCGCATTTCACTTTCGCAGGGCAGGGATTGGATTCCGCTTTCCGATGAGGTGAAGCATCTGCAAGGCTACCTGACCATACAGAAAATCCGGTACCGCGATATTCTGGATTATGAAATTGATATTCCTCAGGATATGTACAACCTGCAAATCCTGAAACTTCTGTTGCAGCCGCTGGTCGAAAACGCCATCTACCACGGCATCAAGCACCGGCGGGGCCGTGGGTTTGTGCGCGTAACCGGGCGCGAGCAGGGGGGCATGATGATCCTGACCGTTACGGACAACGGCGCCGGCATGACGGCGGAACGCCTGAGCCAGGTGCGGGAAAGTCTGGACCGAGACGCGCCGGCCGAGGGGGAGCACGGCTGTTACGGCCTGTTTAATGTAAATAAACGCATCCAGCTGTACTACAACCAGCCGGAAGGCGTGCGGATCCAAAGCGGGGAAAACGGCACGACGGTTTCGCTGTGCGTGCCGTTTGGGAGGAGAGAGGATGTACAAGGTATTTCTGGCGGACGATGAAATTGTGGTGCGCGAGGGCATCCGCAGCAATTTTCCGTGGGAGCAGACGGATTTTGTGCTGGCCGGCGAAGCCCCGGACGGCGAAATGGCGCTTTCGATGCTTCAGGATATCAAACCTGACATCCTGATTACGGATATCCGCATGCCCTTTATGGACGGGCTGGAACTATGCCGGGCGGTCAGCGCGACCATGCCGTGGATGTATATTGTAATCCTGAGCGGGTACGACGATTTTGCCTACGCGCGGGAAGCCATATCGCTGGGGGTGAAGGAGTACCTGCTCAAGCCCGTCAGTGGGCAGGAGCTGTTGCAGGTGCTCAACCATATTGCCGATTGCATCCGGGAGGACAAGCGCCAGCAGGCAAACCTACGCACCTACCGCGATCAGCTGGCTTCGTCCGGACAATTGCTCAAAGAACGGTTGCTCAACGACCTGATTTCCGGCACGCCGGAAAACGAAGTGATGGAACGCGCCCGCGCGCTTCAAATGAGCCTGACGGCGGGCCGGTATCTGACCATGGTGATCGATCTGGGGCAGGAAACCATCAGCGTTGAGGAAACCCGCGCGGCTGAAAGCGTGCTGTGCCGCCTTGCGGAAAGCAGCGGCGGCACCGTATGCCTGTGCCAGGTTCAGGGCCGGTTTGTGATGCTGGTGATGGGGGATGACGATACCGATATTGAGGAGCGCACGTATGGCCTAGCTCAGGCCGTGCGCTTTGAGGTGGAGCGCAACACCGAGCTGAAACCGATGATGGCGATCGGAACCACGGTGCGCTCCCTGGGGGAGGTGTCGCATTCCTACGCGGACGCCAGCACCCTCCTGCATACGCTGCACGAGGCGGACAGCGCCAACCGCGAGCGGCGGATTGTCGGCATGCTGGATATCGAACCAAAGGAAAGCCTGTCGCTGGTGAATGTGAAGGTGCCGCAGATTTATGAAAAACTGCGCCACACCAACCGCGCCGAGGCGGATGGCATTCTGTCGGACTATATTGCCTCCATCGGCCAGACTGCGGCGCAAAGCAAGCTGATGATTAACTACATTTTTGTGGATATTGTGCTGTGCGCCTCGCGGATGATCCGCGATTGCGGCGGCGATCCGCAGGAGATTATCCCCTCCGCCTTTCAGCCGGAGGATAAAAGCGCCGCAGCCTCCACGCTGGAGGAGGCGATGGCGATGGCGCGTGAGCTACTGTACCGCGCCCTGAGCTTCAGGGACGATCAAGGCTCCGCGCGCTACGGCGTTGTTATCCGCAAAGCCAAGGCGTACATTGACGAGCATTTTTCCAACCCGGACCTGACGCTACGCGATGTGGCCGGGTATGTGGCGCTGAGCAATAACCACTTTTGTACGGTCTTTTCGCAGGAAACGGGGGTTACGTTTACCGAGTACCTCACCACGGTGCGGCTTGCGCATGCCAAGGCGCTTTTGCGCGACCGGCAGATGCGCACCTCCGACGTAGCTTTTACAGTGGGGTATAACGACCCTCACTACTTTAGCTACCTGTTCAAAAAAAACACCGGGCTATCCCCGCGCGATTACCGGAAAGGCGAATGATTGCAAGGGTTTTCGGCACGCTGTAAGCGCCGGACCTTCCGAACAAATCGGAAAATATTGACTGTTGTCGGAAAAATACACACACTAAAACGGCCTGTGTGAAATTGCCCAAAAAACTTCAAAAGATTCTCAACCAAATTGTGAAACCAGTCACTTTTATTCACGGGCTTCCTCCTCTACAATAACATTACACATGGGAAGTACGGACAGCTTCCCGGAATGAAATATGAGGAGGTTCCCATCTATGAAGAAATTGCTCGCTCTGTTGACGGCTCTGGTCATGGTGTTCGCACTGTGCTCCTTCGCCGCCGCCGAAGACCTCATCAAGGTTGGTTTCGCGCAGGTTGGCCATGAGTCTGACTGGCGTAACGCCAACACCGAGAACTACAAGGCCGTGTTCTCCACTGAGAATGGCTATGAATTGAGCTTTGTGGATTGCGACAACGACAACGCCGCTCAGTTGGAAGCGGTTCGCAGCTTTATCGAGCAGGGCGTGGATTACATCATCATCGCCCCGATCGAAACCGCTGGCTGGAACACCGTTTTGGCGGAAGCCAAAGCCGCTGGGATCCCCGTGATCATCGCTGACCGTTCTGTGGATGCCGATCCTTCCGAGTACACCACTCGCGTAGGCACCGACATGGTTAAAGAAGGCGAAACCGCTGGCAACTGGCTGGCTGAATACCTCGCCGGCAAAGAAGCTAACATCCTCGTGATCGAAGGCACCGTAGGTTCCTCCGCCGCACTGGGCCGTTCCGAAGGCTTCAACAACATCGCCAAAGATCATTCCGAATGGAAAATCCTGGACAGCCAGAGCGGCGACTTCACGCAGGCTGGCGGCCAGCAGGTTATGGAAAGCTTCATCAAGTCCTATCCCGGCCAGTTCAACGTGCTGGTTTGCCAGAACGATAACGAAGCCTACGGCGCGATGGATGCTATGAACGCGGCCGGCATCACCTACGGCGTTGGCGGCGACGTGACCCTGATCTCCTACGATGCGACCAAGGCCGGCTTGGGCTACACCTTGGATGGCAAAATCAACGCGGACGTTGAGTGCAACCCGATCCAGGCTGACTTCGTGAAGGGCGTTATCGAGAAGCTGAAGGCCGGCGAAACCGTCGATGCGTTCACGCTGGTTGTCGATCAGGCTTTCGTAGCCCCGGGCATCACCTCTCAGTATGCCACCACCCTTACCGCGGATATCCTCGCGGCCCGTCCGTACTAAGCAGGAATTGATCGCTTAGGCGATGTAAAAGAAACTGTGGAGAAGTGGGAGAGGCCTTACAGCTCCTCCCACTTTTCTATATGAAGGGCTTGGGCGGCACGACGCCCAACCGTTCACAAACCTATGAAAGGAATGGATGACTATGGATGATCGGGTCGTCCTGACCATGCGCGGGATAACCATGACCTTTCCCGGAGTCAAGGCGTTGGAAAATGTAGATTTCACCCTGCGCAAGGGTGAAATTCATGCGCTGATGGGTGAAAACGGCGCGGGTAAATCCACGCTGATTAAATGCCTGACCGGCGTTCATGACTTTGATGAAGGCGAAATTAACGTGGACGGGCTGGATGGAGCCATCCGGAACCATTCAACATTGGAGGCTCAGAAAAGGGGCATTTCCACGGTATACCAGGAAGTGAACCTGTGCCCGAACCTGAGCGTTGCTGAAAATCTTTATATTGGCCGCGAACCGCTCACCTCCCTGCACACCATCGACCGGCGGACGATGATAAAAAAAGCGCAGGCGTTGCTGGACAGCTTTGAATTGGAAATTGACGCCCAGCAAAATCTGGAAAATTATTCCCTTGCGCTTCAGCAGATGATCGCCATTGCGCGCGCTGTGGATATGGAGTGCAAAATCCTGATTTTGGATGAACCGACCTCCTCCTTGGACGACCACGAGGTGGAAAAGCTTTTTACGCTGATGCGCAAGCTTCGTGACCAAGGGGTGGGTATCATTTTTGTTACGCACTTTCTGGAACAAGTGTACGCCGTTTGCGACCGTATCACGGTTTTGCGCAACGGGCAGTTGGTAGGGGAATATCTGATTACCGACCTGCCCCGTGTGAAGCTGATCGCGGCCATGATGGGCAAGGATTTTGATGATCTGGCAAAGATAAAGCCGGAGAACTGCACCAACCGCTGCGATGAACCGTTGATTGAGGCGAGCGGCTTGAGCCACGCGGGTAAAATCAAGCCCTTTGATCTCAAAATCAACCGGGGCGAGGTGGTGGGGTTGACCGGCCTGCTGGGTTCCGGACGCAGCGAACTGGCGCGCGCCATTTATGGCGCGGATCGCGCGCAAACCGGGACGCTCAAGGTGAAAAGCAAGAATGTGAAGATCGCCCAGCCGATTGACGCCATGAAGCAGGGCATGGGCATGCTCCCGGATGACCGCAAAGCTGAAGGAATTATCGCGGACCTTTCGGTTCGGGAAAACATTGTGCTGGCCATTCAGGCGCACCGGGGTATTATGAAGCTGTTGCCCATGAAGGAGCAGTGCGAGATTGCGGATAAGTTTATCGATCTTTTGCAAATTAAAACCGCAAGCCGCGAAACTCTGCTCAAGCAGCTTTCCGGCGGCAATCAGCAGAAGGTGATTATTGCCCGCTGGCTGGCAACGGACCCGGACTTCCTGATCTTGGATGAACCGACCCGCGGCATCGATATCGGCACCAAAACGGAAATTCAAAAGCTGATTGTTCGGCTGGCTGAAGAAGGCAAAGGCATCCTGTTCATTTCATCGGAGATTGAGGAAATGCTGCGCACCTGCAACCGGCTGGCGGTTTTGCGCGATGGCGAAAAGGTTGGCGAAATCTCTGGGGACATGACTCAGGAAAGCGTGATGCACGCCATCGCCGGAGGTGAGAAATCATGAAAACAATCAAGAAAATAACGCATTTGCGATTGTTCCTGCCTATTTTCAGCATGCTGCTCGTTATGGCGGTCAATATCATTTTTGATATTGTCAACGGCAATGCGGTTTTCAATTTCTTTACCATTTCCGTACGCAACGGCATCCTGTACGGACGCATCATCGACATCCTGAACCGTGGCAGCGAGGCCGCCATTCTGGCGATTGGCATGACGCTGGTGGTATCCTCCTCGGCCGGTACCGATATTTCCGTCGGCTCGGTGATGAGCCTGTCCGGTGGCGTCTGCTGCATGCTGTTGGCTGGGTTTGGCAACGCGAACGTATCGGAATATGCTCATCCGCTTTGGATGGGCCTGCTGGCCGGGTTGGTGGTTGCCTGCGCCTGCGGCGTGTTTAACGGCTTTCTGGTATCTTACCTAAACATTCAGCCGATGGTGGCGACGTTGATCCTGTTTTCCGCCGGGCGCGCGATTGGGCTGCTGCTTTGCAACAGCACGATCGTGTACATCCGCGAGCCTTCGTTCCAGTTTTTGGGCGGCTATTGCGGCTTCATGCCCACGCCGATTCTGGTGGCGGGCTGCTGCGTGATTATCGCGTCGCTTATCCTCAAATTTACCGCGCTGGGCATGTATGTGCAAAGCGTGGGAATTAACAAAAATGCGGCGCGCATCGCAGGGTATCAGTCCCGCCGGATTATCTTTACCACCTTTGTGATTTGCGGCCTGTGCGCGGGCATTGCCGGGTTGGTCGCAACCAGCCGGATTTATAGCGCCGATACCAACAACATCGGCCTCACGCTGGAATTGGACGCGATTCTGGCGGTCGCGCTGGGCGGCAACAGCCTGGGCGGCGGCAAGTTCCGGCTCTCCGGTTCCATCATTGGCGCATATACCATTCAGGCGATCACCACAACGCTGTACGCGTTGGGGATCAGCTCCGCGCAGGCGCCGGTGTTCAAGGCGGTTATCGTGATCCTGATTGTGACCATTCAGGCGCCGGCATTCAAGGCGATGCTGGCGAAACGGGCTGCCGCCCGGAGCCTTGCAGCCCATAAGGAGGTGATCGGCACATGAACCGTACGTCGCTTGAAAAACGTTCCCGCAGGCAAATGAACAACAATGGCATGCTGCTTCTGATCACAATCGCGCTGTTTATCGTGATGTATGTCGCCGGTTGCCTCGTATATTCGGACAAGGGCTTCGATCATTTTCAGACGTTCATCAACATCCTGATTAACAACTCCGGCCTGATCTGCGTCGCGTGCGGCATGACGGCCGTCATGCTCACCGGGGGTATCGACATCTCGGTTGGCGCGCTGATTGCCATGGACTGCATGTTTTTGGCCGTGGGGATAGAAACCCGCGGGGTGCCCGCGCCCTACCTGATGGCGGAAGTGCTGCTGATCGGCGTTGTATTTGGCTTTGTGCAGGGCTTCTGCGTAGGCTATCTGGACATTCAGCCGTTCATTGTGACCATGGCGGGCATGTTCTTTGCCCGAGGCATGACAGCGATGATCAGCACTCAGCAGGTGACGATCAAATCCAGCGAGTTTTTTGTGGGGTTGGCGAACCTGAAAATCTGGATGCCGTTTGAAATCGGCGCCTATATGAACAACAAGGGCAAGCTGATGGTGCCGTACCTGCGGTTGCCTGTCATCATCGCGTTGGTGGTGCTGATCGCGGTTTTCCTGCTGCTTAGGTACACCAAGTTTGGCCGCAGCCTGTACGCGGTGGGCGGTAACCAGCAATCGGCCGCGCTCATGGGGTTGGACGTGAAAAAGACCCGTTTGAAGGCCTACATGCTGTCCAGCTTCCTGTGCTCCATCGGCGGCATCTGCTATTGCCTGAACACCATGGCCGGCACCACCACGCAGGCAACCGGCCTTGAAATGGATGCGATTTCCTCGGCGGTTATCGGCGGAACCCTGCTCACAGGCGGCGTTGGCAACGTGTTTGGCTCCTTCTTTGGGGTGCTGATTAACGGAACCATCTCCAGCTTGGTGAAAACAAACGGCAAGCTGATGTCCTCCTGGGCGAACGTCGTATCCGCCATGCTCCTGTGCTTCTTCATTGTGTTGCAGGCAGTGTTTGCCAAGCTGAAGGAACGCAGCAAACGGTAATCCCAGTATTCCTTTCGCGGCGGCAACGGGGCGGTTTCCCCCTTTTCCCGCAAGGGGCGGAGCGGTAACTGCGCCTTACGGTTCCCCGCGCCGTGGAGGCTGGGAAAAGCCTGAGCCGCAATCCGAAAGGGGAAAACGAACTGGTTCTATCCGGCGTGCGCGACACCGCGACCGCCTAAACCGAAAAAGGACCCGCCCATCCCTCCCGGGCGGGTCCTATTTGTATGGCTCAAAAATGGAGCCGGATCGGGTTCCCGAGGCGGGGGCATGGAGGGTTCAAGCGCGGCGGCGACAGAGATGCCCTGAGCGCGGCGCGTGCAATAGTCGCTCAGGCCCGCGTTGCCAGCAAGCGAAGGTGATTGTCGGTGAAGCTCGCGGAAACCCGGCCCGTATCCATCAGCCAGGAAAAATAGGATCGGATGGTGCTGCCCACCAGCACATACTGTTCAAAATTCATGGTCAGCTCATACCGGCTGAACATTTCCTGCAAGGCTACATCAAACGGCACGGGCGTGCGGCAAATTTCCAGCAGATGATCCGCCACCGCGAGCACCTTAACCCGGTTATAGGTCGCCAAGGGCCGGATATCTTTGGCAGGCTCGGCGTGGGCCGGCACAAACAGGCTGGCGGTCATTTCCGAGATACGGTCGAGCGTTTGTAGGTAGGCTTCCACATCATAAATAAAAGGAATGCCATATTTATCGAGCGTCGCCTCGCTGCTGACACAGTCGGCCAGAAAAACAACGTCGTCCGGCGTGCGGTAGCCCACCATATCGAAAAAATGGCCCGGAAGGGGAAGCACTTCGATCTCCTTGGGGAAGTCCGGATCGCTCAGTTCGACCGCGTCGCTTTCCTGCGCCATTAAAAACTTGTGGCGAAGCTCCTTGCAAGGGAAGCCCCCATATAAAAAGGAAGGCTCCAAAATTGGGTGGCACGTCATGGCCCGCTCGATGCCGTTGGCGAAAATTTTGCAGCCGGTTTGCGATTGCAAATAGCGGTTGCCGCCGATATGATCCGCGTTGGAGTGCGTGTTGAGGATGGCTGTCAGCGACCACTGCTGCCGATCCAACACCTGCCGGACTTTTCGCCCGGCGTCCTTATCGTTGCCGCTGTCGATCAGGATCACATGCTGCCCATCCGGCGTGTAAACGCCAATTTTTGCCGGGCAATCGATGTAGTAGCTGCGCGGCCCAACCTGCGTTAACTCGTACATGGCTATCAACCTCCGTAGGCAATTCAGAATGCTACGCCAAGCATACCACACAGCCAGCGGCTCGACAACCGCCGCCAATGCGTTTACCCATGAAAAACCGATAAAAACCAACCGACCCCGGACTGGCAGGCAATGTAACCGACAACTGAAAAACCCTCGCCGCAGCGAAAATGGGTCAAGGCCAAAGCCTCTGTGGGGTGCAGGGGTTAAGCATTTGCCCGCCGGAGGCCATCTATGGCAACACATACAACGTTAACACCACGAGCGCCAAAGGCAAAATGTGGTGCGGCGTACGGACTCGATTTGGTTTGTCAACGGTCTGAATGTCAGGAAAAACGGCCTGTCAAAAGCCGGATGGCTCGGGTACAGGCCGGTTTGAGTTTTACGTAGGCAAAGGTTAGCCGCGCGGTTCGCTTTCGTCGGCTGTTGGGGCGGCTTCTGCGGCTTGCGTTTCAGCGGCCTCGGAGGGGGCGGCTTCATCGCTTTCAGCAGCTGGCTCGGCAGGTGTTTCCGTTTCGGCGGGCTGAGCCTCGGTAACGGAATCTCCCGGCTCCGCGGTATCCGGCCCGTCGGTTTGCAACGAGCATTGCACGGGCTCCTGCGGTTCGCTTTCGTCGGTTTCAACGCTGCATTCAACGGGTTCCTTGACCTCGTCCGCAGGCGGATCCGGGCTTGCGGCCTGATCCTGCGCGGCGTTTTCGGCGGCAACTTTGCCGTACTTTTGCGCGCGCAAAACGCTCAGTCGGGCTTCGATTTCGCTCAACTCCTGAAACAGCGCGTCCAGCGGCTCAGGCAACTGCGTTCCGTTTTGCCATAGGTCAAACGCCTGAAGGCTGAAATCGGTCAGAATTTCACGGCGGCGTGTTTCCAGATTGATCTCGTTCACCTTGAGCTTGGCGTTGCTCGCCAGATTGGAGGCGGAAGTGCCGATGGCTTCCATCCCTTTAAAGAGCGCGATCCGGACCTTGCTGGAGAAATTGTTCTTGGACATACGCTTCACTCCGTTTCCTAATACTTGTAGAGATCATCGCGGAGGCGGTACAGGGTTGCGCCACGCTTTTTCATGTAGAACACGTTTACCCACCAGTCGATATCCGCGTCGGCGTTATATTGCAGGTAACCCCAGCGCGCGCCGTTGACGCGCGTGCCGCGCATGTTGCTGTCCGTCCAGTGCACCATGCCGGTGACGGGGTCGTAATCGCGGATGATGTACATGCTATGCGGCCCGTTGCCCCCGCCGTAATAGCCGACGATTTGGAAAAAGTCCCCTTTTTGGATCTGTTCTATTAACTTCCGCGCCAAGGCCTGATTTTCCTCTTCGCTCAGGCTGTCGTTATACTTAAATTGCGCGGCGATTTCAAACGGGCTGCCCTCCTCTGCGGTTTCCGGCTTCCACTCAATGCCGTAATCGTAAGGGGCGCAAGCTTTTTTGCTGTTGTTCTTGGGCATGTGCAGAGCAAGCTCAGGGTACGCGAGCATCCGGTATTCTTTGCTGAAGGTGTCAAAAAGGCGCATTACGAAATTTTTGCACACGCCGATATCGTAATCTGTTTCCGCGGGCGCGAACATATACCGGCTATCCCGGGAGTTGGCGTAGGCGAGGGCAATCATGCGCCCGATCAGTTCCGCCTTGGGCGAAAGCACCGGAACCCGCTGCTCGGCGTATACGGCGTCCGTCGCCGCGTCAGCGTACCCGCGCACCACGAGGAGCGCGCCCTGCGTTTGGGGCTGATCGAGCTGAAAGGTATAGGTCACCTGAGCCTCCGTGCTTTCGTAGCTTAGCGTCTGATCCACCAGCTGCAATTCCAGCGTTATGCGTTCCACATTGGCGCCTTCCACCTTCACGCTGAGCTGATTGCCGCTTTCATAGCTGTCGCTGCCCGTGGGGGAGATCACATACACCGACGGGGTACGCGCGCCGTCGTCAAGCGAGGTTTCCTCGGTGTCGCCGGTTGCCAGGGCCGCGAAAGGGCAACTGAGCATAAACGAAAGAAGCGCGGCCCCAACGCGACGGAAACCTGTGCCCATGACGATTCACCTCCCTGCCAGTATACCATATATTTGGGCAATAAAAACCGAGCCGCTGTGCGGAAAACGGCTCGGCATCAAAATTTACAGGATGGCTTGGGTAGGGCGACCATGCTTTGGCAGGCTCAGCCGTTTACCAGAGAGCCGGAACCGGCCCAATGCGCGAGTAGCGATGCGGGCCTGCATTCAAAACTGGCGCTTTCCATGGGGATGATTTCCCCGTCCAAATTCAGCTGCATGTTGTGGGAGGTGAGCTTGCAACGGGCGGTGCGGTAATGGTGCGCAATTTTGGTATTCACCAGCTTGCCGCCCAGCAGGGCGGGCAGATAAAACGGGATGCGCCACGCGGGCAGCGTGTCCACCACAAGCACATCCAGCAGCCCGTCATCCACCTTTGCGCGCGGCATAATGGGGATGCCGCCGCCGATGTATTGCCCGTTGGCGATGCTGCACAGCATGTACTTGCCTTTCAGCTTCAGCTCGTCGCCAATTTCCACCAGCATTTCAAAGGGCTTGAAGGCTTTGATGGCGGCAATCACGCCGTAAAGGTAAGGCCAGATGCCGCGGACGTGCTTTTTTGCCTTCAAAGCGTATTCCAGCACCATTACGTCAAAACCCGCGCCGCATACGTTAATGAAGAAAGAATCGTTGATAACCCCCGTATCCAGCGGATGGGCGGGGTGCGTCAGCACATATTCCAACGCCTCATCCCACTTTTTAGGGGTGCCGATCACTTTGATAAAATCGTTGCCGGTGCCCGCCGGGATGATGCCAAGCGCCGAGGAGCTACCCACAAGCCCGGCCGCCGTTTCGCTGAGCGTGCCGTCGCCGCCGACAGACAGCACCGTGGTTGCGCCTTGGCGGGCAGCCTCGCGGGCCAGCTCGGTTGCATGCCCAACGCCCTCCGTGTAAAGCATCGTATGCTCAATGCCCCGTTCCGTCAGGATGGAGTCGATTTTTTGCCCAACCGAGAGCGCAAGGCCCGTACCGGCTACCGGATTCACGATCACTGAGATCATGGAATGCACCTTCCTGTTTCAAGTTCCAAACATTTTACCGTTTTCCGTAGCAATTGTAAAGAAGTTTATCATACAGGCCCCGGCGGGTTCGAAAAGTTTAGAAACCCTCAAAAAAAGCGAGTTACCATCTTGACGAATGCCTGCCTTTGCGCATAAAATAAGATAAGCAAAAAAATTCTTGATTGTGGAAGAGATAATGTATCATTGCCTGCGCAGCCGCGGTGGGCAGGCGTCGGTGTATGGAAAATCGATGCCTGCAAACGGGCAATTGCCTGCGTCGGGCTACCCCTATTTGGAAGGGTTGCCTGTCCGTTTTTCAAAGACAATCAAAAGGGGGGATCACCGATGCAGTATGTAGCGCCGTCCGCCGAAGCACGCGAGGCGTTTCATCAGGGAACCAGCCGCTACGCCTATCAAATGCTGGGCGCTCATCCGTGCGAAGAAAACGGCGCTCGGCTTTGGCACTTTTGCCTGTGGGCGCCCAACGCCAAGCACGTTGCGCTGATTGGCACCTTTAATGGTTGGGACTTGAGCCGTCACCCGATGCAAAAACAGTTTGACGGCACCTGGGAGCTTCGCCTGAGCGAGGCGGAACTGTGGCAAAACCTGCCGGAGCACGGCGAACCGGCCTATAAATACGCCGTTTGGGGGCAGGATGACGTTTGGCGCATGAAGGCCGATCCGTTCGGTTTTTATGCGGAGCTGCGGCCCAATACCGCCAGCCGCCTGTATGATATGGAGGGCTACGCCTGGGGCGACGGCGAATGGATGCAAAAGCGGGGCGTCTACAACCCTTACATCAGCCCGGTGAATATTTACGAGGTACACATCGGTTCCTGGCGGCGGCATGAGGACGGCAGTTACCTCAGTTATCAGGAGTTTGCGGATCAACTGATACCGTATGTGCTGGAAATGGGCTATACGCACATTGAGCTGCTGCCGGTGATGGAACACCCGCTGGATATGTCCTGGGGGTATCAGGTGCTGGGTTTTTACGCGCCAACCTCCCGTTACGGCAATCCGCGGCAACTGATGGACCTGATTGACCGTTGCCATCAGGCGGGGATTGGCGTGTTGCTGGACTGGGTGCCCGGACATTTTCCCCGGGATGAGGCGGGCCTGTTCAAGCTGGACGGCACGGCGCTGTACAACCATCCGGACCCAAGGCGGGGCGAAATCGCCCAGTGGGGCACGATGCTTTTCGATTTCGCGCGCGGCGAGGTGTGCAGCTACTTGCTGAGCAACGCGTGCTTCTGGCTGGAATACTATCACGCGGACGGCCTGAGGGTGGACGCGGTCAGCAGCCTTTTGTACTACGATTTTTGCAAGGAACGCGGGCAGTGGGTCCCTAACCAGTACGGCGGACATGAAAATCTGGATGCGATCCGCTTTATCCGCCGCCTGAACGAAACGGTGTACCACGATTTTGCGGGCGTGATGATGGTAGCGGAGGAAAGCACGGCGTATCCCATGGTAACCGCGCCTACCTACATCGGCGGGCTGGGCTTCGGGTTCAAGTGGAACATGGGCTGGATGAACGATATCCTGTTCTACATCCAGAAGGAGACGGTATACCGCAAGTACCACCACAGCAAGCTGACGTTCAGCCTGTTTTACGCGTTCAACGAAAATTTCATCCTGCCATTTTCCCATGACGAAGTTGTGCACGGCAAGCATAGCCTGCTGGATAAGAACCCCGGCGATCTGTGGCAGAAATTCGCCGGCCTGCGCGCGCTGTTCGGGTATACCATGGCGCATCCCGGGAAAAAGCTGCTCTTTATGGGCGGCGAGTTTGCGCACTTCATTGAATGGAAGTTCGACGATCAGCTGGATTGGTTCCTGCTGGTTTACGACCGGCATCCGCAGGTGCAGGCATGCGTGAAGGCCCTGAACCGCCTGTACCGGAATACCCCCGCGCTGTATGAGGTGGACAAGAACTGGGACGGTTTTCAGTGGATCACCGCGAATGATTCGGATAACAGCATCATCGCGTTCCTGCGCACCGACGCGAAGGGGGAAGCGATCCTTTGCGTGGTCAATTTTACGCCGGTGTTCTTCCCGACTTACCGAATCGGGTTGCCAATGGACGGAAAGCTGAACGAGCTGTTCAACACGGACCGCGCGGAGTACGGCGGCAGCGATCAGTACAACGCGTGGGAAATCACGCCCGAGGCGGGCGAGTTTAACAGCTTGCCGTACCACGCGGATCTCTGTGTTCCGCCGCTGAGCTGCTGCTATTTTACCTACCAGAAAAAACTGCCCAAACCCAAACGGTCCCGGAGCATCGGCACGCCCGCGCAGGTGTTCAAAAATATACACAGGAGGGAACCCGCCATGAATACCAATCAAAAGGTTAATGCCCTGGCTGCCAAAGAGGATAAAGCCACAACCGTCCAAAGCAAAGCCGAAGCCGCAAAAGCCAAAGCGAAAGCCGCCGCCAAACGCCCCAACGCCAAAACCGCCGAAACGGACGCTAAGGAAATCGCCAAAGGGAACGCAGTGCGCAAGAAATGAATCCCCTTCGCGTATGGAAGGCCGCGCGAACCGGCCGGCCGGTACGGGAAGGGACCCCATCACACAAAAGGAGTGGAACTTCCATGCTGAAAAAGAAAGAGTGCATCGCCATGCTGCTTGCGGGCGGCCAAGGCAGCCGCCTCGGTATTTTAACAGCCAACATGGCGAAACCCGCGATCCCCTACGGCGGAAAATACCGCATTATCGATTTTCCCCTGAGCAACTGCACCAACAGCGGTATCGACGTGGTGGGCGTGCTCACCCAGTACCAGCCGTTGGAGTTGAACGCCTACATCGGCAGCGGGTCCCCGTGGGATTTGGACCTTGCGCACGGCGGCGTTTATGTGCTCCCGCCCTACGTGAAGGGCAAACAGGGCGAGTGGTACAGCGGCACCGCAAACGCGATATACCAGAATGTGGCATTTATTGAGCAGTTTAACCCGGAGTATGTGCTCATCCTCAGCGGCGACCATATTTACAAAATGAATTACAACGCCATGCTCCGCTTCCATATTGAAAAAGGGTGCGACGTAACCATCGCCGTGCGCGAGGTGCCGTGGGAGGAAGCTTCCCGTTTTGGCATTATGAACACGGACGCGGATAACGCGATTAACGAGTTTGAGGAAAAACCGGCGAAACCCAAAAGCAACAAGGCAAGCATGGGCGTGTATATTTTCACGTGGGACAAGCTGCGCGCCTACCTGTGCGATGACGCGCAGGACCCCAAGAGCAGCAACGATTTTGGCAAAAACATCATCCCCAACATGCTTAGGGACAAGCAAAAGTTGTACGCCTTTGATTTTGAAGGCTACTGGAAGGACGTCGGCACCATCGAAAGCCTGTGGGAAGCCAACATGGATTTGCTGAACATGCCGATGCCGATTGATCTGTACGATAAAAAGTGGCGAATCTACGGCCGTAACCCCGGCGTAGCGCCGCATTACATCGCGGAAGGCGCGGTTACCCGTAGCAGCCTGATCACCGAGGGCTGCGAGGTGTACGGCCGCGTGGAGCACAGCGTGCTTTTCGCAGGGGTGCAGGTGATGCAGGGGGCAAGCGTCATTGACAGCGTAATCATGCCCAATGCGATTATCGAGCGCGGCGCGCAGGTATGCCGCGCGATTGTGGCGGAGGGCGCGGTGATCGGCGCCGGCGCCAAGGTGGGAGAGGAAACGGGCAACATCGCCGTGGTGGGGCAGAACGTGAAGCTTGCGGCGGGCACAACCGTAAAGGCCGGCGAGCAGCGCGCCGAGTAACCCCAGCAGAAGGAAAGAGGGAGAACGCCATGGCTATGAAGAATGTTATGGGTATCATCTATACCGGCGAAAAGGACAGCTTCCTCCGGGAGCTGACGCTGATGCGGGCCATCGCCGCCATGCCGGTCGCCGGCCGTTACCGCGTGATTGATTTTCTGGTAAGCGGGCTGGTGAACAGTGGAATCAAGAACGTCGGCGTGATTATGCAGAAAAACTACCACAGCCTGATGGACCATCTGGGCAGCGGCAAGGAGTGGGATTTGCACGGCAAGAACGACGGCCTTTATATTCTGCCGCCATTCCTGACCCGGGAAAACGTGGGCGTGTACAGCGGAAGTCTGGACGCGCTGCATTCCAACTTTGGCTACCTGCGCCGCAGCAAACAGGAATACGTGCTGCTTTGCAACAGCCTGATTATTTTCAACACCAACTTTACCGATATGTTCGAGGCGCATGAGCACGGCGGGGCGGATGTGACCATCATGTACACTCAAAACCCCGAGATGCGCAGGCCGGAATACGGCGTTTACTTTGACATCAACAAAGAGGGCCTCATCACCGATGTGGAAATCGACCCGACCCATCCCCGGTACGAAAACACCTGCATGGAAGTGTTCCTGCTGCGCAAGGAGCTGCTGTTGGAACTGGTGGACCGGGGCGCGGCGCACGGTTACCACGACCTGACGCGCGACGTTTTCCAGCGCCTGATCCGCGACGCCGGCATGCGGGTGGCGGGCTTTGAGTACAAGGATGTTTGTTACCGGATGGACAGCGTGCAGAGCTACTTCAAGTTTAACATGGACGTGATCGATCCGAAAATCCGGCATGCCCTGTTTAACGAGGAGCATCCGGTGTATACCAAGGTGCGCGACGAGCTTCCCGCACGGTATCTTGAAAACGCGAAGGTGATTAACGCCATGGTGGCGGACGGCTGCATTGTGGACGGCACTGTGGAACACTGTGTGCTGTTCCGCGGCGTAAAGGTCGCCAAAGGCGCGGTGCTGAAAAACTGCGTGATTATGCAGGATAGCGTCATTGAGGAGGATGTGCATCTGGAGAACTGCATTCTGGATAAGCAGGCCATCGTGAAGCGGGGCGGCAAACTGATTGGCCCTTCCTCGTACCCGATCGTCATTTCCAAGAACATGACAATCTAAACCGCGGCGCGTTTTTCTCAACAAACAGCGGCCGCGAAACCGGCCGTGCCGCCAACAGGCGCGGCCGGTTTCCCAACAGGCACGGCCCAACCGGAACCAAACCGCGCCGCGAAAGCGCGTAGGAAAGCCTGCGGCGCGGTCGGCTCCGCAATATAGGCGCCTAAACCAAACCCTTTGCCGCAAGGCGAAGGCTGAACAAGGAGCGTGGAACATGAACATTCTTTTTACGGCCAGCGAATGCGTACCCTTTGTAAAAACCGGCGGTTTGGCGGACGTGGTAGGCTCTCTCGCGCCTGTGCTTGCCAAACAGGGGCATGATGTGCGCGTGATGCTGCCCATGTATACGGCCATCTCACAGGAATGGCAAAGCAAAATGCAGTTTGTGCTGAACTTTGACGTTCAGCTGGGCTGGCGCAGGCAGTACTGCGGGGTGATGATGCTTAAAAAGGACGGCGTCACCTATTACTTTCTGGATAATAAGTACTATTTCGGCAGGCCGTACATCTACGGCTTGGGCGGGGACGAGTACGAGAGGTACGGCTTCTTCTGCCGCGCGGTGCTGAACGCGTTGCCGCTGCTGGAGTTCCGTCCGGATATTCTGCACGCGCACGATTGGCAAAGCGGCATGGTGCCTGCGCTGCTGAAAATCCAGTATGCCCATCTGCCTTTTTATTCGGGCATCCGGAGCATTTTTACCATTCACAATCTTCAGTATCAGGGCATTTTCGGCATCCGTGAGGTGCAGGATGTGTTGGGCCTTGGGGACGGCCTGTGGTCGGGCGATAAGTTGGAATGCTACGGCTGCGCCAACTTTATGAAGGCCGGGCTGGTGTACAGCGACGCCATTTCCACCGTCAGCCCCAGCTATGCCGAGGAGATCACCACGGCCTACTACGGCGAGCGGCTGGACGGGCTGATCCGCGCACGCAAGGATTCGCTCTACGGCGTGCTGAACGGCATTGATACGGAGGAGTATGATCCCGAGCACGATCCGCTGATTTACCAGACCTTCAGCATCGCGGACATGAGCGGCAAGGCGGAAAACAAACGCCGCCTGCAGGAAGATTTGGGGCTGGAAGTAAACCCGGAAATTCCGCTGATCGCCATGGTTGGCCGCCTGACCAATCAGAAGGGCTTGGATTTGGTGGATTGCGTTTTGGGGGATATCATGGCGGAAAACGTTCAGATGGCCGTGCTGGGTATGGGCGATGCGCGTTATACCAACCTGTTCAGCTGGGCGGAAGGGCAATACAAAGGGCATTTGGCGGCGCGTTTTGCGATGGATCACGCGCTGGCGCACAGGCTGTACGCGGGCGCGGATTTCTTCCTGATGCCTTCCCTGTTTGAGCCGTGCGGCCTGAGCCAGTTGATTTCCATGCGGTACGGCACCATTCCGATTGTGCGTGAAACCGGCGGCCTGCGCGATACGGTGCTGAGCTACAACGAGTACACCAAGGACGGCAACGGCTTCACCTTCCTCAATTATAATGCGCACGACATGCTAACCGTGATTCAGCGGGCGCTGCATTATTACCACAATGACCGGGAGATTCTCGTCACGATGCAGAAACGGGGCATGGAGGCCGATTTCAGCTGGACGCACAGCGCGAACGACTATGTGGCCATTTATGAAAAGCTGCTGAAACTGCAGTAACGCAACCTCGGCCTGCCATAGAAACGGCATGCGCATGCCTTGCGGGGCGGCTGTAAACGCGTGAACGCAGCAACGCCTGCCAAACGAAAAAACCTTAACAGCCGCGTTGCCGTAAAACGCAGAAGGAACAACCCAACCTGAAAACCGGCAGGGATTCCGCCATTGGCGGCTTTCCTGCCGGTTTTTCAGCGCTATGGGGTTTCCGAACGGGACGTGGGGGAAAGGCGCGCCGGAGGTTCAGAGCGGGTACGCAAAGCAAATCATACGCGACCGGAAGGCGTAGCGTTACAAAGTGAACGGCTGTCCTGAAAGCGCATCATAACAAAGCCAATGCGTGGCCGCCAGCGGATCAAAACGGTGCGAACTGTGCGGCCGGTAAGCGGATCAAAAGCAGCGCCCGCCGCTTACCGGAAGGCTTTCACCCGTTGCGGAACCACCCGAACCACAAAAATGGCCAAGGCAGTTTTAATGGCTTCCGGTATCAGAAACGGGACCACGCACCAGCCCAGCGCCGTAGACAGGCCAACAGGGCCTGTGGAACCGGCGTAGGCGATCATGAACCAAGCGGTTCCGAAAACGTAGCAGAGGATCAGACCGGCGATCATTCCGACAATGCGAACCCAGTAGCGGTTGCCCAGCCATGCGGTGATCAGCCAGTAGCATAATGCCGCCACTAAAAAACCAACCAGATACCCGCCGGTTACGCCCAAAAGCATGCCAAGCCCGCCGCGAAACCCGGAGAAAACAGGAATGCCCACCATCCCCAACAGCAGATAGACCGTCACGGCGAGCACGCTCCGCCTTCCCCCCAGCAAGCCCATGGTGCACAGCACGGCGAAGGTTTGCAGGGTAAAGGGCACCGTAGAGGGGATGGATATCCATGCGCAAATGGCGATCAGCACGGCAAACAGGGCAATATAGACCATATCCAGCGTAGTCAGCTTGGAAGCGGGGTTGGGCATTGGGAGCCACATCCTTTCCGTATGCAGGGAATCCATAGGATCATAGCAGAGCGGAAAGAGAATGTCAACCAAAAACAGAATATAAGTTGACAATAATCTGTCGGGAATGTGCTCGCCCGACGAGGCATCGCACCCCCACAAGGTGCGGATGGGGCGTTATCCTTCTTTTCAAATTGCGGATCGAGCTGCGTGAGCCTTGCGGACGCGGATTTTCAGCAACAGCCCGGGGATGGGCGCATATCAAATGTAACCAACCCAAAGCCGCCGCGTACTGCTTACGGAGCGGTTCGCGGCGGCTCAGATGATTAAGGAAGCGGCAGGGACGGTGATACCGCGCGACTCAAAATCCTGCGGACTGTTCGGTCGCTTTGATTTACAGACTGCGACAGCAAGTTTTGGGTAGCGCCCAAAACCCCGTCAGGCGGTTCACCCTTGGACCCTGACAGGGAATCGCATCCCTTGACCCCTTATCGCTGCGGCGGGAGTTTCGCGGCAGCCTGAACCTTTGGCCCGCTTGCCTGATTTCGAAATTGCGTTATGGCAGACCCTAAAGAAGCGGGGCATATCAACCCCTGTTGTGGGAACCCATCAGTACTGATAATTCTCCACGTCAATTTTATCCGGGTCGGTGTAAGGCGCAAGGGCGGAGATCATGCGCACCACGCTATCGGAATGGTTGATAACGTAATGTACCTCGCCGGGTTCGATATGGATCAGTTGGCCGGGTTGCAGGTGATGCGACACCCCGTCTACCACAATGTCCACTTCCCCTTCGAGGATAAAGAAATTTTCTTCCATCACGTTATGATAATGCGCTTTAAAATCCTGCCCTGCCTGAAACTGGACGATGGCGAAATTCATGCGCGGGCCTTTCATCAGGTATTTCGGGCCGCTATCGCCAAAGCGAAACTCCCGGTCGTTTTCATGAATGATGAACATAGTGATCCCCCTCCATTTTTACAGTCCGGGCGCAACCCACATATAGCGGGTCAGGCCGCGGTCGCTTAAAGCGAGCTGGGCTTGATATACCTCGCGCCAAGGCGCGTACATCGCATCATAAACCCGATGGTTTTCCGGGTTGGGCAGGTAGGTATGCTCCCACTGGACCAACTGACGCGCGGCTTGGGAAATATCCGGATACAGCCCCGCGCCGTGGCCGGCGAGTATGGCCGCGCCCAGCGCGGTGGCCTCCTTCACCACGGGCACCTTAACCGGTACCCCCAGCACATCCGCGACAATCTGGCACCAGATATCCCCCTTGCTCGCGCCCCCCGCGAAAACAATCTCCTTCGGGGCGTTGCCGGTGGATTCCCGCACCAGCTCCAGATGGCCCTTGGTGACCATCGCGGCGTTTTCCATAATGGCGCGGTAGAAAGTATACTTGTTAAACTTCGCCGCGTCAAAGTCAAAATTCGTGAAAGTGGGCGCGGCGTGCTTCCAGGCGATGAAATTCATCACATCGCTGAAGGTGCACATCATGCCGTAACAGCCGGCAGGCACCTTGGCGGCTTCAATATTCATCAGCGCATAAGGGTCGGTGTTCAGCTCCCTGGCGCGGCGCAGTTCATCCTGACAAAACGCGTCCCGATACCAGCGCATGGCCAGCCCCGGCATAAATGCCAGCGCCTCATACTGCCACATGCCGGGCACGGCGTGGCAGTTGACGCGCACGCGGCATTGCGGGTCGGTCGCGCCGCTGTCGGTGTTAAACTCATACTGCCAGAAGCTGCCGCCGAAAATGGCCGCCTGCCCCCGATCCACAACGCCTACGCCGATGCAGCCCAGCTGGGAGTCACCGCCGCCGGCCACCACCGGCGTGCCGACCGCAAGACCGGTATCCTCGGCGCCCTGAAAGTTCACGGGGCCGACAACGGCGCCGCACTCCACCGTGGGGGGAAAGATATCGTCCTTCAACCCAACTTTGCGCATGATGGAGGTATCCCACGCGCGTTTCTGCAAATCAAAAATGCCGGTGGTGCTGCCATTGCTCGGTTCAACCGCAAGCACGCCGGTGAGCTTGTAAATAAGCCAATCGTTAAACATGCCAATCTTCGCTACCTGAGCGTACAGCTCCGGCAGCTTGTTTTTAACCCACAGGATGCGCGGAAGCGCGCCCAGCGCATAGGTCTGGCCGGAAACGGAATAGATTTCCTTTTCCAGCGCGGGGTTCATGCGGATCAGCTGCCCCACCTCGTCGGTGCTGCGGGCGTCCACATTGGCGCAAGCCCAGATTTCCTGCCCCTGCGCGTTGTAAAGCACGATGCCTTCGCGCATGCACGTGGTGCTCACGGCCGCGATATCCCCGGGCTGGATCCCGGTTTGCGCCAGCACGCCGCGCACGCATTCGCTGGCCAGTTGCCAGTTGCGAACCCAATCGAAATCCATACTGCCGGGATAGCGGGGATCCTCGCGGTGGGTCCATTCACGCTGCACGCAACCGATCTGATTGCCATCCGTGCCGAACAGTACCGCGCGAACGCTTCCCGTACCCGCGTCGATCGCCATCAGGTATTGTTTTGCCATGATGATGCCTCCGTTCCATATCCATCGACAATACCGCGCTGCTCGCGGCTCGTTACAGCAGGGAGCACAGGACCGTGAAAAAGCAGGGCAACCGGCCCGCGCGCTGTGTCCCGCTGCCATAGCGTTTGCGCGACTTTCAACGCGTACAGTCAGCGCGTCTAAAACGCCGCAAGTCGGAACCGGTTCGCGCGCCGGCCTTCTACACTTCTTCCGGCTGGTTTAAAAGCTGGCTGGCGGTATTGTCGTCCGAGATCAACACGTCCAGATAGCCGCCGCGGAGCGCGGCGCGGATGGCGTTGACCTTCACATCGCCCGCCGCTACGCCGATCACGTTTTTAAGCGCTTTCAGCTTGGTGAGCGGCGTGCTGATGAGGCGTTCCTCCAATGGGGTTTCGATCAACTTGCCGTCGCTGTTGATAAAATGGCTGAGCAGATCGCCAACCGCGCCTTGCATTTGCAGGTACAGGAAATCATTGCGGTTGAGGATCCCGGATTTGAAAATGGTAGCGGATTCGTGCATGGAGCCGATGCCGACGACGGTCAACTGCGCAAGCGAGATCATTCGACTGATTTCCGTAACGCTGGATTCCTGCCGCATGGCGGTGGCCATTTCCTTGCTGCTGGCCAACAGCGGCGTGGGGATCAGGTGCAGCTTTGCGTTAAATACATTGCTGCGCGTATCCGGCAGGTAATAGCTGACGCCGCCGGTGAGCGAAACGCAGGTAATGGGATGCTCCGCCATGGTGGCAAGGTTGTTGAGCACACGGTTGGGGGTGTCGCCATAGCCTATGTTAATGAAGCTGTTTTCCGAAAGCCTTTCGGCAATGTACATGCTGGCGGCTTCCGCGATGCCCGCGTTTACCTGGCTTTTGTTGAGCGAGGAGGGGACGATAAACGCATCCTTCAGCCCATAGGTTTCCATCAGCCCGCGCTCCAGCTTCATGCGGGTTTCGCCGTCCTTGCGCAGGCGAAACTGAATGATGCCCGTCTGACGCGCCTTTTCCAGCAGCTTAATCACCCGCATGCGGCTGATGCCCAGCGTATCGGCCACGCTTTGCTGCGTCATGTTTTCAAAATAATAGTACCAGGCAATTTTGATCATCAGCGACTCTTCGTAGTCCATGGAACCCCCTCTGCCGAAACCTTGCAAAAGTAACGGCTAAAAACAAAAGTATCTTGTGGGAATAGTATAACACCTGTTCGAAACGCTGTCAATTGATATTGATAAATCTTGTTTGAAATGGTAGAAAACCAACCTAGACAATGAAAATCAATAGAAAATATAAATTAAAAGTGTGCGAAATACACAATGAAATTCGCGGTTTTGGCAGAAATGAAACCGGATTTGCAAAATATTTTGCACGGGGCGTTGACAAATCTATCGGGACAAGGTATGATGTGCACAGGAACAAAAAAGACGCTGATCTAATATTTGTTTAGACCATTGGGGGTTCAGTTGATGAACGAATCGGTACGGCTGCCCGATGACGCGATGCTATCCGTGCGTGGCATCACCAAAGCGTTTGGGTCCAACTGCGTTCTGAAAGGCGTGGATATGGACATTGCCAAAGGCTCGGTGGTGGCGCTTATCGGGGGCAACGGGGCGGGCAAAAGCACGCTGGTCAAAATCGTCATGGGGATTTATCAGCCGGATGAGGGCGAGGTTTTTTTGGAAGGCAAGGCGGCTAAGCTGGGCAAGCCCGCCGCCTCACTCGCCGCGGGGATTTATCTGGTTCCGCAGGAGCCGATGCTTTTCCCCAACATGACGGTGGAAGAAAACGTGCTTATGGGGTTCATGGAAAAATCATCCGACCTGCACAAGCGTCTGGTAACCCTGCTTGGGCATTTGGGTTGGAAGTTGGACCTGAACCGCAAGGCGGCGACCCTTTCCATTGCGGAGCAGCAATTGGTGGAACTGCTGCGCGGCCTCATGCGGGACGCGCGGCTGCTGATCCTGGATGAGCCGACCAGCTCGCTTACGTTTAACGAGGTGGAAAGCCTGTTTGCCATCGTGGAGGATCTGAAAGCCAAGGGCATCAGCATTATCTACATTACCCACCGCCTGACAGAGGTGTTCCAGATTGCGGATCGGGTGCTGATTATGCGGGACGGCGTGATTACCCTCAATGGCCCCGTGTGTGATTTTACCCGGGAAATGCTGGTCGCCGGATTGTTGCCGCCCAACGCGGATAACCACGGCGCGCAAACGGTATGCAAAACGGTCAGCCATGAAGGCCGCGAACCGGCGCTTGTGATCGATCACCTGACGGGTTACGGCTTCCGGGATGTGAGCCTGAAAGTGTACCCGGGGGAAATTTTGGGGCTGGCCGGCGTGGTCGGCGCCGGGCGCACGGAACTGGCAACAACGGTGTTTGGCCGCGATACGGTCAAGAGCGGTAAAGTGTACGTGGAAGGCAAGGACGTAACCGGGCTAAGCACCCGCGGCATGTTGGACGCGGGCCTGAACTACGTGGCGGAGGATCGGTTCCTTAACGGCATTTTCCGCATCAGCGACGTGGCCGCCAACACGACCGCCGCCAACCTGAACCATATGTCGAAGTTCTTTATCAACTTTAAGGAGGAACGTCGGGTTACGGACCAGTTTATTCAGGCGTTCCGCACCAAGGTCACGGGGCGCGACCAACTGATTGGCTCGCTCTCCGGCGGCAACCAGCAGAAAGTGGTGATCGCCCGCTCGCTTTCCACCCATCCAAAAGTGCTGATCTTGGACGAGCCGACACGCGGCATTGACGCGGCGGCCCGCGGCGATGTGTACGCGATTATTGAGCAGCTGAAGGAACAGGGGCTGGCGATCCTTCTGATTTCGTCCGATATGGAGGAAATTGTGGAGTTGAGCGACCGCGCGGTAACCATGTATTGCGGGCATATCAACAAGGAATTTGCCAAGTGCGACATTTGTCAGGATCATCTGATGTCCGCCGCGTTTGGCGTCACGGAAGGGAGTGCGAAGAATGCTTAAAAAGCTGTTGCATTCCCGGGAGGTTACGGCGCTCGCGTTTGTGGTTTTCATGTTTTTGGGCGTAGGCGCCATCAACCCCGCTTTTCTGACCCCGGCGAACATCTGGCTGTGCCTGAACAGCAGCGTTGTGTACACGGTGGTTGCGGTTGGCATCGCGCTGGTGATTATCACAGGGGAAATTGACGTTTCGGTAGGCGCGACGCTCGGCATGACGGCGGCCGTCAGCGGCACCATGATTCGCAACGGCGAGCCTTGGATACTGGCCATCGGCGCGGCCCTGCTGATCGGGTTGCTGATTGGTTCGATCAACGGCTTCGGCGTTACGGTGCTCAAGATTCCTTCTATTATTATGACGCTGGGCATCAACGGCATCGTGCGCGGGCTGATCTATGTGTTCACCAACGGCAAATGGGTGGAAAACATCCCCTTCGACTTTAAAAATCTTTCGCAGGGGCGGCTGTTCAGCAGCATCACGTTTTTCTACCTTGGCGCGATCCTGCTGATTGTGGCGGTGCACCTGATTCTCACCCGCACCAAACGCGGCCGCTATCTGGCGGCGGTGGGGGATAACATCGGCGGCGCAACGCTGCTGGGCATCCCGGTAGATACCACTAAGTTTTCGGCCTTCGCGCTTTGCGGCGTGCTGGCGGCGGTGGGCGGCGTGCTCTTTGTGAGCCGAGTTGGGTTTGTAACCCCCATCGCGGGCAATGGGTACGAGATGAAAGTGATCGCGGCTTGCGTATTGGGCGGCATCAGCCTGTCCGGCGGCGTAGGCACGGTAATCGGCGCTGGGCTTGGCGCGGCCATCATGGCTTCCATCAGCCGCATCCTCGTGTTTGTCGGCTTCTCCTCGGATTATGATGATACCATCACGGGCATTCTGCTGATTATCATCGTGGTTTCCGACGCACTCCTCCGCAGGCGCGCGGTGGAACAGGCCAGGCGGCAGCGTCTGGCTGCGAAAACGCAGCTGCTTGCAGCGGATGGGAAGGAGGCGACGGCGGGTGAATAAGCTGAAAAAACAGTTCCTCCGCTGGGAAACCTTTCTGGTGCTGGTGATATTGCTGGAATTCCTCGTCTTTGGCTCGCTCAACCCCAAGTTTTTGAACATGAAACGGCTGTTCAGCGGCCTGAACCAGTTTATCCCGGTGTGCATCATCTCGCTGTTTGTAACGTTTGTCATGATTACCGGGGGCATCGATATTCAGGCGGGTTCCATTGTGGGCCTGACCAGCATCACGGTTGGGGTGCTGTGGCATGACGCGAACCTGAACATCTTTGTAGCCTGCATTCTGGCGCTGATCGGCGGTGCGCTGTGCGGCGCGCTGAGCGGATTCTTTGTCGCCTACACAGGCGTGCAGCCGATGGTGGTTACCCTGGGCGGATCGTTCCTGTATTCCGGACTGGCGCTGGCTGTGTCCAACATGAGCTCCAACGCCGCCTATCAGGGTATCAGCGATTTTCCGGAAGCGTTCCGGGCGTTGAGCAAGACGCAGCTGTTTGACGCCGTGCCGATGCAGTTTGTGATTTTCTTTGTGCTGGTGATTGTGAGCTATGTGCTTTTGCACCGCACTAACTATGGCCGCAAAATTTTCCTGTGCGGCGTGAACCCTAACGCCGCGGAGTTCAGCGGCATCAACACCCGCGCCGTGGTCATGAGCACCTATATGCTCTCCGGCCTGAGCGCGGCCATGGCGGGTATTCTGCTGACGGCCTACCTGGGCACTGCCAAGGCGGATATGGGTTCGGAATACACCCTGCCGATCATCACGGCCGTTGTGTTGGGCGGCACCAGCAACCTTGGCGGCAGCGGCGGCGTGATCGGCTCGGCGCTGGCGGCGCTGGCGGTTGGCTTCCTGCGCATTGGGCTAAGCCTTAACGGCATGTCCACGCAGTATCTGGATATCCCGGTCGGCATCCTGCTGGTGGTTACGGTTTCGTTCCGCTTCGCGGGCACCAACCCCAAGCTTCGCAAGCTGTTCAGCCGCAAAAAGCGGCAGACCGTCGTGACCCGGGCCAGCTGACGGCCCATTCATCCGTTTCCTTGCGCGCATGCAGCGTGTAAGAAATAAAACCATATTGGGAGGGTATCGCTATGAAAAGGTTCTCCAAGATCCTGGCTGCCATGATGGCTGTGATGCTGTGCGTGGCCATGGTGTCCGCCGCTTATGCGGAAGGCATCAACGTCGTGTTTATCCCCAAGCTCTCCGGCAACGCGTTCTTTGAGTCCGCCAACGTTGGCGCTCAGGACTTTGCTGCCAAAAACGGCTTCACCGTAACCTACGACGGCAACCCCGAGGCCTCCGCGGCTAACCAGGTCGCCATTATCCAAAACGCCATCACCAACGGCGCGGATGCCATCTGCATCTCCACCGTGGACGCCGCCGGCGTGGACGACGCGCTTAAAGAAGCCGCCGACGCGGGTCTGGTTGTGACCACGTGGGATTCCGACGCCAACCCCGAACACCGCAGCATCATGGTCAGCCAGGGTACGCCTGATCAGCTGGGCCAAATGCTGGTGGACATGCTGGCGACCAGCCTGACCGAGCGCGGCAAGGACGTCAACAAGGACGCGATCAAGTACGTGTGGCATTACAGCCAAGCGACCGTGACCGACCAGAACAGCTGGCATGTTGCCGGTGAAAAGTACATCGCGGAAAAATACCCCAACTGGGTCAACGTGTTCCCGGATAACTACTACTCCGAGCAGGATGCTGAAAAGGCCATCACCGTTGGCGAGTCCATCCTGACCACCTACCCGGACATCGACGGCATCATCTGCAACGACTCCACCGCTCTGCCCGGCCAGGCGCAGGCTGCCCAGAACCTCGGGCTGGATGCGACCAAGGTGTCCATCGTCGGTTTCGCCGCTCCCAACAGCATGAAGGATTACTGCCGCGCCGGTATCCTGAGCCGCTGGGGCCTGTGGGATTGCAAAATCCAGGGCGCTTTGGGCTGCTACATGGCTTACCTGCTGGCCAGCGGTCAGGAAATCAAAGTGGGCGATTCCATCGACGTGCCTGACATCGGCACTGTCAAAGTGGAACCCAACACCGTGCTGGATCCTACCGCTTACACCTCCGATACCAGCGGCGTTGTGCTGCTGCCGGAGCGCGTAGTGTTCACCAAGGACAACATGGACAACTACGATTTCTAGCCTATACTCCTTTTTCTAACAACGGAGGCCGCGTGCCAGAACGCGGCCTCCGCCCATGGCTTGCCCGAGCGGACAGCCCGACGGGGGAGCCACACGGCGAATTTGCCTGACGATACTTGCCAAGGAGGTCGGTTTTCATGGCGGATAAAGACGGACTCAAAGTTGCGAAGGATTATCATGTTGAAGAAGGCTTTGCCAATCAGGGCGGCTTTTATGTGAAGGGTGCGGGCAACCTCGATTGGGGTATGAAAAAGCATCTGTCCAATATTTTTGACCCCAAAAGCGGCAATACGGTGATGTTTGCCTTTGACCACGGTTATTTCATGGGCTCTACCGCAGGGTTGGAGCGGCTGGATATCGTGATCCCGAAGCTACTGCCGCATATCGACTGTCTGATGGGCACGCGCGGCGCCCTCCGTACCTGTGTGCCGCCGGACAACCGTAAAGCGATCGCGCTTCGCGTCACCAGCGGCTCCAGCATGCTCAACGAGGACCTGAGCCACGAGGTGGTGGCGGTGGATGTTGAGGATTCCATTCGCATGAACGCCGATTGCATGGCTGTACAGACCTTCATTGGAGCTGACGGTCAACTGTCCAGCCTAGATAACCTTAACCGCGTCATCAACACCGGCCTTCGTTACTCCATCCCGACGCTGGGCGTTGTGGCCGTGGGAAAAGATATGGAACGCACCGACCGTTTCTTCAAGCTTGCAACCCGCATTATCGCGGAAATGGGCGTGCAGATGGTGAAAACCTATTATTGCGAAAATTTTGAAGAAGTAGTCGCGGCTTGCCCGGTGCCCATTGTGGTGGCCGGCGGTAAAAAACTGCCTGAAGACGAAGCGCTCACGCTGGCATATCAATCCATACAGGGCGGCGCGCGCGGGCTGGATATGGGCCGCAACATTTTTCAGAGCGAACACAGCGTGGAAATGGCACAGGCAATCCGGAAAATTGTACACGAAGGCTATACCGATAAGCTTGCGTTTGAGTTCTATCAGGACGCGATTCACTGATTTCCGATAAGCTTGCGTTTGAGTTCTATCAGGATGCGATTCACTGATTTCACCGCAAAGGACACCATTCCCTCCTCCTCCTCCGTTTCTGTCCAATCCCCCCGATTCGCTGTGCAGCCAAGGCGGAAGCCTTGGCTGCACAGCAGTATGCGGGGACAAAGCGCTTGACGTGGCGGCAGGGGATAGGCTATCATAGGGCACAGAAGGTTCCGAGCTTTAACTGCGCACAGCTTGTGGCAACAGAGGTTTTGCGGGCTAAGCACGCGGTTTGCGCCCGGTCATGGCATGCGCGTCGTGTGGGCGTCAGGCCCGGGGAGCGCCGCGATCCGCGCCGGGCACGCCAAACCCATCCATGAAACAGTATGCAGGGAGGCGACCCCAATGGGACTGTCCATCTTACAAATGGTTTTACCGGTATTGCTTACCTTTGGCATCGGGCTGGTATGCAAGCGTAAAAATGTATTTGGGCAGGAAGGGCTGAAAGGCCTCAAGGCGGTTGTCAGCAATGTAACCCTGCCGGTCGTGCTGTTTAACGCGTTTTTTACCGCTCAATACAGCGGAAAAATCGCGCTGATGTTCGCGACGGTTTTTATTTCCTGCGTGCTGGGCCTGCTGGCCGGGTTTGCCCTGCGGCGCTGGATGAAACCGTACGGCAAATTTCTGCCCTTCTTGCTGACCAACTTTGAGGGCGGCATGCTGGGGTATGCCCTGTATGGGCTTTTGTACGCGGGTCAGACGCAGCGGTTCGCCATGGTGGATATTGGGCAAACTGTTTGCGCGTTCACGGTTTTTCTGGCGACGCTGCGGGCAGTCGGCGGCGAAAAACCCACGGTAGGATCACTGGTGCGCAACATGTTTACCAACCCGGTTTTTATCGGCATCCTGCTTGGCGTGGCGCTGGGCGCGCTGGGGGTGGGGCAATGGATTGGCACAACGCCGGCGGGGCCGATTGTGAACGATGTAATCCGCTTTATAGCCGCGCCGACCTCCACGCTGATTCTCATCATCGTGGGTTATGAGCTGAGCTTCCGCCGGGAGCTGATGAAACCGGTGTTGAAAACCGTCGGCCTTCGTTTGCTGGTTATGGGCGGTTTGCTTGCGCTTGGCACGGTGTTTGTTTTCAGCATCATCCCGTTTGAAAAACCGCTGTTTGTGGCGATGCTGCTGGCTTACAGCCTGCCCGCGCCTTACATTATTCCTCTGTTTGCGGATGTAACGGGGCACGCGGAGTATCTTTCCACAACGCTGTCGGTACAGACGTTGGTTTCGATCCTGATGTTCATTGCCATTGCGGCCTACTCGCTCGCGGCATAATTGAATTTAACGAGGATGGGTAAACCGGAGGAAAACTGCGCGTATACGTGCGGCGGCCTCCAATGGCATTATCCCCCCGCCGCAGCGGAACCGGGGCAAGGGGCGAAGGCATAAAGTCAAATCAGGCGCAATCCTTGGAATGAAAGACCTCTTTTAGCGTTAGCCAGTTCAGGCAGCGCATGGGGCGGTTATTCAGGAGGAATTCCGCGGCAGCGATCTGCTCTGGTTCCAGATGCTATATAAACATATCTTTCGGGAAGAAGAAATGCACGCGCCCGTTCCCAGATTTGTTTCACTCCTTGAGCGACCATATCATGCTCTCGCTTTTCTGACCGATTCCTCCTGAGCAAAGGTCGCCAGAAAGGACAGCGTGTGTTGCACTTCATCATGGCTCACCATCAACGGCAGAAACCTTTTATCGAACCACTGGCCTAGCCAGTGGTTTTCTATATACAATACCCAGGCTCAACCGGAAGGAGCCTTGGATACGGCAAGCCGGGCTGTAGGTAAAGGGACATCCTCCGGCGCTAAAACCGCTATCCAAATAACGGAAAAGCTTGCAGCATATCGGCAATATAAATATAATGTATACAGACGAATCAATTGAATAAGGGGAGGACCTTGCATGCGAAAAATAACCCTTCTGCTGGTGCTGGTGCTGACGGTGTCACTCGCTACGGTTTCATCCGGCTCCGCGGTGACCGCCGCGCAGGCCCAGACGGATGCACAGTCCGTCATACTGCAAAAGATACAGGAATACGGGCTGGATCAGTTTACCGACGGGGAGATGGCTGAAATCAACAAAGCGGTCGACGAAGCCTACGACCGCAGTTTGGCTACCGTGCGGACAAACCATTTCAGCCATACCGAGCTGACGGGCGATGCGCTGCAGCAGGCCATGGAGGCTAAGTTGGCTGAGCTTGGCTACGTCACCAGAGAACAGTTGCTGCAATCGGCAAAGCAAAGCAAGGCCGAGGAGAAACTCAGGGCGATGGTCGTGAAGGACGTAACCGTATCCGACGACGAGATCCAATCGTGGTACGATGCCGCCGTGCTAAGCGAGACGGAAGCCTATAGCCTGAACTTGGCGCAGTACCAGGCGGATGTCGAAAACGGCAGCATCATCTGCTACATTCCCGCGGGCTATCGCTATATCAAAAACCTGCTGGTTTACCTCAGTGACGATATGCAGGCGGCTATTAAGAATCAGAACCGGGCCATTACCGCAAGGCAAACCACGCTGGATGCCACACTGGCCGCCCTCGGCAAGCTCAGCTCAAACCCAACCGACGATACGCAGGACGAGCAAAAAAACCGCGAGGAGCTGACCGCACTTTCCCAAACCCTGCAAGCCGAAATCGATCAACTGAAAACAAGCTTGAAAACCTTTACGGAAAACGCCTTTGGCGCGCTTCAGCCCAGAGTGGACGCGCTGATGGCGAAAATAGACACCGGGGCGGACTTTGACGCGTTGATTGAGACGGACGGCGAGGACCCGGACGCTCTGATCGAGCCCGTGAAAACGACGGGGTACCTCGTGTGCGCGGTATCCACCATGTGGGTGCCTGAGTTTACGGAATACGGCATGGCGCTTGCGAAGGTCGGGGATATTTCCGTGCCTTTCCGCACGCGCTACGGCATCCACATTGTGCAGTATGCAAGCGACCTGACGTCGGGCAAGGTACCGCTGGCGGAGGTGTACGATCGTATCAGGGCAGATTTGCTGACGGCCAAGCAGGACGCGGTGTACAATGCGCAGATTGAACAGTGGATTGCAAACGCCAAAGCCGAAACGCTGCTCCAGTAGGGCGGAGAGTCGGCTATCGGCAACAAACCGTAGGGGAGTACCGCGTGATGGTCACGGGTGCTCCTTTTTTTCAATGGATACCCGGTCCATTATACTGTGATTGATACCCGCCTGAAACAGGCTGGCTGTACAAGATCAGTTCTCACGGTTTTCTCGCAAGCTGTGAATAAATCCCTGCGGAAGGTTATGCCATGTTTCAACCTCCTCAAGGGAATAATCAGGAGATCTATATTGCCTGTATGCGAAATGCGTTTATCCTAAAGATCGACAACGAGGCTCATGATCAAATAGTGGATTATCTAGATGCTTTTTGCCAGGGGAAAATCAATGTCAATCAGATGGCCGAACACATTGTCTCTTTATCTTCCACAGCAATATAAAACAAGCGGAGGTGTAAAAATGATTAGGCGTTTCAGAATCATAGTATTGGTGTGCATTATTCTTTTTTCACAGAACACTGCGTGTGCAGTTTCCCAAACGCTTATGTTTGGCGGTGGTCAAAATGATAAATGGGCCGATCTGTACTCACGCTTTGAACAGGAGCATCCAGGCTATACAGTCAAAATGGATGTGCAGCCCGAAGATGAAGTGTGGTTGGTCGAGCAGATGCTATCCCAAAGCGCAGATTTTGATCTTTATCGCGTATCCACCGAAAACCGCGCGCTGCAAACACTTGCTGCAAAGAAATACCTGCTGGCATTGCCCGACAATGTGGACATTAAAGCCATTTATAACAACATGCTTCCGGTGATGAAGAAAACGTTGCTCAATACCGATGGTCAACCGGCAGGTGTGCCAATATCGGTATATTTCCCGTATGTTTTTAAAGAAAACCCGGAATTGATGGCGGAGATCGGGCTTTCAGAAGATGATGTGCCCAAAACACTGCTTGCGATGTTTGAATTTGTGGATCAATGGCAAGATAATTACGAAGAACAGTACCCGAATATTGTTCCGTTTTACATTGCCAACGGTGATTATACCGGGATCAACAGCTATCTTTCCATCGTGATGGAGATGTACAGGAATGCAAGCATCGCTGTTACTGGAGAGTTGAATTATGATACGCCAATATTTCGGGAGTTATTATCACGAGTGGATACTTACACTGTGCCGGTGACGAAGCGTGCTGCGGGGAATCAGATTTTTGATACACCCGATATGCAAAATTGCCTGTTCTATTGCTCCGAGGATAATTTGAGCACATTCTTTACGCTTGGGACAAGCACATGGATGGAACCGCTAGCCATTGCGGACGGCTATCCGCAGCTTCAACCTTTTGCTTTGACGTGCGTCATTGTAAATCCTTTCAGCAAACATATAGAGGCTGCGACTGATTTGCTGTGCGATTTTGCACAATATCCCCTGCCGGTTTTACAATGCGTTCTTAGCCCTGATTTGGCGCAACCGATTGAGCGCACCAGTTTCAAGGATAAATTTGAGTATTGGACACAGACACAAGCAGCCGCACAGGAAGCATTAAAAACCGCACAGGGAGATGCTTATACTGAGGCAAGTCAGCAACTGGCTGATGCACAGGCCTTTTTCGACCATTTGGATATAGAAAAATATAAGGTGTCACCTGATATGCTGCAACGCTACCAAAACAAGTTGACACCGTACCTTTTCGCTTGCGGACAAGCGAAGTATGATACTACGCTACTGGCGGATAACATAAAAACGCTTGTGAGCCAATATCTGGATGGAGCACTTACCACGGATGAACTGATTGTCAAGCTAAACCGAACGGTGACGCTGTCCGTACGGGAGGATGCACAATAATAGTTTCATCGTGCACCCAGCGATGCACCCACCCGAGCTTTTGTGTAAGAATGCTTTCTGAACAGAAATAACTGTATTCCGTTGGATCTAGAAAGTGTTTAATCAAGCCTTTCCACTGACCGTCCGATGAGTTCAAACCCTTACAATTCAACCCTTTCCACCCATACAAAAAGGACGCCAACCTCGTATCGAGATGGACGTCCTTTTATGGAAAATGCTGATATTCTTGATACAATCGGGCGTGGGTGCACTCTGAAACGAAGAATCGTGTATGAGTGGAGCCAGCACAGGCATCTCTCAACTTCAAACGAACTGCCATCATAGACTTGATCCGTATCAGAATATGCAACAGCGGCATTTTTATGCGTTCAATGCTTGACTGACTCTTTGGGGGGCAAGTCTGTCAGTTGTGAATTTTCAGTTGTTTCAAAGAAAATCTATCATTGTAAGTAGATAGAATATCTGTGGCAAATGAGCTGAATGCAAGCGGTTCAATGCGAAGAAGTGTGTCACGAGGCAGCAGTTTATCATTGATCATATCATCCGTGGATTCGTAGAGTTTTGGTTGATCATATCGAAAATCCACAACGAGTAACGCACAGCGCTCATATTTATAGAGATCCTCATCAATTGATGCTCGTCCATTGATAGTTGAAAAAAAGCTGATATACTTTGCGATGTTAGTCATGCGGTTTTTAAATCGAACATTCTTGTTGCCCATGACAGAATCGTCATATTCGAAAACAGGAATCAGATATACTTCTCCTGTTACCATTTTCGGATAAGCCATGTGTAAATTTAGCGCTTCGGCAAATGTGCGTTCAAAAAGAGTATCCGTGTTTTTTGCTATGCTACTCATCTGACTCCGAATGTTTACTACAAGAGTATTAGTCGAAAATAGCTCGCCATTTTCGTCATCCACATTTTCAGCAGCTAAAGGCCCCCAAGTGATTTTGCGTGGTGCACGATTAATATTGTGAGGAACCGCGCATACATCTTGATTTTTTTGCTTAAGGAAACCAGAAATCTTAACTTCTGGTTTAGTATTTCCGAGCGAAGGGAAAATTTGTTTGGGTGCCACGCCCTCCGCGATCAGAGCGTGTTTGACAGCGTCGTGAATCAAGTTAATTGGTTGTGACGAACGAATAACAGATGCTTTGCCGCTCACGCCGTTTTCAAGAATGCTATTCTCGATAAGTGCCTTGAATAGTTTTAACTGTCCATCAATATACGTCATAAACATCCTCCACATCATGAATACTCTTGTACTAGCTTACTAACTTCGACATATACACAGACCGAACCTCTCAAGCCTTATCCCAACAGCGGTTCTTTTATGACAAGTTGCTATCCTCGAAATGGTATTGTATACTGGTTCTGAAAGGGGCGGGATACATTGATTGAGATACAAAGTGCTGCTGTGCATAATATCGGTGACTCTGTGTATGAAGCCAGTGCTGTGCTGGCTTTTTTACAGCATCACAATTTATTTAGTGAGGATCTTGGTGATTTTCTTAATTCAACTATCTCAAAGGCGGATCACATCGTAGCAAAACAATTGCTTGCTAGCGGTTGCGTTGGATCACTGTTTGATATATGTGACCTGTTTGAGAAACTCGTTAATTGCGCTGACAAGCAAGAGAACGGCGTTGTGTTTACACCACAATACATTGTCGACTTCATTATCGATACAGCGATTAAGCCTATTCAAAACAACACGCTTCGTGTCATTGACCCCGCATGCGGATGTGGTTCGTTCTTGTTACGTACAGCAGAATATTTAGCCAAATACGACAAAATGACAATTGAGCAAGTCGTATCCTCTTCGATTTTTGGAATTGATATAAATCCTGACAATGTGCGTAGATGTTTGATTATTCTTGCTTTACTTGTGCTAGTACATGGCGGAACTCCGCAAAAATGCAATTTTCATGTTCTATGCGCAAATAGTCTCACATGTGATTGGCCGTCACTATTTAGCATTGAGTCGTTTGACTATATTATTGGCAATCCTCCTTATGTTAATACGCATGATATGGCTGCTTCAACAATTAAATGCTTAAAGGACGGCTTTCAAACAACGCAAAAGGGAACTTATAATATTTACTATGCCTTCATTGAACAGAGTATTAAGTATATTTCTGATTGTGGGCAGATTTGCTTTATACTACCAAACAACTACCTGACAATATCATCAGCAATGGACTTACGGACATATTTGACTGAAAATGGCTATGTGAGGAGAATCATCGACTTTGACCATAACATGGTGTTTGCACCGGTCAGGACTTATAATTCTATACTATACTTAGGAAAATCTTATAACGATGAAATTTCTTACTCTATAATACGCAAATGTAACGATACCCGTACGGCATTACAGTCTTTAACATTCTTAAGCATGCGGACATCTGACCTTGATCCCAATGGATGGCATCTGCTCAATGAAAGAGATCTAAAGAATATACGAGCCATTCGCACAGCAGGGATTCCCTTGAAACCCAGAATCAAGGTTGGAATAGCAACATTGAAGGATAGTGTATACTTGCTGGACGGTTATGATGATAACTCGCAGCAATACTATAAAGTTGTGAATGGAGAGAAGTTTTTAATTGAGGCAGGTATAACACGCCCTATTTATAAAATTTCTGAAATACAAGCCACATTGACTTTAAAGAGTGTATGTAGACGCATTATCTTTCCATACGCTGCTTGTTTAGATCAAATGTCCATGACCGGAGACATTGTTAAATCGCCATATATCAGCATTTCTGAGAGTGAACTAAAAACCCACTTTCCTTTGTGTTATGAGTATCTTATTGCACAACGTGACATCTTACTTTCTCGCGACAAAGGTAAAAAACCAGTTGTCCCATGGTTTGGTTATGGTAGAACTCAAGGCCTTAACTATCGCGGCAAGAAACTCCTATTTCCGACATTTAGTAATAAACCAAAGTTTATGATGGAAGAATCTGATGATGCACTTTTTTGCAATGGCTATGCAATAATCGATTTGGGTGATGAGTACTGTATTGAATTGTTAGAACGTATTTTGAATTCGGCCATAATGCATTACTATACAGCTAATACCAGCTACGCGATTGAGGGTAATTACCGTTGCTATCAAAAAAAGTACATTCAGGAGTTCAATTTGCCTATTCTTTCCTCAGAAGAAAAAAGCTATATCCTATCTCGCGATGTTTACTCATCTGAGATTGATGAATTTCTTGTCAAGAAATATGGACTTGAATTCTAAGGCCAAATTAACATTGACGTCTATTCAAGGAATAGGTGGAAATATCCATAAGAATTTACCCGTATATAAAATACAACCAAGATCGAGTAAGAACACCGTTCAATGCTTTGAATTGAGCTTAGCAGCTTAGCTAGAGAACCATGCTTATCATCTTTATTAAGATTCACCATAGCAACGCAAAGAATATGTGCATCACAATATTGCGACTGCTTTTCTTATCAAGACGTTGAAACGATCATATTGATCTTCAGAGATATCCTCTGAGCCACATTCGATTCGGCAATACTCCAGCACATCCATCCCAAGCCGCCGCGCCACCTCATTCTGTGATATGTACGACTAACGGTCATGACTAACAATCAGGCGAATTCCAGCACAGTATCCAAG
>DAOPZY010000015.1:0-70348 GCA_035353615.1 Candidatus Limiplasma sp.
ATGGTTATAAAATCTCCCGAAAAACCTTGACATCCAAAGCGTAATCAGTTATACTGACATTCGTGTTCCGAAGGGGCATGGTGTAATGGTAACACGTGGGTCTCCAAAACCTTTGTTGAGGGTTCGAGTCCTTCTGCCCCTGCCAAAAGCGGGCTGCTTTGATTCGTTCAGGCGGCTCGTTTTTTTGTACGCCTTTTCAGCGCGGCCAGAGGCGGATATATACGCGCATTTTCAAATTCATAGCGATCCATCTGTTGCTTGAGCTCTGTTCCTTTCAGAAGGAACCTGTACCGAAAAAACCCAAAGCAGCATAACGCTCTTTGGGCTTAAAACGCTGATGATCCGAATACAGCTACCGGCATGCTCGACGTATCTATCCGAGGTTAAGACTTGTTTTCAGTCGGCAGCCGGCCCACACGCATCGCGCTGGAGCGCGGCCGAATAGGTTTTACATGCGGCTGTAAACGCCTCAAACAACGGCGCGCCTTCCTTCATGCGCTCCGGGTGCCATTGCACGCCATAAACAAACGGCTTGCTGGTATCCTGAATCGCTTCAATCACACCGTCCGTCGCGCGGGCGCATACCGTCAGGCCGGGCGCTAACGCCTTAATGGCCTGGTGATGGTATGAATTGACCCCGATGCTCGCCTCGCCAAAGATATCGCGGAACGGCGTTCCTTCGTCCAGCGTTATCATATGGGACGCATACCGCGAGGGAGCGGTTTGCGTGTGCAGAATCGCCCGGCCGCCGTCCGGCGCAACATATTGCGTGGGCAGGTCCTGATACAGCGTGCCGCCCAGCGCCACGTTTAGCGTTTGCAGGCCGCGGCAGATCGCTAAAATTGGCATTTCATGTCGATAGGCAATTTCGATCAGCTTCATTTCCAGCCTGTCCCGAGCTGGATTGACCTGATCCAAGCCCGAGGCGGGGGATTCGCCAAACAGCTGCGGGTCCACATCGTTGCCGCCGGAAAGCATCAGGCCGTCCATTTGGTCCAGGCACAGGGCAATGTGCTCGTCATCCATGTCAATGCTTAATAGAACCGGAATCGCGCCGGCGTTCAAAAGACTGGTCATATAGGAACGGATGATGTATTGTTTGCTCTCATCCTTTTCAATGCTTCCGGATACGCCGATAATGGGCATCGTTTTCATAAGGGTTAGCCTCCTCTGGGTTCATGGTATGGTTCGTGTTTTGGGTCGCAGAATCCTGCAAAAACAGTCAATCCGTATCATTTCAGCCTCTCAAAGGGGGCATGCCGTTAGCCTGACACTTATGTCTGGTAGAAAAAGCACTCCGCCAATCCCTTTTGGGCATCAGCGGAGTGCCAAGATTGGCTGCGGATCGCGGGGATTTGTCAGGCGCTCTTAATTTCGAGCCACATGGCATTGTAAATCTGGATAAAATCCTGAATGTCCTTGAAAAACTCGCAACGGTCGATAATGTCCTGCGTGGGGTTCATGGTCAGGTTGTTGATGTAGCTATCGCCCATCAGCTTGATGGCCTCTGTATTGGGGGAGGAATACCAGATTTCCTCGCAGTTGATCTTTGCAATGTCGGGGCGGCACATAAAGTCAATAAACTTCAGCGCGTTTTCCGGGTTTTTCGCCGCCTTGGGGATCACCATGCCATCCACCCAGATGTTGCTGCCTTCCTGAGGCACCACGTACGCGAGGTCCGGGTTCAGGTCAATGGCGTACTGAGCGTCGCCGCTCCATACCAGCGCGAGCGCCGCCTCGCCGGCCACCATTTTGTCCTTGGTTTCATCCACCTGATAAGCTTTTACGATGCCATCCTTCTTTTGCTGAATCAGCAACTGTTTGGCTTCGTTCAGTTGCAACGGGTCGCGGGTGTTCATGGAATAGCCGAGGTATTTCAGCGTTACCCCAAGGCAATCGCGGATGGAATCAATCATGAACACGTTGTTCGTGTACTTTTTATCAAAAAGGATGCCCCAGCTGGTAACCGGCTCGGTTACCATGGTCTTGTTGTACAGGATACCCACAGTGCCCCACATATACGGCACGCTGTATTCGCCGGTCGGGTCATACGAGGGTTTCAGGAGGTTCGCGTCAATGTATTGCATGTTGGGCACTTTGGTAAAGTCGATCGGGGCGATCAGGCCCTCCGCAATCATCCGCTCGATGCAATAATCCGAAGGGAACACCACATCAAAAGAAGAAGGGGAATTGCGAACCTTCACCAGCATATCCTCATTGGTGGTAAAGTTCATCAGGTTAACCGTGATCCCCGTTTCCTGGGTGAACATATCCAGCGATTCCTGGCTGATGTAATCCTCCCAGTTGTAAACATTGACCACTTCCTCCGCCAGGCTGGCCATCGGCAGGCATAGCGTCAGCAAGAGAAGCAGCATACAGGTCAGGCTTTTGCGCATGATAAATTTCCCTCCATTTTATCAGAATCCTATATGATAAACGTTTGTACGTCTATCTCAGGCTTTGGCCGTTTTGCTTGCGCGGCGGTTGACCACCAGCAGCAGCGCCAGCAGGGCCAGGAACATGAGCGCGCTTAGAGCGTTCAGCGTTGGCTCAATGCCAATGCGCGCTTTGGAGTAAATCAGCGTGGACAGGTTTTGCACCATCGGGCTGGTGGTAAAGTAACTGATGACAAAATCGTCCAACGAGAGCGTAAAGGCCAGCAGAAGGCCGGTAATAACGCCGGGGCTGATTTCCGGCAGAATCACGTGCAGCAGCGCATAGGAAGGCGAAGCGCCTAAATCCAGCGCCGCCTCATAGGTATGCTTGTTCATCTGCTTGAGCTTTGGAAGCACCGACAGGATCACGTACGGCGTGTTGAAGGTGATGTGCGCCAGCAACATTGTTACATATCCGCGCTCAATTTTGGAAAACGTGAACAGGATCATCAGCGAAATACCGGTGACGATGTCGGGCATGGTCATTGGCAGGTTGGTCATGGTCATCATCACAGCCTGCGGACGTTTCCGCATGGCATGGATGCCGATGGCGGCCAGCGTGCCCAGTACGGTTGCCGCCGCCGCGGCGATCACCGCGATGGTCAGCGTCACATACAGCGCCTTCATAATCGCCTGATCGCGGAATAGCTCTGCATACCAGTGAAGGGACAGCCCTTCCCACTTCGCGCGGCTCTTGCCCGCGTTAAAGCTTTGCAAAATCAGCACCGCGATCGGGGTATACAAAAACAGCAGCATCAGGGCGAGATAGGAACGCTTGGCAAGCTTTTTCATACAATTCCGCCTCCTTCGCCTTCGGGGTCGGCCTTGCGCAGGATGCTCAGGCTAATCAGGATCAGGATCATCATAATCAGGCTCAGGGCGCTGCCCACGTTCCAGTTGCCTTCCGTGAGAAACCGGTTCTCAATCAGGTCGCCGAACATCATGGTGTTGCCGCCGCCAAGGATGCGGGGGATAAAGAAGGTGGTGACCGAAGGCATAAACACCATCGTGATGCCGGAAATAACCCCCGGAATGCTCAGCGGCATGGTGACGCGCCAGAAGGTATGAAAGTGATTGGCGCCCAAATCCTGCGCCGCTTCCAATAACCGACTGTCCATTTTGGTAAGCGACGTGTAGATGGGAAACACCATGAACGGCAGAAAGTTGTAAACCATGCCCAAAAGCACCGCGCCATCGTTATACATCAGCTGCGCGCTGTGAAAACCGAGAAACTTCAACAGCGTGTTAATCAGCCCCTGATCTTCCAGCAGGGTCATCCAAGCCACGGTGCGCAGCAGAAAGTTCATCCACATGGGGATGATGAACAGAACCACCAGCGTAGAGCCAATCTTGATTTGCCGATCCGCCATAAAATACGCGGCCGGGTACCCAAGCGCCAGGCAGATGCCCGTACAGAGGAGCGCCATCCACAGCGAATACACCAGAATGTCGATGTTGACGGTTCCGCGCTGGATCAGCACGGAGTATTCCGGCCCCATCTGGGCATAGAGCTGGTTTACGGAGTAGTTGCTATCCCAAAAGTTTTTGAAATTATCCAGCGTAAAAGCGCCGTTTGGGTCGGTAAAGGAATAGTACGCTATCAAAAGGCAGGGCACAATGGTGAACAGCACCATCCACAGCGTGTAAGGCGAAGCGAAAAACGAACGCTTGATCCCGTTGGACCGCTTCACGGTCAGAATCCCAAACAGGATGAAGCCGAACAGCAGCGCCACGAGCGTCCAGACCACCCACGGGGGCATATTCAGGTTCTGGCTCATTGCTCGTCGTCGCCCCCTTCGGTAACGGCAACAGGCATCGGCTTCATAATGTGGATGTTGTAGGGCACAATGTTCAGCCCGACTCGGGAACCCTGAGGCTGCATCACGGTGGAATGCACCTTAAAGACGGTTTCGCCGGCGTCGATCATCATTTCGTAATGCACGCCCTTAAAGAGCACGCTCTGCACCGTTCCGCTGATCTGGCCGATATCTTCCCCGACAATCAGGATATCTTCCGGGCGCACTACCACATCTACCGGCTGGTTCTGGCCAAAACCGGCGTCCACGCAAGGGAAATCAAACCCGGAAAAATGCACCAGCTCGTCATGCACCATTGTGCCGCGCATAATGTTGCTTTCGCCGATAAAATCCGCCACGAAGGCATTGGCTGGTTCGTCATAAACGCTTTTGGGATCGCCAATTTGCAGAATATGCCCGTCGCGCATCACCACGACCGTATCGCTCATGGTGAGCGCTTCCTCCTGATCGTGGGTCACATACAAAAAGGTGATGCCAAGCGCCTGCTGCATCCGTTTCAGCTCCAGCTGCATATCCTTGCGAAGCTTCAGGTCCAGCGCGCCCAGCGGCTCATCCAGCAAAAGCACCTGCGGCTCGTTAACCAACGCGCGCGCGATGGCCACGCGCTGCTGCTGGCCGCCGGAAAGCTGATCCACGCTGCGCTTGCCGTAACCGTTCATATTAACCAGGTCGAGCATTTTCTCCACGCGCCGCCGAATTTCTTCCCGCTGCATTTTGGCAATTTTAAGCCCGAACGCAATGTTGTCATACACGTTCAGGTGCGGAAAAAGCGCGTATTTCTGAAAAATAGTGTTGACTTTCCGTTTATAGGGCGGAATATCGACAATATTCTTGCCTTCGAATAAAAGCGTGCCGGAGGTGGGGTACTCAAACCCGCCGATGATGCGGAGCGTGGTGGTTTTTCCGCAGCCGCTCGGCCCAAGGAGCGTGACAAACTCCTTTTTGCGAATGTAAAGGTTGATATCCTCCAGAACCGTGGTTCCGTCAAAATCCTTGCTGATATGCTGCAGATCGATCAGGTGCTCTTTCTCAACCATATGGGAAGCGCTCCTTTAATAATTCATCGCCAATGCGGCGTGATCCGATCCGGAAAGGCTGCCTGCCGCGCCCATTGCGCAGGTTTCGGCAACAGCTTAGAAGCTGGGCGGCGTGCTTACCCAAAGCACCTTCGCCTTGGTTTTACCGGTGTTGCGCAGGGAGTGGGTGCTGGATGGCCGCAGGCAAAAGCTGCCGCCGGTTTTCACGGTGTATTCCCGCCGGTTGGCGCACAGGGTGATGCGCCCGGCCAGTACAAAACCAAACTCCTCGCCGTCATGCGGAGGCAACACATTGGTTTCCCCGCCGGCTTCCAGTTCCAGCAGGATCGGCTCCATGCTGTTTTTTTGCGCGGTAGGCACAAGCCATGTGATTTTACCGTGATGCTCCTCGTCGTCCGGTTTTTCAAACATATCGGCGGGGGAGAACACCAGCTTTTCCTTGCTGTCATCGGTAAAGAAGGTTTGCAGGTTGCTGCCGAGGCATTCCAGCATATCCACCAGCGTTGCGATGGAGGGGGAGGCGATATCGCGCTCCACCTGGGAAATGAAACCCTTGCTCAGTTCGCAGCGGTCGGCCAGCTCTTCCTGCGTTAAATTTCGCTGTATGCGCAACTCGCGCAGCTTTTCCCCGATTTGCAAGCCATTCGCCTCCGTTCCGGTGATCTGGAAACGCCTTGAAGTTTAGTTTTGCTAAACTTTGAAACAGACAGTATTAAACCATAAACCTCCTGCGCTGTCAATAGTTTTTACATAAAAATAACGCCTGCCCGCTTGGGCAGGACGTTACTGAAAATGGATTTTTTCTTAGGGTCGGCTTGGCTTTGCATCAAAACGCTGTGGCGTTGCGGCGCAGGCTTATGCAAGCTGGGCCAGCAATTGCTCCACTCGTTCGCGGGAAGCGTAGTTCAGGGGGGAGAAGCGGCCCTTGAGCGCTGTGTTCAGCTTGGCTTTCGCGGCCTCGGGATTGCCCGCCTCCTGATCGTACAGCGCCAAAAAATACAGCGTGTCAATCTGCCCCGGTTTCTGGCTCAACGCTTTTTCAAAATACTCGCGCGCCTTTTGCTTATCGCCCACAAGGCGGTAGTAGGTCTGGGCCATATTGTCCAGCGAGATGGGGTCCTCATCGTCATAGGCCAGCGATTCCTGATTGTAGGCAAGCGCTTTTTCCGTGTCCCCGGCTTCGATGTACAGGTACCCCAGCGTTTCAAAAATCAAACCGCTTGGCTCCTTGCTGTGCTGGCGTTCCAACAGTTCGATACCCTTGGCTAAATCGCCCAGCTTGTAAACGCACACGGCGTAATTCACATAGAGCTGCTTGCGGGTATCGTCGGTCAGATAGGGGTTTTTCTGATGTTTGACCAACAGTTCCCGCGCTTTTTGAAATTCGCCGTCCCGTATCAGCAATACGGAATAACTCAACAGATAGCGCGGATCCTCCAGACCGGCGGCTACCGCTTCCTCATAGAGCTTTTTAGCCTCGGAGGCGTCGCCGCTGCTAAGTTTCCGGGCAGCCAGACGGGCTTTCAAGGATGCGACCAAATTCATGTGTTGCCCTCCTATGTGTTTGCGTCATGCGCGATTTTCCTTCGCAGGCGCGCATAACGGTATTGTAACGCATTTCTAAGGGATTGTACAGCCTCGGTTTCCGTAAGGCAAGGCTCGGAAAGCAGCAAAAGCGCCTGTCGGGTGTAAACGAGCGCCTGCTCTGGATTGGCCAGCTGATGCTCGTGCAGCTTCGCCAGCCCGACACAGGCGGTCACCGGCTCGTCGCCCCGGGCAAGCATGGCAGTATAGAGCTTTGCCGCGCGTTCCGCGTGCCCTTCGCGCTTTTCCTGCCGCGCCAGCGCCGCGTAGGCAACGGCACGGGCCGAATCCTTTGCCAGCAAACGGTAACACTTTTTCGCCTTGCCCCGGACGCCTCTTTTTTCCATGGCACGCGCCATTGAAAACAGATCGTCCGCTTCCTGAACGGTTTCCGGCTGATGATAAAGCTTGCAAAGGAAGAAAAAAAGCTGCGCAAGGCTCACCACGTCCTGCCGGTTATGCTCCAGTATGCGTTCGATGGGGCCAAAGTCGCCATTTTTCAGGTATTTGAAATAGGTTTGCGGCACCTGATCGCCGGGGAGGTCATCTTCGCGGGACACGCCGAGCACCGCCTGTTCCAACCTTTGAAGCGTGCAGCGGCCCAATCGGAGCTTCCATACACGGCGGGAAGCGTGCAGCATATCGGCATGCAGCGGGCTGATGCGCGCGTCCCGCACACGGTTCATCAGGAAGCGGTTTTGCAGCAGTGGAATATCAAACGTGCGGCCGTTAAACGTGACCAGCGCCGGAAACCGCGCCATGAAGCTGGCGACCTCGTTAAGCATGGCGGATTCCTCCGGATAATCGCGCATCAGGAATTGCTCCACCACAAAATGTTCGCCGGAAAAATAACCAAGCCCAACCTCAAAAGCAAGGGTTCCGGCCCCGCCGGACAGGCCGGTGGTTTCAGTATCCAAAAACAACAGATCGGCAGGTTGAATGCTGCGCGGAAAAGGCAGGTCAAAAATGTCCGAAAGCACCTCGGCGTTCATGTGCGAGCGTTCGCAAAAGGAAGATAGGGGAAACCGGTCGCTTCGACGGTAAAAACGTTCGGGGGCGGATGCTTTCGGGACTTCCGGCGGCGGCGGTTGGGCTTTGCCGTTTTCCGCGTCGATCCTGCGGAGTTTGTCCATCAAGCTTGGCATGCTTCGATCAACTCCCTGAGGATGCGGCGCGCATTGGCCTTTCCGTTGCGGCCCACCTCGGTGATGGGGCCTACGCAGCTGGGGCAACCGTCCTCGCAGCCGCAACCATCCAGCACGTTGAGCGCATGCTCCAGCAACAGCTCCTGCATTTCATAGGCCTTTTCGGAAAGCCCTACGCCCCCGGGAAACTGATCGTACAGGAAAATCGTGGGCAAATCGGTTTCCGGGGCCTTGACCTGATAGAGCACCTTAATGTCCCGGGGCGCGCACATCAGGTAAATAGGCGCGACGATGCACATCAGGTTTGTAACGCCCATCAGCGCGCCCTGCAAATCATCATTGCTGAAAGGCTCGGTGATACGCCGGGGCACTGTCCACCATACGCCGACAGTGTGCATGTTGGTTTCCGGCACAAGCACAGGGCCGAAGCCAAGGTTTTCATGAGTGTCCAGCTTCATCTTTTTGAAGATTTTTACGATGGTTGTAATTTTTAACTCGCCAAGCGTCACCTGCACCTCGTTGCGCAGGGTTTTCTGTTTCAATTCGTCCAGCACGCCCAAGCTCACGTTCAAATCCGCGTCGGTGTAATAATCCACATCCACGGCGCGGATAAAAGCCTTGCACGCGTCGAAGTCCAGCTTCTCCACCTGATACTGACGCGCCTCGTGCATGTAAATCGCGTTTTCATGCAGGAGCATCGGCACCGTGTAGCGGTCCATTTCGCCAATCACGCGATGGTGCGCCGGATTGGAAACATCAATAATTACGAAATTTTCCGAGGAGGCGGATCGCAGGCTGATTTCGCTGGCGGGGAAATCCTCCGCCGACCAGTGGTAACGCCCGCCCACATGGCGAAGGATGCCGCTTTCGCTTAAAAAATCGAGAAATTGCGCGGTATCCGGCACGTTGCCGAAGGTTTCTCCATCCTCAAAGGGCAGCTCATACGCCGCGCATTTGATGTGGGAGAGCAACACATACAGGTTGTTGGGCTGCAAGAGCGCGTGCTCCGGCGATTGCATTAAAAAGTATTCCGGATGGTTTACAATGTACTGATCGATCGCCGCCGACGAAGCCACCAGAACGGTGAGCGCCGTATCTTTGCGGCGGCCGGCGCGACCTGCCTGCTGCCATGTGCTCGCAATGGTGCCGGGATACCCGCATAGCACGCAGGCGGTCAGAGAACCGATATCAATGCCAAGCTCCAGCGCATTGGTGGAGATGACCATTTCGATCTCCCCGTTGCGAAGCCCGCGTTCAATTTCCCGCCGTTCACTGGGCAGGTAACCGCCCCGGTAGCCGCGCACACGCCCGGAAAACCCATACGGATCGCGCGCCTGCTCCTTCATGTAGCGGGTGAGCACCTCCACCTGAATGCGGCTTTTGGCAAACACAATGGTGGAAATCCCGTTGGCCAACAGCTGACCGGCGATTTCCCGCGTTTCATTGACCACGCCGCGCCGGATGCCCAGTTGGCGGTTGATAACCGGCGGATTGTAAAACACAAAGTGGCGTTCGCCCATCGGCGCGCCGTTGTTGTCGATTTTGAGCACATCCCGCCCGGTGATGGTACGCGCCAGCTCGTCCGGGTTGGCGACGGTTGCGCTGCAAAGGATGAATTTGGGCTTGCTTCCGTAAAACGCGCACAACCGCACCAACCGGCGGAGCACGTTTGCAAGGTTGCTGCCAAACACGCCCCGGTAGGTATGGATTTCGTCAATCACAATGTATTGCAGGTTTTCAAACAGCTTGACCCACTTGGTATGGTTGGGCAGAATGTTGGTGTGCAGCATGTCTGGATTGGTAACCACGATGTGCCCGGCCTGCCGGATTGCTTTTCGCGCCGCGCCCTGGGTATCGCCATCGTAGGTATAGGCTTTGACATCAACGCCCAAAGCCTCAATCAGCTCGTACAGCTCGCTGGCTTGATCGGCGGAAAGCGCTTTGGTTGGGAACAGATACAGCGCACGCGCATCCGGGTTTTTCAGGATAGCGGACAGCACGGGCAGGTTATAGCACATGGTTTTACCGCTGGCGGTCGGGGTCACCACCACAAAATCGCGGCCATCGCAGGCCGCCTGAAAGCTTTCCGCCTGATGGGTATACAGGCGGTGGATGCCCCGTTTTTCAAGCACAGACCGGATTTTTGCGTTTAGCGATGGGGGAAAGTCCACAAACTTTCCTTCCGATGCCGGCAAGGTGGTCCAGTGCGTGACGTTCTCCATAAACGCTGGATCGTTCTGGAGTTTTTCAATCAGCTGATCTACGTTCATGGCACCCTCCGTAACGGCCCAAAGCCGCGGCTGGCGCGGCTTTGGGGGTAATTCCGATATCAGGCTTTCTCGGTTGCGGTATGCTCGCCCGCGGGCAGCAGCGCGGCATGATCCTTGGCAAAGCTGATCTTGCCGTCCTCAACGCTCAGGCGCACAGCGTCGCCCAGCGCGATGCGGCCGGCGATGATCTCCTCGCTGAGCGCATCCTCCACGGTGCGCTGAATGGTGCGGCGAAGCGGACGCGCGCCGTAGTTGGCGTCATAGCCCTGCGTAGCAAGCAGCTTCACCACTTCGTCATCAAAGCTCAGCGACATGCCGCGTTCGTGAAGGCGCTTGGCGACCGCTTCCAGCATCAGCTTGGCGATTTGCTGAATATCCGCCGGCTCCAACGCGTGGAACACAATCAGGTCGTCCACACGGTTGATGAACTCCGGACGGAAAACATCCTTAACCTCTGCCATGACGCGTTCCTTCATGGCCTCGTAATCGCGCACGGTTTCAACGCTGCCGCCAAACCCGAGGGAGCGGGTGCCGGTGATGCTGTGCGCGCCAGCGTTGCTGGTCATCACAATAATCGTGTTTTTGAAGTTGACAACGCGCCCGCTGCTGTCGGTCAGCCGACCATCCTCCAAAATTTGCAGAAGGATGTTGAACACATCGGGGTGCGCTTTTTCCACCTCGTCAAACAACACAACGCTGTACGGTTTCTGGCGCACCTTCTGCGTCAGCTGGCCCCCGTCCTCAAAGCCTACGTAGCCCGGAGGCGAGCCGACAAGGCGGGAAACGCTGAATTTTTCCATGTACTCGCTCATGTCGATGCGGATCACCGCGTTTTCATCGGCAAACATCGCCTCGCCCAGCGCACGGCACAGCTCTGTTTTGCCAACGCCCGTCGGCCCCAGGAAGATGAACGATCCAATCGGCCGCTTGGGGTCCTGCAGTCCGGCGCGGGCGCGGCGAAGCGCGCGGCTGACCGCGCCAATGGCTTCATCTTGCCCCACAAGGCGTTTGTGCAGAATTTCTTCCATATGCAGCAGACGCTCGCTGTCCGCTTCCGTCATCTTTTTTACAGGGATGCCCGTCCAGATTGCGACGATTTGCGCGATATCCTCCTCGGTTACCACGTCGTGGCTGCTGCTCTTGCGGCCTTCCCACGCGGCGCGCTTTTCGGCGATCACTTCGCGAAGCTTACGTTCCTCATCGCGCAGTTTAGCCGCTTTTTCAAAGTCCTGATGGGCGATGGATTCTTCCTTCTCGTTTTTCAGGCTTTTTAAGCGTTCCTCCTGCTCCTTCACATCGGGCGGGGCGGTAAAGGAGCGCAGGCGCACGCGGCTAGCGGCCTCGTCCATCAGGTCAATCGCCTTATCCGGCAGGAACCGGTCGCTGATGTACCGATCGCTCAGCGATACGGCGGCGCTCAGCGCTTCGTCGGTGATTTGCACCTTATGGTGCGCCTCGTAGCGGTCGCGTAGCCCTTTGAGGATTTCGAGCGCCTCCTCGGGCGTGGGTTCGCCAACCTTTACGGGTTGGAAGCGGCGCTCCAGAGCGGCATCCTTTTCAATGTTCTTGCGGTACTCCTCAATGGTGGTTGCGCCAATGCACTGCAACTCCCCACGCGCCAGCGCAGGTTTCAGGATGTTGGCCGCGTCCATGCTGCCTTCGGCCTTGCCGGCCCCGATCAGCGTATGAAACTCGTCGATAAACAGGATCGCGTTGCCCTGCTTTTTCACTTCTTTAATGGTATCCTTGAGGCGTTCCTCAAATTCGCCGCGGTACTTGCTGCCCGCGATCATGCTGCCCAAATCAAGCGACAGCAGGCGTTTGCCGGCTAAGGTTTCCGGTAGTTTGCCCGCGACCATCAGTTGAGCAAGCCCTTCGGCCACGGCGCTTTTGCCAACGCCCGGCTCCCCGATCAGCACGGGGTTGTTTTTGGTGCGGCGGCTTAAAATCTGAACGATCCGCTCGATTTCCGCCGTGCGGCCGATCACGGGGTCCAATTCGCCATCCTGCGCGGCTTTGGTCAGGTCCCGGCTATACTTATCCAATACGGATTCGCCGTTCTTTTTAGCTTCGGGCGCGGACGAATCCTCCGGGGGGATATTATCCGGCTGGCTGTTCTGCATGGCTTCCGTGAGGCTTTTGGTAATGGCCTCGATATCCACGCCCATTTCCCGGAGCAGGTTGACGGCCACGCCTTCGCCTTCGTGAAAGAGCGCCAGCCAAAAATGCTCGGTGCCCACAAAGGAATGTTGCAACTGTTTGCTTTCCGCAATGCTGCCTTCCAGTATTTTTTTGCTGCGCGGCGTCAGCTCCAGCATGCCGGTCACCGGGGATTCGCCCTCGCCGACCAGCTCGCGCACCTTCGCCATCGTGTTTTCATAGGTCACATTGCTGGGCAAAAGGCTTTCCAGCATGGGGCCGGGTTCCTTGAGCAGGCCGAGCAGAATATGCTCCGTGCCCACATAGTGCTGTTTAAGCGCGACGGCGGCCTGCTGTGCGTAGGCGATCGCCTGCTGCGCGCGTTGGGTAAAACGTCCGAAAATAGCCATGTTAATCCTCCTTGGCAGCCAACTTGGCTTGGATAATGACGCAACGGGCCTGGTTGGTAGAGATCAGGCTTGCGTCCGAGTGCTTGAATTTTTTGGCATGCGCGTCCTGCGCAACGGTGAGCAGTTCATCAACCGTGGTAAGCGGAACCGGCAGGATCGCCATCGCCGCCCCAAGCCGCAGATTGCTCCAATGCTCCATAAACTCGCCGGTTTCCATCTGTTTGGCAAAGCGGAGCGCGCCGTAACTGCGCCACACGCTATCCTGCAAATCAAGGTTCTCCTTGTCGCTGCGGACGCGCAACACGTTTTCCATGTCGATCAGCTGGCGGCCGACCGCCGATACGGCCTCGATGATTTCGCCTTCGGTACGGCCCAGCGTAACCTGATTGCTCACTTGGTAGAGATCGCCGAGCGCTTCGCTGCCTTCGCCGTAAATACCCCGAATGGTCAGCCCCAGCTTGGCGACTGTTTGGGATACGTTGCCCATCTGTTTGCAGCGCGTAAGCATCGGCAGGTGGAGCATCAGCGAGGCACGCATCCCCGTGCCGGTGTTAGTGGGGCAAGCGGTCAGGTAACCCAACTGGTTATCAAACGAAAAGTCACAAACCGAGGCCAGCCGATCCTCAGCGTCAAACGCGAGGGAAGCGGCGTCCGAAAGGGAAAAGCCGTCCAGCATGGCCTGAATCCGCAAATGATCCTCCTCGTTGACCATAACGCTGATGTGCCGGTCCGCGCGGACCAACGCGGCGCCAACGTCGCTGTGCAGCAAAAGATCACGGCTTACAAGGTGCTGCTCCATCAGGGAAAGCTGATCTATCTTGTTCATATTTTTAAGCAGGTATAGCGAAAAACGTCCATTCGGCGTTTCGCTTTCCATCGCTTTTGTGGCGCGGTCGATGCAGCGTTGCGCGTTATCAGGGTTGCCAACGTTGGAAAAAGGCAAGTCGTAGTAATTGCGCGCAAGCCGAACTCGGCTGGAAACAACAATCCCTCCAAAGTTTTCGCTCATTGCGGCTTCACCTCCGCGCTTTGCTGTTCGGCAAGGGCGCGAATTTCATCGCGCAGGGCAGCCGCTTCTTCAAAGTTTTCAGTTGCGACCGCTTTTTCCATTCTGGCCTTCAGCTCGGCTAAGCACTGCTCCAGCTGCAGCTCCTGGCGGTGCCCCTGAGGCACGCGCCCGGCGTGCTGGCTGCGACCGTGTACGCGCAGCAGCAGGGGTTTCAGCTGTTCGGAAAACACTTCGTAACAGTGCGCGCACCCCAGTTTACCGCTGTTTTGAAACTCCTCGTAGGTCAGGCCGCAGGCATCGCACCGGATGGCGCTTTCCTGAGTCTCTTTGGAAAGAATACTGAGCAGAGAGGACAGAAAGCTGGACATATCGCCCTTGGCAAAGCTGGACTCCATTTTTTCAACGCATTCCTGACAAAGGTGCCGCGTGGCGGTTTCATTGCCGGTAATCACCGTGATGGCCACGGTGGCGGGGTTTTTCTGACATTCTTCACAGAGCATAAACGGTTACTCCTTTCAAGCCTCAGGGGCTCTGCTCTTGCGAGCGACCTCAAGTAACATCGATTTGAGGATGCGCGCCCTGAGCGCGTCCTTCAAGGCGGCAGGAACGGGGAGCGTGAAGCAGGATTCACACACGGCGGCCTTCATAATCGCGGCCTCGTCGCAGGAAATCAGATCGCGCTCTTTGAGTTGCGTGATCAGATGCTCCGCTTCCAGCGAAGAAATGGTGTCGCCGACCCGCTCGTGCAACAGATAAACGAGCTGCTCGCTTGTATCCTGCTCCATTCGAAAAATGCGGATATATCCGCCGCCGCCCCGCCGGCTTTCAATCAGGTAGCCATGGTCGGGCGTGAAGCGGGTGGCAAGCACATAGTTGATCTGCGAGGGCGCGCAGTTAAAATATTGCGCCAGCTCGTTGCGTTTCAACTCAACTTCCTGCTCATCCTGCGTGAGCATGGTTTTGATAAATTTCTCAATCGCGTCGCTCAGTCGCATGAATAAAACCTCCCCCGTCAAAGATATTGACCATCTTTGACCATCACATTCTACCATGGCTTTCCGAAAAAAGCAATGATCTGCGCCCGGCATCCCGGAACTTTCACAGCCGAAAAACCGAAGGCGGAACGCGAAAACAGTATACCCTAAAAACAGGATTTTGAAAACATATGTTCGTATCAAATTTACAAGCACTCGCGATTTTAACGTGGGGGAGTAGCGGAGGTAAAAGTTCAGCATAGGGGAACCGGCGCGGTTGTAAATCAAAACCCCGGCGCCGTCCGGAAAACCGGAACGAACGTCGGGGGTGCGTTTGTAAAACTGATTTGGTGCGGTCGGGGCAGACAGCCCGTTTGATTTGGCAATGACACTGAAACGTTTAACCCGCGCCCCTTTGCTTCAGCCGCACGGCGATAGCGAAGGGGTTCGGAATAGCCGTCCGCTCGCGTTACTGCACTGGGGTTTTCCCGGTTACGTATGCCAGCAGTTCGCTCCACAGCGGATGGTTCTGATCCAGCACAAGGGTGGTTTTGGAATCCAGCGAGCTTTGCAGCGCCTGAAGCGAACGCCAGTAGCTGTAAAACTCCGGGTCTGCGCTGTAAGCTTCTGCATAAATCCGCATGGCTTCCGCTTCGGCTTCAGCCCGCACGGTTCCCGCTTCGCTCACAGCGTCCGCCTCAATCTGCCTCGCCTGCAAATCCGCGGCGGAAACCTCCTTGCGGTAGGCTTCCTCGCCCTCGCTGCGCAGTTGTTGGGCAACCTTGGTGCGGTCGGCCTGCATGCGCGCGTAGGTGCTTTCAATGTTTGCGGTAGGCAAAATGGTGCGGTGAACCTGAATATCCTTGATTTCGATCCCACGGGGCACCATATCGGTGTTGACGGTTTTCAGCCCGTTTGCCAAAGCCGCGTTGAGCGCGTCCTTATTGCTCACAAAATCTTCCGCGCTCATCCGGTTGATGGCCTGCACGATCACCGGGTGGATCAGGTTATCCAGCTGGTTTTCCGCGTTGACCATGCTGCCGAGTTTCAGGCTGAACAGGGCCGGATCCGCGATGTACCACTGCGCGTAGGTTTGCACATAGTATTGCTTCTTTTCCGCGGTGTTCACCACTTCGCTGTCGCTGATGTAGGTGTACAGGCGGGAGGAATAGGTTTCCACCTTATCCACGAAAGGCACCTTGAAATGCAACCCGCTGCCTTCAACAATGCTTACGCCGCTGGTCAGGGTAATTTCGTCCTTGAGCAGATCCGCATAGCGTTCATGGAAATCATTCTGCTTGTTGATGACAATGCGCTTGATTACCCCAAAGCGGCTCACGACGCTCTGCTCCGCCTCGCCGACGATAAACAGGCTCTCGTTGAGCAGAATCAGCGCGGCCACCAGCAGGAATGCGATCAGGATCAGTTTGCCTTTATGCCGCCTGACGCCCGCCCGGAAGGCGGAGTCGGCGTTGTAAACCGGCGTTTCTTGATTCACTGCGCGTCGCCCCCTTCCAATGCGGCGGAGGTTACGCTGGAGGTTGCGCCATCGTTCAAATCCAGCACTTTGAGCACCTCGCCGTTATTATCCGCCACGATGATGCGGCCGCTGTTTTTCAGCACGCTTTCTAGCGTTTCAATCAGCAACCGCTTTCGGGTAATTTCCGGGGCCAGTTTATATTCCTGACACACCGCCGTAAACACCGCGGTATCGCTCTGCGCCTTGGCAACCTGATCCGCCTTGTAAGCTTCCGCCTGTTTTACGGTTTCGTAAGCGTTGCTGCGCGCCTTGGGCAAAATTTCGTTCGCGTACTTTTCAGCCTCGTCCAGTCGCTTGGTTTTTTCGTTTTTGGCGTTGTTCACATCTTCGTAGGCGGAGGATACCTCGGTGGGCACCGTGATGTTCTGAATGCGAACGTCGTTGATTTTCACACCCATATCGTAGGTATCAATCAGAGCCTGAAAATCCGGAAGCACCTGGTCTTCGATCTCTTCCTTGTTCAAAAGCGCGTCGTCCAGCGGGCGGTTTTGCACGTTGCGGCGGATGACGGCTTCAAACGCGAGCTGAAGGGTGCCTTCCGGGTCGTCCACATCGTAATGGTACTGCTTCACATCGCGGATGGTGTATTGGTAGATGGCCTCGATGGATACGATGCTGTTATCGTTGGTGAGCATCACGCCCTCGTTGGTTTCATCCACATATTGGGACGCTTTTCCCGCCGAGCCTTGCTGCGTGGTGCGGAAACCGTATTCCATGGTGTGGATGGTCGTCACGCTTTCACTGACAATTTGCTGCACAAAGGGAATATGCCAGTACAGGCCCGGGCCGTTTACGCCGGTTGCGCTGCCAAAGGTAATCACCAGCGCTTCCTCCCCCTGCCCAACGCGGTAGAAGCTTGTCGCGCCAATCACCGCAACAACCGTCAGTGCAATCAGCACAATCAGGGTCGATATTTTCGCCTTGCTTTTCATGGGTCGTCTCCTTTCAGATTAAACTGTTTCACGTTACGATTGTACAGCAGATGTACATTTCATACGGCAGAATTGGTTCCAACCGTACGCCCGGGGGTGTTAAAACCGCAATCCGGCGTATGTAACCGGTGCGCGTACGCAGAAATTGGCAGCCGATCCGGCAAACGGAGGAGCGATCTGCATGCAATTCGCAACAAACCTTGCAAACCGGTCGGAACATTGGGGCCGGGCATTCGCCCAAGGCGGGCTGCCTGCCGTCAGGTTGCCAAAGGCAGGCGTACCAAAAATGTGGTGCCCGCGCCTTCCTTACTGCGCACGGTCATCCGGCCGCCGTGAGCCACCACGATAATGCGCGCGATGGATAACCCCAACCCGTGGCCGCTGGTTTGGGCCTTGCGCGCCTTGTCGCTGCGGTAAAAACGGTCGAAAATTCGCGGCAAATCCTCCGCGGAAATGCCCTGTCCTGTATCCTTGACGGAAAGGATGCACTCCTTGCCGTCGTTTTCCAAGCCAAGCGTGATCCTGCCGCCGCTGGGCGTGTATTTGATGGCGTTATCCACCAAAATTCGCATCAGCTGTTTGAGCATGCTTTTATCCCCCCGGATGCTGCAATGCTGCAAGGGGGAAAGCAAAAACTCATGCGCCGAGGAAAGCAGCTTTGCGTCGCGGTGTACGGCGCTCATGATCTCGGTGGGGTCGAATACTTCCATTTCCAGCATGAGGGTTTTTTTATCATGCCTCGCGAGGAACAGAAGCCTTTCCACCAGCTCCTTCATGGAGGCGGTTTCCTGCGATATGGCGGAAATGCCCTCGTCCAACACCTCTTTGTCGGTTTTGCCCCAGCGTTCCAGCATGCTCGCGTAGCCCTGAATCACGGCGATGGGGGTACGAAGTTCATGCGAAGCGTCGCTGACAAACTGTTTCTGGCTGTTGTAGCTCAGCTCGATCCGGTCCAGCATCCCGTTAATGACGGTCGCCAGATCCTTTAACTCGTTCTTGGTGCCCGCAATGTTGATGCGGTTGCTCAGATTGTTGGCGCTCAGGGCGGCGGCGGCTTGGGTCATTTCCGCAATCGGTTTGAGCACCGACTTGTTCAGCCGGTACTTGTGCCTCAGAAAATAGGTGACGCGGTATAAATCCAAACAAATGAGCGTCCAAAACAGAAGCGTGTATACATATAGCGCATAGGTGAGGGAAAAGGCCGTTACCAGCCCGCCCCTTACGGTGCTGCGGTATATCAGCACCTGATAACCCTGATCGGTCTGCACCTGACTGAACGCCAGTTTCAGCTGCTCTAGGTAGCCGTTCATATTCTCCGGTAGCGGGGTTTCCAGCAGGTAGGCGCTGTTCACCGGCAACCCGCCAAGCTGCTCGGCGGCGTAATGCAAACCGTCCGCCGGGGCCTCGGCCGTAATGGCGTCCACCGTCGCATCCACCGTAGGCAACTGCGCAACGCCAAACACGACGGTGAAAACCAGCAACACAAACACCGTTGTGCTCAGCAGTTGCGTGCTGTAGTGCATGGCGATGCGCAGGGTCAGCGAAAAGCGCAGGCTGCTGAACAGCAGTCCAAACCAGTTGCCCACATATGAAGTCAGGCGGCGGAAGCCTTTACCGGTTGTTTCGGCGCGTACGGTCGCGCGCGCTTCCGCCTTGCGCTGCGCCTCCTGCCGGCGAGCCTCGTGCTCGCTTCGCTTATTGCTCATAACGGAACATGTAGCCGACGGCCCGGATGGTATGGATGGTTTTTACGCCGTACCGGTCGTCAATTTTTTGGCGCAGGTACCGGATGTACACATCCACAATGTTGGTATCGCCTGTGAAATCGTATCCCCAAACGTTGGTCAGCAGTTCATCGCGCGATACGGCGGTATGCTCGTGCTGCCACAGATAGTGGAGCAGGTCAAATTCCTTTTTCGTGAGCGCGATCGGTTCCCCGGCAAAACTGGTGCTGTAACTGGCGGGTTCCAGCTTCAACTGGCCCGCAACCAGCGCGCCGCTGTTTTCGCTGCGGTCCACGCGGTGTTTTTTCAGGCTCACGCGGATGCGCGCAAGCAGTTCCTCAATGGCGAACGGCTTGGTCATATAATCGTCCGCGCCCATATCCAGCCCCATGACTTTATCGCTCACATCGTCTTTGGCGGTCAGCATAATAATGGGGATATCGCTTTGCTGGCGCAACCTGCGGCATACTTCAATCCCGCTGATTTCCGGCAGCATCAGGTCCAGAATCAGCAAATCCGGCTGCCAGCTTTCGCACAGTGCAAGGCCGGAGCGCCCGTCAAACGCGGTTTGCACGTCGTAGCCTTCATGTTTCAGTTCCAGCTCCACAAAGCGGGCGATCTTGGCTTCGTCCTCGATAATGACGATTTTACTCATGGTATTCCCTCCGAATCGAGAACAGTATAACAGAAAATTCCTTTCGGCAACAGTGCGCGCCGAAAGGAATCCGGGCCGTCGACGGCCGGAACGCCCCGTTACTGGATATCCGCTTCGTGGTAGCCGTCGCGGGTTTCCGTAACGCGCACATTGCCGTCCTCGGAAAACTGAACGTTCACCGGGGTGGTGCCGCTCGCGGGGCTTTCGCTGCGCGTTTCCGGCTCGGCGGTTGCGGCCGCGCCGGCGGTTTTATCCTGATTCTGGGCGGTTCCGCCGAAATCTCTGGCGATCGTGAACACCGTATTGCGCACGTTGCTGCCGGCGTTCTTCATCATATCCTCAAAGGATTCCTCGGAAAAATCACGGCTGTCCCGGTCAAACGAAAACCGGTACCCCAGCAACAGCGCCAGAATCGCGCCAATCACAATCACCCACGGGGCCATCAGCAGCACTAAAATCAAAAACAGCACGGAAAGGTTGACGATGGTCACATTCCCCTTCAGGATTTGAACGCGGAGGCGGAACAGGTAGTTAAAAAGCCCGTGCCGGTTGCGCCGCCCGCCCTCGGGCTTGGCTTTCGAATCCCGGATGCGCCCGTTTTTTTCCAAATCCACAAGGGCGCGCGCCAGGCTTCCGTTGTGGTATTCCAGCAAATTGACCGCTTCTTCGTAGGAAATGCCGCTTTTTTGCCGGATAATCTCAATATCTTCAATCGTGTACTGTGCCATAAGGTTCATCCTCCTTCAATAGGAAACAGGGTTTTTGGAACGATCAAATCATACCATACCCGCGCGCCGGATGCTTGAGAAAAAGCTGACCCTTTGATGAGAATTTCATGAGATTTTCGTTTCTGAAACCCCCGGCAGGTTAACAGCAGGTTATCGGAAGGTAAAGATCGCGTTGACTTCACAGCATAATTTTGCTATGATACTGCGTGCCCTTATGGTTTTATGAGTAAGGAGGTAGGTACCATGTCCTTTTGGATTGTTACGGACGCGTGTTGCGATTTGCCCGTAGACTACATAAAGCATCAGCACGACTTGCACATTGTGCCCATGTCGTACCAGATTGACGGCAAGGTGAGCGAGATCGACCTCACGGACGATACGCTTGCGGGGCGTGTGCATGAGTTTTACGATCAGTTGATTGACGGTAAGGTCGCCACCACCTTTCAGGTGAATCAGGCGGAATGGATGAGCCACGTTTCGCCGTTGCTGGCGCAGGGCTACGACGTACTGATGCTGGTGTTTTCCAGCAGTTTAAGCGGTATGTATATGACCAGCAAGGCAGCGGAAAAAGAACTGCGGGAGATGTTTCCGCAGCGGAAAGTGGTATCTGTGGATACCCGTTGCGCCAGCATGGGCGAGGGGTTGCTGGTACATTACGCCTTGCAGTACCGCGACGCGGGCCACAGCTTTGAAGAAACCTTGCAGTGGGTAAACGAGAACGCGCAGCGCGTGATTCACTGGTTCACAGTAACTGATTTGCATTTTCTGCACCGCGGCGGCCGTCTTTCCGCGACGAGCGCCACGCTCGGCTCCATTTTGAAAATCAAGCCTGTGCTGAATGTTGACCCGAAGGGCCGGCTGATTCCCCGCGTAAAGGTACAGGGGCGCAAGCACAGCCTCAAGGAGCTTTTTGAAAAGGTGGAGCAGGACGCGCTCCACCCGGAGCAGCAAACCATGTTCATCAGCCATGGCGACAGCGAAAAGGACGCGCTCTGGCTGGCCGACAAGTTAAAAGAAAAGCTGCATGTTCCGGAAATCCTGATGTCCCAGATCGGTCCGATTGTCGGCTCTCACGCCGGCCCCGGCACCGTGGCGGTTTTCTTTCTGGATCGGGATGGCTCGGCCCGTTTGGACGCGCCGCAAATTACAAAGTGAATGTAAGTGTATAACCGCCCCGAAGCCGCATGGCCGGTTTGGGGCGGTTTTCTGTTTTGTGGATTGAATGAAGGGCATGGAAGCGAGGCTCCCTTGCCAGCAGCCCTACAAAGCTTGAGTATGCGCATCGCGCCCCTGCGCCGGTTTCCCGGCTCGGGGCGCGATGCGTATTACGCTTAACATTATAATAGAAGCAAACGGACTTTCGCCGATAGCGTCAGTCGATGGGATGGGAAATCTCATCCGTCAGGGTTTGGAGCTGACCGCACAGCGTCAGTTGCAGCGATTCGCCATGAAGCAACCGAACCGTGGCCAATCCCTTCCTGGCTTCCACCCGGATCAGGCGGTTCCGGTATTCAAACTGGAACGCATAGCCTTCCCAAGGCGCGGGAACAAATGGGTTCAGGCTCAGGCCGCCTACCGTGCGCATGCCGGCGAAGCCCTGCGCAATGGAAAGCCAACTGCCCGTCATGCTGGTAATGTGCAGGCCGTCCGCGGTGTCGTTATTGATGTTGTCCAAATCCAAGCGGGCGGTGCGCTGGTACATTTCCATCGCCTTTTCGTGATAGCCGATTTCTGCCGCCAGCACCGCGTGCACGCAGGGCGACAGGCTGCTTTCGTGAACGGTGATCGGCTCGTAAAAATCAAAATTGCGCTTCTTCGTATCCAAATCGTACAGATGGTCAAAGAAGTACAGCCCTTGCAGCACATCCGCCTGTTTAATGTAGCAGGAACGCAGGATATGGTCCCAGGACCAGTGCTGGTTAATCGGGCGCTGCTCGGCGGGGATTTCGGCCGCCGGAATCAGTTCCTTATCCAAAAACAGATCCTGCTGCAGGTAGATGCCCAGCTCGTGATCTTCAGGGTAATACATGCGGGCTACCACATCCCGCATATGGGCAATCTCCGCCTGCGTGACGGTTAGCGCCGCAAGCCGCGCCTGAGGCGCGCGGTCGCATGCGTCGCAGAAGTAGGCGATGCTCCACGCGGCAATGCGGTTGGTGTACCAGTTGTTGTTCACGTTGTTCTCATATTCATTGGGGCCGGTAACGCCGTGGATCATATACACCGCTTTGCGGGGGTTATAATGCACGCGGTCTGCGTAGAAGCGCGCGATGCCGCACAGCACATCCAAGCCCTGCGCAAATAAGTATTCCTCGTCGCCGGTATAGGTAACGTAGTTAAAAATCGCATATGCCATGGAGCCGTTGCGGTGGATTTCCTCAAAGGTGATCTCCCACTCGTTGTGGCACTCAACGCCCGTAAAGGTGACCATGGGATAAAGCGCGCCTTTCAAGCCCTGCATCTTCGCGTTATGGTACGCGCCTTCCAGCTGCATGTGGCGGTACAGCAGCAGTTGCCGCGCCACTTCCTGCCCGGCGATTGCCATATAGACCGGGAAACAGAAGGCTTCGGTATCCCAATAGGTCGCGCCGCCGTACTTTTCGCCGGTAAAGCCTTTGGGGCCGATGTTCAGCCGCGCATCCTCGCCGGAGTAGGTGCTCAGCAGCTGGAACAAGTTAAACCGAATGCCCTGTTGGGCGCGGTCGTCCCCCTTGATTTCCACATCGCATTTGTCCCAACGCGCCTTCCAGGCTGCCACATGCGCGCGCCGGAGGTCCTCAAAGCCGATTTCACGGGCGCGGGCGGCCGCTTTCAGGGCCATGGTCAGCAACAGCTTTTCATCATAATCGCGGCTGGTAAAGCAAAGCGCGTATTTTTCAAGCCGGGCGGTTTCGCCCGCGTCGATGGGGCCGGAATAGGTTTCTTCCACATACCCCTCGTCCATGTGTTTTGTATCCAACCCAAGGTTATCCGCCCAGCAACCCATGGCGGCGGCCACGGCAAAGCGGGGGGTTCCAAAGGGGTTATCTCTGGTTTTGGTCAGCAGACCCAGCGCATCCTCGGTTTCTTCTTCTTCCAGCATATCCCAGAAGGTTTCGTTATAGTTGCTGTCCAGATTATGCACGCGCGCGTCCAGATAGGGTTTCATGGTCACAATCGCGCCATAGTCCGGCGTAACGGAATAGGAAATGGCCAGCAGTTCCTTTTCCGCAAGCGAAACAAAACGCTCCACGCGCACCGCCACGCTCCCTTTGACGGTGTTCACCGTAAAGGTGCGCAGCACAATCCCGGTTTGCATGTCCAGCTCGCGGTAATAATCGCTGTACATGCACTGGTTCAAATCCAGCGGCTCGCCATCAATATCAATATGGAAACCCATCAGGCGCACCGCGTTGATGGATTTGCCAAAATACTGCGGATAGCCGTTTTTCCACCAGCCTACGCGCGTTTTATCCGGAAACCATACGCCGCCGATGTAGGTGCCAATATGGGTGTTGCCGGAAAAATCCTCTTCAAAGTTGCCACGCATGCCCATATATCCGTTGCCGGTGGATGTCAGGCTTTCGGAAAGCCGTACCTCGCCTTTATCGAACCCACGCTCGATCACTTTCCAAGGGTGTACCTGAAATGCCATATCGACGCCTCCCATGATGCGCAATCGTTTGCAAGCGGTTAACTTTATGGTAGTCGATTTTCACAAAAAAGTCAAGAAACATTTCGCAAACATCCTAAAAACCGAATCAATGCCTTTGATTTTGCCGGCGCGTAGGGGGGAGGGGCGCGCTTGATTTTACGGAAAAGCGCGCTTCGGTTTCATGCGGATTCCGCGTGAACGGGTTTGCCATGCCATCCTCCTTTGGGCTGCGAAACCTGCGAATCGCTTTCATCGCGCACGGCTGGGATGTCCGTCTGCAAGCGCCGCAGTTGCCGGGTTTTCCGTTCCATGGTATAATACAGTTACTTTTTGACAAACAGGAGGGAGCCTTCATGCGCACCCGCATCACCCATGTGATCCTGACCCCCGGCGTTGACGGGGAGGGCCAAATCCCATTCATTGAAAATGCCGAAGTTCAAGTGGACGGCAACCTGATCGCCTATGCCGGCCCCATGGAGAGTGCGCCTTTTTTTGCGGCGGATGAAACCATCGACGGTACCGGGCGCCTTTGCATGCCCGGGCTTATCAACCTGCACACCCATACGCCTATGACGTTTCTACGCAGCGTTGGCGCGGATTTAACGCTGGACGACTGGCTGCATAAGGCGATTTTTCCCTTGGAAAAGCAGTGGGACGAGGGGCTGATTCGCACCGCGACTGATCTTGGTTGTATGGAAATGCTTCGCTTTGGCACCACCTCGTTTAACGATATGTATTTCTACACCAACGCGATGGCTGAAACCGTGCGTGATAACGGAATGCGAGCGTTGCTCGGGCACGGCATTGTGGATTTTGACGAGAGTTGCGCCGATATGGTCGAAGGGGTCGCCATGGCGGAAAAGTGGAACCGCACCTGCAATGACCGAATCCGTTTTTCCCTCGCGCCGCATTCCGAAGGCGCTACCACGCCAAAGTTGATCCGCAAGGTTGCCGATACCGCCAAACAGATGGGGCTGCCGATCCATATCCATGTGAGCGAAACGGACTTTGACCTTCAGGGCTGCCTGAAGCGCCGCGGGGTCACCCCGCCGGCCTATCTGGAGCAAATGGGGATTCTGGATTCGCCGGTGATCGCGGCGCATTGCGTATGGTTTAACGATGCGGATATCGAAATTTTCCGCAAGCATGGCGTGACCATTGCGCATAACCCGGTCAGCAACCTGAAACTGGCCAGCGGCATTGCGCCAATCGCCAAAATGCTCAAGGCAGAATGCAAGGTCGCGCTGGGCACAGACGGCGTTGCCAGCAATAATAACCTCAACCTGTGGGAGGAACTGAAACTGATGCCCATGCTGCAAAAGGGCACCACGCTGGATCCAACCGTGGTGACCCCCGCGCAGACGCTGGCGGCTGCCACGGTGGCAGGCGCAAAAGCCATGGGGTATGATCGTCTGGGTTTGCTGCGGCAAGGCTATCTGGCGGACCTGATTTTGTTGGACCTGAACACGCCGCAGATGACGCCCCGTACCGATCTGGAATCCAACCTGATCTACTCGGCGCAGGGCAGCGACGTTTGCCTAACCATGGTAGACGGCAAGGTGCTGTACCGCAACGGCCAGTTTACGACGCTGGACCCGGCCGATCTGCTCAGGCGCGCGCAGGCGGGGGCGCTTGAAATGCGCCGCAGGCTTGCGAACGCTTGAGAAAAGCAGGGCGGGATGGAATGAAAGTATTGGTTGTATGCCAGCATTACTGGCCGGAACCGTTTCGCATCACGGAAATCTGTGAAGATTTAGTCGCGCGCGGGCATCAGGTTACGGCGGTTGTCGGGTTGCCCAATTACCCAAGCGGGGTTGTGCCGCAAGAGTATAAACGTTTTCGGCGGCGGCGCGAGCAAATCAACGGCGTTCGAGTTCGCAGGTGTTTTGAGGTGGGCAGAAAAAACACCAAGTTGGGCCTTGCGATCAACTACTGCAGCTATATGTTTTCCGCGTGCTGGAAGGCGCTGTTTTTAAAGCGGGATTATGACGTAATATACGCCTATTCCACGTCGCCGGTGCTGATGTCGCTGCCCGCGGCGCTGTTGCGCTGTTTCAGCCGTAAAAAGCTGGTCATTTATGTGCTGGATATTTGGCCGGCTTGCCTTGCGGCAATGAACGTTTTCGAGGGGTCGGCGCTGTATGCGTTTATGAAGCGGGTCAGTCGGTGGGTGTACCGCAAGGCGGATGTGCTCCTGTACTCGTCCAAGCGGTTTCAGGGCTATCTGCACAGCGTGCACGGGATCGACGTACCGGATGAGCACTATCTGCCGCAGTTTGCCGATTCGCTGTTTGACACATTGCCCCAAAAACAGCCTGCCGACGGTTGGCAGTTTGTTTTCGCGGGCAACATCGGCAAGGTGCAAAGCGTGGAAACGCTCATCCAAGCCGCCCATATGCTGAAAAATGAACCGATCCGTTGGCATATTCTGGGCGACGGCTCCAATTTTGCCGCCTGTCAGGCGCTGGTGAAGCAGCTTGAGCTTTCGGATACCGTGACCCTGTACGGGCGCCGGCCGCTGACCGACATGCCCGCGTTTTACGCCATGGCGGACGCGATGCTTGTGAGCATGAAAAATGATCTCAGCGTAAACGACACGCTCCCCGGCAAGGTGCAAAGCTACATGGCAGCCGGCAAACCGATTTTAGGCAGCATCGCGGGCGAAACGCCGTACATTGTGGATCAGGCGGCTTGCGGCCTGTGCGCGCCCCCGGAGGATGCGCAGGCTTTTGCTGATACGGTGCGAGCGTTTATGCTCCGCGGCGATCAGGCGCAGATGGGGGAGAATGCCCGCCGTTACTATCGCGAGCATTTCACCAAGGCTGGGCACATGGATCGTTTGGAAACGCTGCTACTGCAGCTGAGTGGGGGCAACCATGAAGATATTTGAATTAAACACCTATTGCGGTTCCGGAAGCACAGGACGGATCGCCACGGACATTGCCGATTGCGCCGCGCATGAAAATTCGCAAACCCTGATTGGGTTTGGCACAGGCACGGTGCCGCCCGAGGCGGATGTGTACGCCCTGCGTGTTGGCGGCCGCGCCGGGCGCAAATGGCATGGGCTGATCCGGAGACTTATGGATATGGAAGGCTACGGAAGCATTCGCGCAACGCGTAAGCTGATTGCGTTTTTACGGCTTTACCAACCGGATGTGATTCAGTTGCACAACCTACACGGATGCTACCTGAACCACCGGCTGCTGTTTCAATACCTCAAACGGGCGAATGTGCCCGTGTTCTGGACGCTTCATGATTGCTGGCCCTTCACCGGGCACTGCGCATATTTTGATTTTGCCGGCTGCGACCGATGGAAAACCGAATGCCATGATTGCCCGCAGCAGCGAAGCTACCCTGTTTGCATAGGGCTTGACGGGAGCCGACGCAACTACCGGCGCAGGCAAGCCCTCTTTACGGATTTGCCAACGCTCACGCTGGTTGCTCCATGCCGGTGGATGCAGGACTTGCTCGGGGAATCGTTTCTGAGCAAAACGCCCAACCGCCTGATTTACAACGGTGTAAACCGCGCTATTTTCTACCCAAGGGAAAGCGACCTGCGGGAGCGGTACGGCCTCACGGAAAGTTATCTGGCGCTGGCAGTCGCGTCGGAATGGGAAGCCCGCAAGGGTTACGCCTTCCTGCCAGCGCTCGCGGATTTACTTGGCCCAGCCTGTCGGCTGACGGTTTTGGGGCTTACCGAGGCGCAAATCGCGGCGCTCCCGAAAACCATCTTGGGGCTGCCCAGAACCGCGTCCACCGAGGAACTAGCGCAATGGTATAGCGCGGCCGACTGCCTGATCAATCCGACGCTTGAGGATAATATGCCGCTGGTGAATCTGGAAGCCCTCGCCTGCGGCACGCCGGTTGCGGTGTTTGCCACAGGGGGTTGCCCGGAATGCGTTAACAGCGCATGCGGCGCGGTGGCTCCCAAGGGGGATGTCGCAACCCTCGCGGCGGAAGCCTTGCGCCTGTGCGCACAAAAGCCCGCCATGCGTGAAGCGTGCCTCGGGCAGGCGGAACAGTTTGACAGCCAAGCCACAGCGCAGGCTTATCTGGCGCTTTACCGGGAGGCTTGCTCATGAATGTGCTGTTCCTGAGTCTGGCCTACCATCCGTCCGCGGTAAACGCTGTGGCCTCGCAATCCCGCGATGGGCTGCAAAACCAAATCAACAGCTACCAGTGGGCTTTTTTAGAGGGCATCGTTCGCAATTTAACGGGGAATGAGCAGCTTTCGGTGGTGAATTCGCTTCCCGTAGGCGTGTTTCCAACGCGTTACCGCAAGCTTGTGTTGCGTTCCCATACGTATCCTGAACGGTTTCGGGAAGTTGGCAGCCTGAACCTGCCGTGGTTCAAGCAACATACGCGCGCCGTTCGCGCCCGCAGAGAAATAGAACGTTGGATTGCAGCCTCGCCCGACAACCGCACCGTTTTGCTCTATACGCTTTATTTGCCGTATTTGCAGGCGGTTGCCGCTGTTAAACTAAAACATCCGGAGGTTTCCGTTTGCGCCATTGTTACTGATTTGCCCAATGAACTGGGTATTTCCAGCGGTCGAAAAGGGCTTTTGAGAAAGTTGGAATATGCGCGCGGTTCCCAAAGCCTCGCGCTTTGCGAGCAGCTGGATGGCTTTGTGCTACTCACCGAACCGATGGCTGACGCGTTACATGTGGGGGAACGGCCTTTCCTCGTTATGGAAGGGCTGATTTCCGACCCGCCGCCATCGACGGAAGGTGATGTAGAAACGCCGAATGATCCCCGGCCTGCGGTACTTTATACCGGCACCCTGAACCGAGAATTGGGAATCGGGGCAATGCTTGAAGCCTTTCAGCAAATGCCGGAAGCGCAGCTGTGGCTGTGTGGGCGCGGCGATATGGAAGCGGACATTGTCGCAACCGCCAAAGCATGCGAATCGATCCGTTATTTTGGGTTTGTGACCCAAAATACGGCGCTCGCGCTGCAATCCAAAGCCGACGCGCTCATCAATCCCCGCACAGCGCAAGGCGCGTACACCCGCTATTCCTTCCCTTCCAAAACGCTGGAATATATGCGCAGCGGCAAACCTGTGCTGTGCTGCAAATTGGAAGGAATCCCCGGTGAATATGATCCATTCCTCCGCTACATGGAGCCTCAGAATGCCCAAGGGATCGTTACCGCTGTCCGCGACCTGATGCGTTTGCCCAAACCGGAGCGAGAAGCGATTGGCAATCGCGCGCGAATTTTTGTGACGGTGCAGAAAAACAGCCTCGCGCAGTGCGCAAAGCTGGTCGGTTTTTTGAGGGGATTGGGACGGCCTTGAAGCGAGTACATCCGTTTCGGTACGCTGAAAGCAATCATTGGTTATAACCGACCTCAAATTACTGTAAAGAGGCTTTACCCGAATTGCTTTTCGCTCATCGAAAACAAACTTCGTCACAATAAATTTCAGCTTATTGAAAACAAGTATCTGAAAAATTGGTTTCAAGCCCCTGATATCCATCTTCACCCAAAATGGATGGAAATATCAAACCGCCGCCGCAATCGTACTACTGATGCGGCGGCGGTTGTTTGCATCGATGTGATGGGAACCGAAATGCCCCTGGCCTATTCAAACGGTTTCCCAAAGCGTTATGGATGGCTACCGTTTCTGCGAATCTGTATTTCAAAACGCCAAGGCGCTAGTTCGGGCTGTCCGTTTTCCTTCCGCTTCATCAACGGCAATATGGGTATGCGCTGACAGCCGGCAGGTTACGCTTCCATATCGCACAACGCGCTGGCGATTTCCGCGCCCAGCTTGGCGTTGTTTAGCACCAGCCGAATGTTGGCCTCCAAGGAGCGGTCGTCCGTGAGGGTTTTGATTTTGTCCAGCAGGAACGGCGTAATCGACTTGCCCCGGATGCCGTTTGCATTGGCGATGTCAATCGCCTGTTGGATGCAAGCCTGCATCTGATCCTCCGGCATGGCATATTCCTGCGGAATGGGGTTTGCAATCAGCATCCCGCCCCGTAAACCGCACAGCGTTTTGGCATGAATAGCCGCCGCGATTTCACGGGCGGTATCCAGCCGGTAATCGACGTTAAAACCGCTCTTTCGGCAGTAAAACGCCGGCAATTCCGAGGTGCCGTAGCCAATGACCGGCACGCCTTTCGTTTCGAGATATTCCAGCGTAAGCCCCAGATCCAGAATGGATTTCGCGCCCGCGCAAACAACCGATACATCCGTCTGCGCCAGTTCCTCCAAATCCGCGGAGATGTCCATGGTGGTTTCCGCCCCGCGGTGCACGCCGCCAACGCCGCCGGTCGCAAAAACACGAATGCCCGCCATCGCGGCGGCGATCATGGTAGTTGTTACGGTCGTGGCTCCGTCCTCCCCGCGGGAAAGCAGCACGGGCAAGTCGCGGCGGCTGGCTTTGTTGACCGCCAGCCCCTTGTTACCCAAATACTCGATTTGCTCCGGGGTGATGCCCACGCAAAGCTTGCCCTGCAAAATGGCAATGGTAGCGGGCAGCGCGCCGCTCTCGCGCACCGTTTTTTCCACCAGCAGCGCCGTTTCCACGTTTTGCGGGTACGGCATGCCATGGGAGATGATAGTGGATTCCAGCGCGACCACCGGCTGATTCGCGGCGATCGCCTCCCGCACTTCGTCTGATACGTTCAGGTACGGATTCATACATTAGCCTCCTGTGTGCTTTGCACGCCCTGAAGGACCCCTTCAATGGCCTGCATGCTCATTTGTTCCGACACGGCCTGCTCGCTCATTCCGCATAGGGTGGCCGCTGCCAGCCCCATTCGCAGAATATCGTTCAGGGTTCTGCGCTCCAAAATGCCGATCACCGTCGCCGCCATGAAGGCGTCGCCGCAGCCGGTCGTGTTAATCAGGTGTTGGGAAAAGGGATGTTCAAACAAATGGGTGTTGCCATCCGAGGCAAACGCCCCGCGGCTGCCAAGCGTAATCAGCACCAGTTCCACGCCCATCTGGTGCAGGGTCTGCGCCGCGCTGGTCATGGCGTGCTCATGGGAAATGGTCAGCCCCGTAAGCAGTTCCACTTCAATTTGGTTGGATTTAAGCGCCTTCAGGTGGGGGAGAGAGCGATGCAGCCGCGAGGCTTTTTTTGCGCTCACAGCATCCGCAAACATCGGCACGCTGCAATGCTGCACCAGAAAGTCGATCGCGGCTTCGGAAATGTTCGCGTCAATCACAATGCCGTCTGCGGCGTTCAACTTATCCAACTTTGCGGCCAGAAACTCCGGAGTAATCCGGTTGCAAAGCTCCATATCGTTTACCGCAACCGCCATTTCTCCGCTGGGCTCGTTGATGCACACATAAACGCAGCTGGGCGCGTTGCTCACGAAAATAGAATCCGACAAATCCATCCCGATCCGCTTGGCCTGCGCCTGCGCCAGTCTGGAAAACTCATCGTCTCCAAAAACGGATATCAGGCTTACCTTCTGGCCCATACGGATCAGGTTTTCCGCGATGTTCCTGCCCACGCCGCCAAGGCCGGTGTAAATATTGCCCGGGTTGGAATCCCCATAGACGAGTTGCGTTAGCGACGTCGCGTTGATATCGACATTGTTGCCGCCCACGACGACAATGTTGTGCGCTTCCATTGCACAGCCCCCTTATGTATTCCTCGTCCGCACGCCCTGAATGTTCGCGTTTTCGGAGAGCTTGTTCACAATATCCATATAAGTCGCCTTGCCCTGCATATCCAGGGTGTACACATTGGTATAGAGGTTGTCGCCGCCCTTGTTTTCCACGTGAAAATCAACATCCAGCACCTTTACGCCAATGCTCTGGAAATATTCGTTCACAAAGGCGATGGTTTCCACCCTGTGCACAAACTTGATCTCCACATTTTTAACGGCGTTCACGTGGATCATCCGCTGCAGCAGGGACAGCGTGACCATCACAATCGCGCAACCTGCCACGGCGATCATATAATATCCCATGCCCACCGCAATGCCCAAGCACGCCGCGTTCCAAAGGGAAGCGGCGGTCGTAAGCCCAGCAATTTTCTTTTGGCTGATAAAGATGGTTCCGGCGCCTAAAAAGCCAATTCCACTGATGACCTGCGCGCTGAGCCTGCCAAAGCTTACGCCTACGCCGGTGCTGTTGGCGGTATTCAGGTTGAGGGTTACGGTATCGGCAATCATCAGGCTTTCCACAATGGCGATGGTCGCTGCGCCCACGCACACCAGCACATGGGTGCGCATACCGGCCGGGCGGTTTTTCCGCTCCCGTTCGATGCCGATCACACAGCCGATCACCACCGCCAGCAACAAGCGCAAACCGGCTTCCCACCATGTCATGCCTGCTTACCTCCCGTTGCGGCTCGGTCAGAGCCTTAGTAAACCCTGTATAGGGACACGACCTTTCCCAGAATGGTCACTTCCGGCACGATAATCGGTTTCATGGTCGAATTTTCAGGTTGGAGCCGGAAAACCCCATTTTCTTTGTAAAAGCGTTTCACGGTAGCTTCGTCCTCGATCATGGCGACGACGATATCTCCGTTATAGGCTTGCGGCTGTTTCCGAACCACCACATAATCGCCGTCCATAATGCCGGCCTCGATCATGCTTTCACCGCGCACGCTGAGTACATAATGCTCGCCGTCGCCAAGCATGGCCTGCGGCAGGCTGATGTACTCCTCAATGTTTTCGGTCGCAAGGATAGGCGCGCCTGCGGTCACCCGCCCCACAATGGGAATGGAAACCATGCCCGACCGCTCAAACTGCGTCGCGTCCCGATCATAGGGGAGGCTGATGGCGCGGGGTTTCATGGAATCGCGCGAAATCAGGCCCTTCTTTTCCAGCCGAATTAAATGGCCGTGGACTGTGGAGGTGGATTTTAGGCCCGTTGCGTCGCAAATTTCACGCACCGAAGGCGGATATCCCTTTTGATGGGTGATTTTTTCAATGTATTCAAGGATTCGGGCTTGGCTATCGCCACGCGGATTGCTCATAGGCTCACACCCCTTGCAAACATTTGTTCTTTGTAAAGGATACCACATCAAAACCGGTTTTGCAAGCCATAGCATGCAATTCCCGCCTGAATCCGCCTCTTTGCGGCCCATGGGCGTGTCCGGAGCATTTATGCGTTCGCGCCGATTCAGATTCAACGGGTCTGCAGCAGGATGGGGCGATGCGCTACTCAGCGATAGCGGCTTTATGATTCACATGCGTTATCGCGGTTGGGTTGATTCATGGCGTCGGGCTTTCGAAGCGCAAGCCGCAGGCCGAAACCGATCAATGCAAGGCCGACCATTGCGTTTAACCCCTGCACCGCAACGCCGGGAATTCGGTTGACCAGCAAACCGCCGAGCAAGGCAACGACGGATAAGAAACAGACCGTTGACAGCACGCAGCCGACCGCGAACATCCACAGTTCGCTTCGGTCAGCATGATTATGAGCCACTTTCGCGGTCAAAACGCCACCCCAAAACAGAAGGGTTAGCGGGTTGGAAAGCGTGAACAATAGCCCTTGCCAGAACATTCCGCCGCCTTGCGGAGTCAAAACCCTGATGTTCGGTAGCAGGGAAAGCCCAAGCGCGCCCAAAACTGCGTCCAAACCAAACAGCATAAGCACCACGCCGCCCAACAACCCTGCCATGCGCTTCACCCTTGCTTTTTGCAGTAGCGCGGCCGCCCCGAGCAGGGCAAGCGCAATTTCAAGCGCGTCCGCGAGCGCAACCGCGGAAACCAGCGTAAACGCGTCCGCATAGCCGCTGGTTACCGCGGTGTTTAGCACCAGCAGGCACACCGGGCCGATGGCCAACTGCAACAGCATGCCGAACCGGAACCCCTGAAATACGGCGCTTGCCATTTTACCCATTGGAAGCCTCCTTGAGGGTTGCCAGCACAATCTGCGTGTTGGTTTCCGCAACGCCTGAAAACGTTTTGAGCTGAACGGTCAGAAAATGTTCCAGCGCGTCCGTATGCTCCACCGCAACCTTCAGCAAGTAATCATAGGGGCCGGCAATGTGGTGACATTCCAGCACCTGCGGGAATTGCGCCATTTGTTCCCGAAAAGGCTCGATGCCGGAGCAGCCTTCCAACCGCACGAAAACAAATGCCAAAAGACCGCGCCCCAGTTTGCGCCGATCCACCCGCGCCGCGTAGCCCAAAATAACGCCGGAATTTGTGAGTTTCCGAATCCTCTCCAGCACAGCCGGTACCGACAGGTTCACCTTTTGGCTCACCGCTGAAGCCGGCGCGCGCCCGTTCCGTTGCAGTTCCTCGATAATTTTCTGATCGATCGCGTCCATTGACAATCGCCTCCAATGCGTAATGTACAGGATTGCAAGCGACCTGTAAAGTATCATTGAGTATTACAATAATCAATTTAAGTTTATGCTAAATTGCTTTATGCAATTACAGTTTCAAGAACTCCTAAGTCGGATGGGTTTTCAGTTGTAAAGCAATCCAAATCAAGTGCAGAGCTTTCAGCAGGGGATGATCAGAGAGTATACCATAATTTACCATGTTGAACAAAGAACATTGGGGGAGTGCGGAAGGCTCGCGCATATGGGTAACGCGATTCAAGACAATTACCTTTTGATGTTTCAAGCGCCAGCGGTGATATTGTCATTGAATTTGCGATTTGTTCAGGCCTAACGCAGAAAAAAAGGGATGGAAACGGGCATATGAAAAATCTTGACAATCCCCAAATAGGGTGTACACTATCCATGAACTATGCGCTAAAGAATACTTTAACGAATAGATGAACCCAAATTCACTCAGAATTGCCTTGGAACATGACCGTAGATCATTCTTCGCCAGAATTTATCAATCATCCGATTTTAGCCCTGTTTCCGAGGTTTCTTCTTCGCCGCCCACCGATATAAAAACATGCCGCGCCATTTGGCCGTGTGCGCCGCAAAACAATTCCGTTACAAGGAGGTATTACAATGCCGGAACTAACCTACCGCGAGCAACTGGACCAAAACAGACTGGAAAACGTTAGGCTGATGCTTCGCGCCCTGCCGCGCTCCTGCGCGGACTTTATTCGGAGCCTGCTTTCCACAACCAGCACGCTAACCCGGTTAGCCTATACGATTGATTTGAACACCTTCTTTGATTTTGCCATGAAGGAGCTTACCTGTTTTACGGCTGAAAACGCTTCCGAAATCACCGATGAAGAAATTGCCCGGTTGAAACCCCGCGATATCGAAATCTATGCGGATTATCTTTCGCTGTACTATAAGCAAACCGAGGAGGACAGCGGCGAGCAGCGCATGCTAAAGAACCATACCTATGGCGTGATGCGCAAGCTTTCGTCCCTGCGTTCCTTTTTCAACTATCTGTTTCGGACGCAACGGATCCCTGCCAACATCGTTTCGCTGGTGCCGCTTCCCAAAAAACATGAAAAGCCGATTTTGCTGTTGGAACGCGACGAAATGCAAAAATTGCTGAACACTATTTACACCGGCGATCAGCTGACGCCTCAGCAAACGGCATTCCACCGCTTGACACAGGCGCGCGATACCGCGATTGTTATGCTTTTTCTGGGCACGGGAATCCGTGTCAGCGAGTGCGTCGGCATCGATTTGGAGGATGTTGATTTTCAGAATAACGCTCTGCTGGTAACGCGCAAGGGCGGTAATCAGGTGATTCTCTACTTCCCGCGGGAAGTTGCGGAAGCGATGCAAACCTATCTGCAACAGCGGGAAACAGTAACCACCGCGCAGGGCCATGAGCACGCCTTCTTCCTTTCGTTGCAAAGAAAAAGGATTTCGCAGCGCGCTGTGGAGCAGATGGTTAAAAAATATGCCATGCTGGTAGTTCCGTTGAAAAAGCGCATGAGCCCCCATAAGCTCCGCAGCACGTACGCCACCAACCTCTATCAGGAAACGGAGGATATTTATCTGGTTGCTGAAGCGCTTGGGCACTCCGACGTGAACACCACGCGCAAGCATTATGCTAGCATGAGCGACGCGCATATGCGGCAAGCTGCCCAAAACACCCATTTGCAAAGCCTGAACGCCATGGCCGCCGCCGCCCAAAGTCAGGCGGCGGATGCGCCGGAGTCTGAAGCTTCAGTCCCGAACCTCGGCGAGGTTCCGGAAAAGCCGACAGAATCGGAAGCCGTTACGAACCTTGTGGAAGCAGACGGCCACGCTACGCTAAAGGAAGGTGAAGCCCGGCAGGAGGATTCTTCCTCGCTGCCTTCCAATCCGGTTGCGTAACGGTCACCCCTGACTTTGAACCGGCTAATGAACATGCCCTCAAAAAGGGTTTGATCGCGCCAGTGCTTTCACAGTGTGTTATTTTCGGGTTGAGGGTTTGGAACAGTATACCTGTTTTGCTTCGCGCCTCAATGATACTCTTCGTTTGTGTTGAATGCCGATTGCTCGCTCAACACGCTGTATCTTCAGAATCGGTCAATTCGCTGTGCGTTGCTTCATGAAATGAACGGCTTATTCCGTTCTACTGCGATTCCCCTATTTTATAATCTGCATTTTTATATCTTCAGCATGGTTTTCAAAAGGCTGCGCGCCTGCTCGCGCCCCGCGCGGCATGGCAATTATAAAGGGGTATACGAAAGCCGGCAAACAGTCTGGGCATTCCCCCATCGTTTGCCGGCAGTATTCTGATAAGCTTCCGTGAGCCGCATGGCCAGATACGGTTACTGATTTGCGAAAATAATATCATCGCGCAGGCGGTACAGCGTCGCGCCGCGCTTTTTATGGCAGAACGCGTCCACAAACCAGTCGATATCCTTTTCCGCGTCATACTGCACCAGCGCATAGCGTTCCCCGTTCTTGGTTGCGCCCTTCATGTTGGAATCCGTCCAGTGCACAGTCTTGGTTTCAGGGTCATAGTTGGAAATAAACACCAGGCTGTGCGCCCCTACGCCATAATAGTAATCTGCGGACATCTGGAAATAATCGCCGCGTTGCACCTGCATCATAAACTCGCGCGCGATCTCCTTGTTCTCCTCCATGCTTTTCGTGGTATCGTAGCGGAAAGAGGCCGCTTCCACAAACGGATTGCCCTCCGAAGCCGCCACATCCTTCCACTGTACGCCGTAAGCATAGGTGGTGCACTCTTTTTTAGGCAGATTGTCCGGGATTACCAACTCCACATTGGGGAACTCCTCCATGCGAAAAGCGTCGCGGTTTTGCCGAAACAGGTAAACCGTAAAGTTCTTGCACACATAGATATCCCCGGAATACTGGGCGCGCTGGAGCTTTCCGTTCGCCTGGTCATACGTATCTTTGGCGGTGGCTATGATGCGGTCGATCAGGGCCGTGCGGGCATCCTCATCCGCAAAGGCTGTTGCGACCATGCTCAGCGTCATCAAAATCATAAGCAGCACACAGATTGGTTTTTTCATCCGGTAATCCTCCCAAACAAGCGGAGCCACCCAGGCGGGCAGCTCCCCCATTGATACGGTTTTCAATCGCGGTTCCCCTACTCGAAGTTTTCAAACCTGCGGCACCATACATATTTTGAAATGGCGCTGTTTTGCGCGCTGCGCACGTAGGTGCAGATCAAATCACGGATATAGGGCGGCAAAACGCGGTTGAACTTGATTTCAAGGATCATGTCGTCATGGTCGAACGGCGACACTGTTGGCAGGTAAGGGTTGAACAGATCATGAGAATTTAGGCCCGTGCGGAGCTGTTTATCAAAGGTAATCCGAACTTCCTCCACCGGGTGCAGGTATGCTTCCCGCACATAGTCCACAATCACTACCGGCTTTAGCAAGTGAGTAGTCATCTCACGGAACACGTCCTGCAAAAGCCCGCTGCGCGTGCGCTCCAAACCTGTGGGGTCGCCCGCGATCAGCTGCTCTGCCAACAGCTTGGGGATAGCGACCGAACGTTTGGAAATCAGGCTGCCCACTTTGGTTTTGCATTCCATACGAATCAACCGGTCCGAAAAATTATAAATCCGGATGCGGTATTTATCGCGATCTTTAACGCCGTTGAGCTTGTCCAGAAGCGCGATGTTGTCAATTGTGTCAAAATAAAGCGAGCGGATGTGATATTCATTGAACTCCGGATCGCCGTTCGGGTCGCGTTCCAATACCTGATCGAGCGCGTGCGCGAGCAGGTGGTACTCAATCGGGTTAATATAATACTTCAGCTCATGCCTGAGCGGTACTGCAATGGGCAACCGACGCCGCCTCCTTTGATGGCTGTGGTTTCGCCTGCGCCCGGCTGTCAAACGCGCGCAACGGGCATGGCGGTTCGGTTACGCGCCAACTTCACTTTGGCAGGCGACAAGCGTCGCGTCGTGCACGCCTTCGATATCCAGCATGCGGGTCACAATTTCGTGCCGCTCGCTCAGGCGAACCTCATAGGTCATTTCCGCGCCAGCCCGGGTGAGCGATTTGCTGCGAAGCTTGAAGTTTTTAACGGAACGGCGCAGCTCGGCGTTGATGGCCTGCTCGCTGTACTCGTCGTAATGTACCACCAGCAGGTAAGCGTTCGGGCTTGAAAACCGGACGAACGTGAGCACAAACATCAGCACCGCGATGCACAGCACAACGATGATCGCCACCAGGTGCAGACCGGCCCCGAGCAGGATGCCCATGGTCAGCGCCCAAAACATGTAGGCCGTGTCCATCGGATCCTTGACGGCTGTGCGGAAGCGCACAATGGACAGCGCGCCCACCATGCCCATCGAAAGCGCGATATCGCTCTTGATGCACATGACCACCGGGGTGGTAATCAGCGTGAGCATAATCAGCGTAATCGCAAACGAAGGGCTGTATAAAACCCCGCGGTAGGTGCGCTTGTATACGATAGCGATAATTGCGCCGACCACAAAACCCAGCCCGAGCGCAAGAAACAGGTCGCCGGGCACAATGGACTTAAATTCCGCCGCAAGGCCAGACGCTGTAACCAGGCTGGCTACGCTGGTGGATTGCAAAAGGGCCGCGAAGTTCATGAGGGTCGTCCTCCTTCATACAATTGGAAACATCATAACCAGTCGTTAACGCTTTGTCAAGCGTACGGGTTCGGGAATCGGGCCATGCGGGGCTGTCCACGTTTGCGGGATAAAATGCGCGGATCAGCCCCACTTCTTCCCCTCGGTGTAAACGGCGTCATCCGGCAAGGCAGGCTTGGCGCCAAAATACTGGAGCATCTGCTCGTCGGTTAAGGCCAGCCGCTCCTGAACCATTTCGTAAAAATAGGTCGGGCGCTTTTTAAGCACGTTACGGTTGTAATCCAGGCGGGTGTACCAGTAGCGGAGCGCGCCTTCCGGCGTGGTCGGGGAGTCGATATTGATGGCCTTGTCGTTTTCCTCCGCCCAGCGGGCGAAGTGCATGCTCATTTCCGGTTCCAGCTGGGTTGCCATGGCGTTGAAAATTTCCAGCATCTTATCCGTGGAAAAGAACTGGTAAATCTCCCCCAGCCGGGTCAGGAACTTATCTTCCATCTCCTTGTTTTCCAACAGCTTCCGTATCAGCGTGTTGTCGATCTTCTGTTCGCCGGCTCCCGATTCTTTCAAGTAGGAGGTTACGCTGTCAAACCCGCTTCGGAACAGGCCGTAATCCGCGTCGTAGAAAATCCAGCGCCATTTGCTTCCGTCGGTTTTCAGCCGGTAAAAACGGATGTTGCCGGGGTCGGAGTTGCCAAAGAACATTTCAAAGGCCATATAGTCAAAGTAATTGTCCACATCGATGTTATCCAGTATGTATTGCAGATCGCTCGCGTTGGTGCCGGGCGAACTGGCCTTGATGCGCTTAATCATCGCCGTATATTCTTTACTGGAGCCGAAAAACGCCTTGCCGCTGGCTTCGCAGATGTCCATGTTGTTTGCCTGAGTCAGGTCCAGCCCCTCATGCTGCGCCACAAAATAGCGGTCTACACGTTCGCGCATGTTGTAGTGGCCCCAGTACTGCCCGTTCAGGTACACCACCACTGGATTCCACGCCTGATGGATCACCGTGGAAGGGGTGCTGCTAAAGGCGTTAAACGCGTCGATCAGTCGGCTTTGGAAGCCGTCGTTCATGCGCGTCCACACGCAATCGTTGCCGCTGTTGCGCAATACAAAGCCTTTATATTCGGTATAAGGCCGATCGTCAAACAGCTTGGCTTCAAAATACTTCTCGCCGTATTTGGCCTTGGATTTGATTTTCATGGATTTTTGAGGCATATCCAAGCTGTATTGCCCCTGCAACGCAAACTCCATACCCTGGCTGAACAGCTGCGTGCCATCCTTTAAGTACATTTCGATGTACCCTTCCCGGGCGATTTTGCCAAACTCCCGGTAAACGGTATTCTTAAAAGGGATACCCTTGCTTTTATCCACGTTTGGCCCAATGGTCAGCATACCGTTCTCAGCGCTCCACAGCTCGTTGGGGTCGGCTACGACGCTGACAATCGGGAACGCGTGGTACACGTTGGGCAAATAGGTTTGCGTGGTGGTTTCGCTGGGCTGCAATAAACCTGCCGGGTCAAAGGCGCGCGCCCGGAGAACGGTTACGCGGCTGATATCAAACACATCGCCGGCATTGTAAAGCGTGGAGTTTTCCGTTGGGATGGCGCCGTCCAGCGTATAGTAAACAGCCATATCCTTCGGCACCGTAATGGAAACCTGAACCGAGCCTTTATATTCGCCGCCGCGTTGTGAAAACGACGGATTGCTTGCATAGCCATAATAACCGGTACCGTTAACAGCGCCCGGGGTTGGCGTATTGTAGTAATAAAACCCCGCGTAACCGATGGAGCGACCATAGCTGTGGTCTGTGGGGATCAGCGTAAGCGGAATGCGGTCGAGCACTTTACCCTGGGGGTCGCAAAAACAGATGGTTTCCCCGCCCGCGCGGGTCAGGCTGAAGTTGGTGTGCATTTCGTAATAGGAGCTGGCGGCGGAATTGCCGTCCAGCACGATCACCTTGTATTCGCCCGGCGCGATGACAGTCCCTTGCGGGAACTGCCATCTACGCGGGCGGTTGAGCGTGTCGCTCAGGCCGTAATAGCTTAAATCAACGGTATCGGAGGATGAATTGTACAACTCCACAAAATCCGAGGTGACGGCGGACGTGCCCAGCACGACCGTATCGTTGGAGGCCATCACCTCGCTGATGTAAACGCCGGTAGGGTTAAAAGCCCGGATCAGCTCGTCCGTTTTGCTTTGGCCGTCGGCGTCGTTCGCGCTGCCGGGGGTTGCCTGCGCGTAAAACTGCCATTCGTTGTTTTTATCGCGGCCTACCGAATAATCGACCGGCACGTTTTCGATGGACACCCGATCCACCAGATGGCCGTTCGCGTCGCTGAGCACAATGGTTTCCCGCTCGGCGCTGATGGAAAAATTGGTGTGCGGAACGCCGTTGGACTGCAATTTATCCTTGCCGCTGCAATACACCAAGTAGTATCCGTTAGGCCCGATGGTTGCCGAATCGGGAAAACGCCATTTGAGGGGCTTGTTTTCCTTGTCGCTCAGGCTGTAGCCCGTGAGCGAAATGGACTGGTTCGTGGTGTTGTGCAGTTCAACCCAGTCCACAATGTCGCCATCCTCGTCCGGGATGCCCACCTTGGGGTCGGGGCAAACCTCGTTGATGACCAGCGCGCCGTTTTGCGTGGAATTGACGGCGCGGTACGCGGAAAATCCGGCCTCGGTGTTTTCATATCCGGGGCTGTAATAATCCGTCAGCTCATACTTTTTCTTGCCGTTTTCATCGGCGCCGGTCAGGATATAGCTCTGATCGGCGGTCATGGTCGGGGTGACCACTTCGTCAATCAGGTACATGTTGGGGTCGTACAGGTACAGGTGCGTGCCCACGGAGGATATTTTAAATTTGCCGTGGAAAGGCATGCTGGGATCGAGTTGATACCGGTTATCAGCAAACACGATCACATATTCGCCCGCCTTCAGCACATAGGACGGAAACGGGAACGTGATGCGGTCGGTGCGGTTGGTAATCATAACGCCTTCCAGGTTCAGGTCCTGCCCGGTGCCATTGTAAAGCTCCAGCCAGTCTGTGAACTCGCCGTTTTCGTCCGGCACAGCGGAAGAGTTGGCCGCCATGACCTCGCTGATGACCAGCCCATCATAGATAGACGAACCCACGTGTTTCCCGGCTTCTTTGGGAAACACAAAGTACATCGCCGCCAACAGCGCAATAAAAAGCAGCAGCAACGGTAGAACCGTCGCCGCACGGCTCTTGTGTTTCCGGGGCGAATAGTCCTTGGTAGGCCTCCGCTGTTGCGGCGCGTTTTGCTGCATGCGGGCACTCCCTCCTTCAAATTGCTTGACCAACAGTCAGATACGAAGGAATTATAACACAAACCAAACGGGATGCAAACTGCCAAACCTCCCGGCCTGCTCAACGAAATTGTAACAATCCCGTCCGTTGGCAGATGCCGCCGGCAAGCTTTCTGCCCTGCGCCACGCGGGCATGGGCGCGCACTTCAGGAGCTCGGCGCAGGCAGCGGCGATTGTGCGGGCGCGTGATGGCGGCTTGAAATCCTGTTTACGTTGCGAGCCGGCATATGGGCGCGAAATCGACTGTCGCGGGGTTTGCAGCGAAAAGATGCGGGCGCGAGGTTGCGGTTTGGATTTTCTGCGCGAAAAATAGAGGCGCAGGGAATACGTACCCGGCATGCCAGCATATTGCCCGGCCGCCGCCGCTTCGCACATGCCTTAGCGCGAACGTTACTAACTGCCAAACCCTGTCGAGATCCGAAATACACCGCGTGCGCAGCATATTTGGGCTTCATCCAAGCCGCTACGGGCGGATGAACGCCATTGGAAAACGGACGCGTTCCGGTCCATTGGAAAGCGTCCGTCTGCATTGGGTTATTCCATTCGACAAGGATTATACTCCAGTTTTTCCAAAGGCGTTAAACGGTTGTCGCCATGTTAACCACGCTAATTCATTACCGCTCGCTGCCCTGTTTGGCTGCCCGGATAAACGCTGTAAACAGCGGATGCGGTCTGTTGGGGCGGGACTGAAACTCGGGGTGGTAAATCACCGCCGCATAGAAGGGATGCCCTTCCAGTTCAAAGGCTTCGGGGTAGCCGGTTTCGGCGCTTGTGCCCACCAGCCGGAAGCCTTTTTGAGCAAGCGGTAAAACATATTGCTGATCGATCTCGTAACGGTTGCTGTGGCGTTCGTGAACGGTATTTTCACCGTATACCGAGCGAATCATCCCTTCGCGCAGCAGAACGCCGCCGCCGCCCATCCGCGTTGCGCCACGGCTGTCGTTACGGCAAATCCTGTCCTCAGGGATGCGCGCAACCGGGTGCTGCGTTTGCGGGTCCACCTCGGTTGTGTTCGCGTCCGGGATGTTCAGCAAATTGCGCACGGCTTCCACAACAGTCAGCTGCATACCAAAACCAATGGCCAAAAACGGCACGCGGTTTTCCCGCGCGTACTGCGCGGCGACCACCATCCCGTCGGTGCCGCGGTCGCCGTAGCCGCCCGGCACCACGATCGCGCTGTATTTGGAAAGAATTGCTTCGACGGTTTCCGGCACAATTTCCTCGCTGTTGACCGCCGTGACCGCCACATGCACATCCTCCGCCAAACCTGCGTGCTGCAAGGCTTCGCTTACGGACAGGTATGCGTCCGGCACGGTTACGTATTTGCCAACCAGCGCAATATGCAGGGTGTGGGTCACTTCCCGGTAGTGCCTGTACATGGCTTTCCACGCGTCCAGATCGGCGGGGCGGTTTTCCAGCCCCAACTCGGCCAGCACATCCTTGGCTAATCCCTCTTTTTCAAGCATGAGGGGCACTTCGTACAGGCAATCCACATCCAGGTTCTGGATCACGTTGCCGGCCTTCACGTTGCAAAACAGCGCGACCTTGTCCTTGGCTTCGGTGGTCATGGGCACTTCCGTGCGGCACACAATTACATCCGGTTGGATACCGGTTGAGCGCAGCACCTTGACGCTGTTTTGCGTCGGCTTGGTTTTCAACTCGCCCGCCGCAACGATAAAGGGCATCAGCGTAACGTGAACGTAGCAGCAATCGTTGGGGTTAGGACACTCCCAACGCATTTGCCTGATCGCTTCCAGGTATACGGCGGCTTCCATATCCCCCACCGTACCGCCGATTTCCACCAGCTGAATCTCGGCCCCGGCGTTCTCCGCAGCTTCGCGGATGCAGCGTTTGATTTCATTGGCCACATGCGGTATGGCCTGAATGGTGGAGCCGCGGTATTCGCCGCTCAGCTCCCGCTCAATCAGCCTGTGGTGAATTTTGCCGGTAGTGGAGCTTGCATCCCCGGAAAGGGTGGTATCCACAAAGCGCTCATAATGCCCAAGGTCGAGATCGGCGGCCGTGCCGTCCTCCGTGATGAACGCCTCGCCGTGCTCCAGCGGGCTTAAAAAACCCGGCTCTACATTATAGTACAAATCGAGCTTTTGCAGGCTTACACGATACCCGCGCGCACGGAGCAGCTTACCCAGCGACGCCGCCGTAATGCCTTTGCCCAAGGATGAAACCACGCCGCCTGTAATGAATACATATTTCATATCCGTTTCTCCTTTGCGTGTTTCTACTGTTGATTGTAGTGGGTATGGGCGTCTGTTGTCAAGACTCGGTCGGGGCGGTTACAGCCATCAGAATCACGGCTGGGCGCTGGGGCAGGTCGCCGGCGGTGATCCTGCACAGAGGCATCGGCTTTGGCGACGTTTTCATCAGGGTCAGAAAGGGCTGCTCGGTTTGGATGTGCATTTCCATATTGTGCTGAGTTTGATAGTGCATGGGCACGGTAATGCGCGGGCGCAGGATTCGGATATTTTCAACCGCCAGCGCGGCGTCGGTCGTGTAATGGCCGCCAACCGGGGTCAATAGCACATCCGGCGTGCCAATCGCCTGACGCTGGCGTTCCGTCAGGATTTGCCCCAAATCGCCAAGATGGACAATCTTCAGCCCATCGGCTTCCACTACAAAGATGATGTTGTCCCCAAACTTGGTTCCGTTTACCGCGTCATGTTTGGCGGGTACGCCCGTCACCAGTATATCGCGCGAGGGCGAGTGTACGCCGGGCTGGTCGAGCACGGTCGGCGACCCGGCCACCATGGAAACCGCGTCATGGTCGTGGTGGTGGTGGCTCACGGTGACGATATCCGCTTTCAGCGTTTGGCGCGGATAGTTGCAAAACTCACCATACGGATCGGTCAGCAACGTGAGGCCGCTTTGAAAGGCCATCGTAAACAGCGAGTGCCCGTAATACCGCAGTATCATGTTGGGTTTTCCTCCTCCCGCCGGATATAGGCAAACAGGATTCCCGCCCCGGCGGACGGCAGGGGCAGACGGTCGCGCAGCCGTTGGGCGCAATCGCCCGTCCACCGGGCGGCTTGTGTTTCCATCGCAACAGGCTGGTTCCAATTTTGGAGCATCAGCCGCAGCATTTCCCGGGGCTGAGCTGGCCAGGGGGCGGCGTGCGCCCGCAGAAGCCGCGCCAGCGCATACACGCCGTGCATGGATTCCCGCGCCGGAAAGGCGGTTGGCGCGACGGCGCCAAAGCGTTCTGAAAGCATTTGCCATCGCGCTTCAGTGAAATCAATCCGCCAAAGCGCATTCGGGGTTTCTGCACAGGTAAAACCACGTTGCAAAAGCGCCTGCTCCGCCTGTGTCAGCCGATCGGCGGCGAAGCGGCGCGGCGCGTCGCTGATGAAAAACGCAGCCGGATCGTCCGAACGTTTGACAAAGCAGCCTTCCCCAAGAGCGGCGCGAACCTCCGCCTGCGGTGGAAAAACGTTCATCCTTCTTTTTTGCGCATGAAGTGCAGGCGCATTTCATGAACAGCAGCAAACTGCCCGGACAGGTCCAGCTGGTATTGCAACGAAATCTCCCCGCCCTCCTGATCCGCCGTGTAGGTGGCGCGGGTGCAGTAAAGCGCCATATCCAGATCGCCAAACGGCGTATGGTACTGGCTTTCGTACCGTTGTCCCTTTTGAAACACCATATTGGCGTCGTAGGTGCCCTTGCGGGACATGGTGATTACGTGGTTGCGCGCCGTCAGCTCAATTTGCTGTGGCGGCTCGTTTTCATCGAGGCTTTCCTCATAACGGACGACAACCTCATCCGGGGTTTCCAACAGCTCCCCGGTGGTAATCAGGCGCATGGAATCCTCTGGCTGGCCCTCTGTGGTCGATTGCGCATCCAGCGAAATCAGGATCGGAACACCCTTCCTCTCCGCCATACCCGCCCCCCTATTCCCCGTTGCCGGAATCCCTGATATAATAGGTAAATATAACACAAGAAAGGGTTGGATGCAATGCTGCGGTTGCTTGCGCGCGCAAAAATCAACTGGACGCTCGATATTCTGGGTCGCCGGGAGGATGGCTACCATTGGATGGATATGCTGATGGAAAGCGTGGACCTGGGCGACGAGCTTTGCCTGATCCCCGCCCAACAGGAATTGCAGCTCACTGTTACCGGCGCGGAGGGTCTGGCTATGCCGGATAATCTGGTGCTCAAAGCGGCCCGAGCCTTGCAGGCGGAAACCGGCTGCCGGTCCGGCGCGACCTTTTTGTTAACCAAGCGCGCCCCGGTAGGCGCGGGGATGGGCGGCGGAAGCGCGGACGCAGCCGCCGCGCTGGTGGGCCTGAACCGGCTGTGGGAAACGAACCTGTCGCCCAAACGCCTTGCGGAGCTGGGCCTTTCCGTGGGTGCGGATGTTCCGTTTTTACTGCTGGGCGGTTTGGCGCGCGTGGGTGGGATTGGCGAAACCCTTCAACCGCTGACCGCCGCGCGCCCCGTTCCGCTGGTGGCGGTGCAACCGTGTCAGGCGCTTTCCACCCGCGAAGTTTTTACAGCGTTTGACGCGCTGCCGAGGGTTAACCATCCGCAAACGGACACGGCGCAGGCGGCGCTTATCCGCCGCGATTTTGCCGCTCTTAGCGGTTTAGCCGGCAATGTGCTGGCGCAGGCGAGCGAAGCCAAACGGCCGCAAATCGCGGAAGCGATCGCGGCGCTTGAGGCTTTCGGCGCCGCTTTTGCTACCATGACGGGAAGCGGATCAGCCGTTTTTGGCGCATTTGAAACCGAACGGGAGGCGAGTCTTGCATACCTTGCCCTGCGCAAACGCTGGCGGCGCTGCTGGCTGACCCGCACCAGCCCGGAGGGCATTGCCTTTCTGCCTGAAACGGAAAACGCACCGTAAACCGATGAACGGTCTGCGGTGCGTTTGAAGGCCAAATCAGTTGCGAAGGCTGTGCAAGGGGGCGGGAATCCGTCCGCCACGCTCGATAAACGCGTCGTTATTGGCGGTGTTAACTTTCATGATGGGCGCATACCCAAACAGTCCGCCAAAATTGATGGAGTCGCCAACCTTTTTGCCCACAGCCGGTATCACGCGCACGGCGGTCGTTTTGTTGTTGACCATGCCAATGGCGGCTTCGTCCGCGATAATCCCCGCGATGGTGTTGGCGCTAGTGTCGCCGGGTATGGCGATCATATCCAGCCCAACCGAGCATACGCAGGTCATGGCTTCCAGCTTTTCGATGGTGAGGCAGTCCGCGGCGGCGGCCTCGATCATGCCAATATCCTCGCTCACGGGGATGAACGCGCCGCTCAGGCCGCCGACATGGCTTGATGCCATAACGCCGCCTTTTTTGACCATATCGTTGAGCATGGCAAGGGCTGCGGTGGTGCCGGGCGCGCCGGCCATTTCCAGCCCCATTTCTTTCAGAATATAGGCCACGCTGTCGCCGCGCGCGGGCGTAGGCGCAAGGGAAAGATCCACAATGCCAAACGGAACGCCCAGACGCTTTCCGGCTTCCTGCGCCACCAATTCCCCTACGCGCGTAATCTTGAACGCCGTGCGCTTGATGGTTTCCGCCACAATATCAAAGGGTTGCCCCCGAACAGCTTCCAAAGCACGCTGCACAACGCCCGGGCCGCTGACGCCGACGTTCACTACGCATTCCGGTTCCCCAACGCCGTGAAACGCGCCCGCCATGAAGGGGTTATCCTCCACCGCGTTGGCAAACACGACAATTTTAGCGCAACCAAAGCTGTCCTGCTGCGCGGTCAGCTCCGCCGTGCGTTTGATAATGGCCCCCATGCGGCGCACGGCGTCCATGTTGATGCCGCTGCGGGTGCTGCCCACATTCACGCTGCCGCAAAGCCGTTCTGTTTTTGAAAATACCTCCGGCATGCTGTCCAGCAGGATGTTTTCGGCAACGGTGCTGCCCTTGTGCATCAGCGCGCTGTAGCCGCCAATCAGGTTTACACCCACATCGCCCGCCGCCTGATCCAGCGCAACGGCAATCCGCATGGGGTCGCTTCCGGTAATCATGCTGGCCGGGGTCACGCTCAAGCGCTTGTTCACGATGGGCACGCCCAGTTCGCTTTCCAAGTCGCGGCCCACCTTGACCAAATCTCTGGCAAGGCGGGTAATCTTATCATACACGCATTCGGCGGTTTCCGCGTCGGTGTTTTTCCGGCAATCCAGCAGGTTGATGCCCATGGTAACCGTGCGGATATCAAAATGCTGTTCCTGAATCATATGAATGGTTTGAAGAATTTCGTTGGTTTCAATCATCGTTGACCCTCCGTTACACGCGGTGCATCGCCGCGAAAAGGTCCATGCGCTGGATGCTGATCATCACGCCGATATTGCCGCCAAGTTCGGCCAACCGATCGGCAATTTGCTGGAAGCTCTCCTGCGTGCCCTGCAAATCCACAACCATGAGCATAGTAAAGCATCCGCTGAGAATCGTCTGGGAAATATCCAAAATATTAATGTTCTGCTCGCACAGGGCCGTGCTCACCTTGGCAATAATGCCGACTTTATCCTGCCCCGTTACGGATACCAGCGCTTTTTGCATAACGTTCCCTCCCGTTGTGAAATCGATTGTTACAATACCGCACTTTTTTGCCTGCTGTCAATGCCTGCTTGCTTTTTTTTAGTTTTCGTGTATGATAGGGAAAACCTGAAACGGAGGCCGAGCCATGCAAAAACGCGCCATTGCCATTCACGATATTTCCTGCGTTGGGCGCTGTTCGCTTACGGTGGCGCTCCCGATCCTTTCCGCGGCGGGGGTCAACACCTCCATTGTGCCAACCGCCCTGCTGAGCACGCACACGGGTGAATTTACCGGATACACCCATCTGGACCTGAGCGATCAACTCCTGCCGATCGCCAAACACATTGCGACGCTTGGGCTTCATTTTGACGCGCTGTACAGCGGCTACCTGGCCTCGCCCGCGCAGGTGGAACTGGTGCTCCAGATGATCGGACTCCTGTGCGATTCCCAAACCCACGTGTTTGTCGATCCGGCCTTTGCGGATCACGGCAAGCTGTATTCCCTGATGGACCCAACCATGCCTTCGCGCATGCGCGCGCTATGCGCAAGGGCGCACACCATTGTGCCCAACCTGACGGAAGCCGCGTTTATTTTGGGCGAGCCTTACCTTGCCAGCGGCTATCAGGAAGCCTATGTGCTGGATCTTGCGCGAAAGCTTTCCCAAATTGGCCCGGAAAGCATTGTAATTACGGATATTTCGCTTGACCCCGCGCAGACCGGCATTGCGGTTTATCATCGGCTAAGCGACGATTTTCGGCTGTTGTTTCGCCCAAAGTTTGAAGGCGTTTTTCACGGCACCGGCGATGTCTTCGCCAGCTTCCTGCTCTCCCTGTTATTAAGCGGCAAACCCCTGATGGAGGCTGCATCGCTGGCCTTGGATTTTATCCACGCAAGTATCGGCTACACGCTTGAGGGTGGAGAGCCGCTGCGCTATGGCGTACAGTTTGAATATGTGCTTCCGCGCCTGATGGCGGCGGTGCGCTCCCGAGAATAGACCAATCACGGATTTGGATCCATCAAACCAGCTTTGAAAAGGCAAACGCCGTCCGCGATTCAAACGGACGGCGTTTCTGATATTGCTGAGCTTCCCGGTTCCACAAAGGCAATCAACCATTACTTCGCTTCGCCAAAAACGGTCTCCAGATGCTCTTTGCTAAAACCGGTCTGTTTGGTAAGCACGCTTACAACGGGAACAATCACTAAATTGGCGAGCATCGCCGCCGCGCCGCTGATGGGCGCAAGCGCCATGTTGCCCGTCGCAAGCGGCGGCACAAGCGAAATCAGCATCCCGGCGAATACGCCGGTAAACGCGCCCGCCTTGGTAACGCCCCGCCAAACCAGCCCGTACAGGAAAGGCGCGAGAAACGCACCCGCGATGGTGCCCCAGGAAAGGGACATCAGCGACATGATCGGCGTTTTTTGCATCAGGAAGTTTATCACCAGCGACAGAATCACAAAGGCAACGCACAGGCTCCGCATGGTCCAGAGCGTCGTTTTCGGCTTCATCTTGGGCGCGACTGAGCCAATCAAATCCAGCGTAATCACCGAAGAAGAAGAAAGCACCAGCGCGGTCAGCGTGGAAATGCTGGCGGATAGCAGCAATACCACAAAAAGCCCGAGAACCGCGTCCGGTATGCCCACAAGGGTGGTATCCGTCAGCATGGTAGGCATGATCTGATCCATCGGCATTTTACCGGCGTTTACAAGCGCCGCGAGCGTACCGCTCCCGTCCGGCGCGGCAATTTTGGAAAGCACCACACGGCCAAAGCTGCCCGCAAAGTAAGCGCCGCCCGCGATGATGAGCGCGAACGCCGTGGAAATCACGGTGGCTCGCTTGACGCTCTTTTCATCCTTAATGGCGAAGAACTTGTGGATCATCTGCGGCATGCCCAGCACGCCCAGCGAGGTGAGGATTACGTTGCTGAACAGCCAGACCTCCTTGCCTTGGGGCGGCCACAGGGTGTTCATATTCGCGCCGCCGATTTCCTCGGTGCCCAGCAGCTGCAAGCCGGTACCAACGCCGCCGGCTGCCTTCACAATGTAGAACACAACCGCAGCAATGCCGATCAGCATAATGAAGCCCTGAATGAAATCGCTGATCGCGGTCGCTTTGTAGCCGCCCGCAAACAGATAGATAGATGACAGCATGGCGATGCCGATCACGCACCAGGTGTAATCAATCCCAAAAGCTTTGGTGAACATGTTGCCGAGGCCCTTGTATACGCTTGCGCTGTACGGGATTAAGAATACAAAGATAATCAGGCTGGCGATAATTTTTAGCAGCTTGCTGTTATAGCGCTTTTCAAAAAAGCCCGGTATGGTGCTGACCTGTAGCCGCTCGCCTATCCGTCTGGTAGGCTTAGCCAACAGAAGCCAGGCAAGCAAGCTGCCAATCAGGGCATTTCCGATGCCGCACCACACTGCCGAGAAACCGACGTTCCAGCCCGTAGAGCCTGCATAGCCGACGATAATCACGGCAGAAAAATAACTGGCCCCATAGCTGAATGCGCTCATCCATGGGCCAACATTTCTGCCCCCTAGCAAAAAGCCGTTGAGCGATAAGTTTTTCCTGGCTGTGAAGAAAATGACCACAATCATCATGATTGCATAGGCTACCAAAACTACATACTTCATCCTTGTTCCGCCTTCCATACTACTTTGTCTTGTAAAAAGACACTACATGGAACATTATACGCAATCTGGTCAAAAAAGCAACATTCCCTACAAACAAATGCAGCCGGAAAACAGAGGCCCTGCCGGAAGCGAAGCCTCTGAACGCCATGCAAACTGCGCTTGGGTCCGAAACGGTTGGAAGCAAATGTAAAAATATGAAAAACCGAACGCATCACAGTCCTCCGCGCCCTGCGGCAGGCACGAAAGCATTGACAAACTTGTAGTTTATTGTATGATAGAATATGATTTTTACCCGGCTTTCGGCATTGAGCTTGCCGGTTAAAAAATCGCAGGCGGCCGATCAGCGCCGTCATGAACGGAGGAACCCCCTTTGGCGGAGGAAACATTGGCGACGCTTTCGCTTGAAAGTATGGACTCCTATCTGTCCCTGTTTGGCGCGAACGAACGCAACGTGCCGATTTTGGAAAACGAACTGGGCGTAACGGTCGCGTTGCGAGGCTCCGAGCTGCGAATCGGCGGCGCCGCGGAAAACGTGCAAATGGCGACGGATGTGGTTACAAAGCTTTTTTCACTTTCCCGCCGCCATGCGCAGGTGGATCGCACCACCCTGCGCTACGCGGTTGCGCTCGTCAAGGAAGGTGAACTGGAACGCCTGGACGACATCGCTTTCGAGGTGGTCGCCATCACCCACCGCGGCAAGCCGATCCACTGCAAAACCCTTGGGCAATACCAGTATGTGAACGCGATCCGTAACCATGAGCTTACTTTCGCGCTCGGCCCCGCCGGCACCGGTAAAACATACCTTGCCATGGCTTTGGCCGTTGTGGCGCTTCGTAATAAGGAAATTGAGCGCATCGTGCTCACCCGCCCGGCGGTTGAAGCCGGCGAAAAGCTTGGCTTTTTACCCGGCGACCTGAGTCAGAAGGTAGACCCCTACCTGCGCCCCCTGTACGACGCCCTTTACGATATGATGGGCTCGGACGCCTACCAGCGCCTGCAGGAGCGCGGCGTGCTGGAAGTGGCGCCGCTCGCGTATATGCGCGGCCGCACGCTTTCGGACAGCTTTATCATTTTGGACGAGGCGCAAAACACCACTCCGGAGCAAATGAAGATGTTTTTAACGCGCTTTGGCTCCGGCTCCAAAGTAGTGGTGACCGGCGACGATACCCAGACCGACTTGCCGTTTGGCAAGCAGAGCGGCCTTCTTCAGGCTGTTCAGGTGCTGAACGGGATTCCTGAAATCGCGATGGTCAAGCTAACCCATTCCGATGTAGTGCGGCATGATCTGGTGCAGACTGTGGTCAAAGCCTACGAAAACTTTGAACGGGACCGAATGGGAAGGAGTACGGGGCATGACGCCTAAAAAGCGATCGGCTTCGGCCCACACCAGAAAGGGCCAGCTGGCAAACGAAACCTTGTGGAAGCGGCTTCGCTCCGTACGGGCGCGTTGCTGGTATGTGATTGGCGCGGGCACGCTGGTGATGATCGCGCTGTTCATTATCGCCATTACGCCGGAACGGTACGATCTGCAGGTCGGCGATATTGCGTACACCACCATCACAGCCTCCAAGGATGTTGTGGATGAAATCGCGACCGAACGCAACCGTGAAATTGCGGCTCAGCAGGTAGAACCAACCTACCTGTTCAAAGAAGGCGTGACCGCCGAAGTGATGCACGATTTAACCTCTGTGCTCACCCAAGCGAACACCGTGCAGCAATACGGCCAAAAAACGCTGGAACAGCATGCCCCTGGGGATGCGCAAGCGCAAAAAGCCTACGTGTTTACTACCGCCGAGCTGGAATATGCCAAGGCGCTCATTACGCTTGTGCCGCTCGCGGATTTTCAGATGAACACGCTGATGCGCGCAACCGATCAGGAAATGCTGGATTTGAACGACAACATCACCACCGCGGTGGAAAACACCATGAATACCACCATCCGCGAGGGGTACCTGAACGAGTCCATCCAGTACCTGCAACAGATTATCGGTTATAAAACCGATATGGACCTTTTGCAGAACGTGGTTACGCCGATCCTCCGGAAAGTCGTGCAGCCCAACATGGTGATCGATCAGGAAGCGACCGATAAGCTTCAGCAGGAAGCGCGAGACGCGGTGGATCCGGTGATCTACAAACAGGGCCAGAACATTGTGCTGGCGCGCGAGCGTGTGACCGCCAACCAGCTTGAAATGCTTAAAAGCCTTGGCCTGCTGGATGATGAAAACTTCGATCTGATTATGTATATCGGCGGCGCGCTGCTGGTGCTTTTTGCGATGGCCGCCTATGTTTTCGTACTGCTGCTGTTTGGGATGGAGTTTCTGCAAAGCCCCAAAAAGCTGGCGATTCAGATGCTGATCCTGAGCGTGACGCTCGCGCTTTGCATCGCGGGCAAGTGGATCGATCTGTACCTGCCCCCCATGCTGCTAGGCGCGATGATGATGACCGGCCTGCTGGGCGTGGCCAGCGCGGCGGGCGCGAGCATCGCCCTTGCCATCATGGTCAGTTCGCTGGTGGCCGGCGGCAACAGCACCTACGGCACTGAAATGGTTAACCTGTTGCTGACTTCCATTGTCAGCGGGTTGGTTGCCATTGCGATTATCCGGCATAAGCCGTATCGCCAGCAGGTGCTTCTGGCGGGCGTAGTTACGGCGATCACCAATATCGGCCTGATTTTGACCATTGGGTTTATGACCAATACCTCCATGCAGGATGTGTTTGCAAACGCGCTGTGGAGCGCGGCCGGCGCGCTGGCCGCATCCCTTTTGTGCGTAGGGTTGGACCCGATTGTGGAATCCGCTTTTCATCTGGCGACACCCAGCAAGCTATTGGAGCTGAGCAACCCCAACCAGCCGCTTTTACGGCGGTTGCTGATGGAAGCGCCCGGCACCTACCACCACAGCATCATTGTAGCTAACCTTGCGGAAGCGGCGGCCGAAGCCATTGGCGCAAACCCGCTGCTGGCCCGCTCCGGAGCCTATTACCACGATATCGGCAAACTCAAGCGGCCCCTGTATTTTAAGGAAAACCAAATTGGCGAAAACCCGCACGAGCACACCAACCCGTATGTTTCTGCGGCAATCCTGACTGCGCACACGCGGGACGGTTTGATGATGGCGCAGCAGAACCACCTGCCGGAGGAAATTCAGGACATTATCATCGAGCACCACGGCGATACGCCTGTCATGTATTTTTACCATAAAGCCCTTCAGCAGGCGAACGGTCAGCCAATTGATATCAACGATTTCCGCTATGACGGCCGTCGGCCGCACCTCAAGGAAAGCGCCATTATCATGCTGGCCGATACCGTTGAAGCGGCTGTGCGCTCCATGCCCGATCCTACGCCGAAAGCCATTGAGGAGTTTATTACACGCCTTGTGCGCGGCAAACTGGAAGATGGCCAGCTGAGCCACGCGCCGGTCACGCTTGCAGACATTGATAAAATCTGCGAGGCTTTTTCCGCCGTGCTCAACGGGGTTTTCCATGAGCGGATCGAGTACCCCGCCATATCGCTGGAACAGTTTAAGGGGCAGATGCTGGCGGGCCGTATCGCGCCCACCACGGAAGAAAGCCCGGTAGAGGCCATGGAGCTTGTCCGCGTGCCCGAGCCGGACGTGAACACCCGCGATGCGGAAATGGCCGCTAATGAAGCCTTGACAAGCTCCGCAGCGCTCCGGGGCGATGGATCGCAAGCTAATAATGCAGAAGCGCAGTCCATAAACCTGGCTGCTGAACCGGCAACGGTTTCCCCCATCCCATCTGCCGCATCCGCCATAACGGATGAACCCGCCGTACCTGCGGCCATATCCGACGGAATGGCGGAACCTGCCGCGCCGTCGGCCGTAGCCGATATAGCGGAGGAAACTGCCGCGCCAACGGATCGGTTGGCGCAGGCTGAAACCACCGAAACACCCGATGAATCGGAGGAAAGCGCTCACCATGAACCTTGATTGGGAACAGGACGCGACGCTTGGCGCGTTGCCCGGCGAAATTGACGCTTCCTCGCTGGCGCTGGTCGCGGATTGCTGCGCGGTCGCGGAAGGGATATCCCTGCCGTGCGCCGTGCATCTGCTGCTGACGGACGATGCCCACATTCAGGCTGTCAACCGGGAGCAGCGCGGCATCGACCGTTCCACGGACGTGCTGTCCTTCCCTACGGTGCGTTATCGCCCGGGGCACACCGCGCGCACATCCGCAAAACAGATCGCGCAGGAAATGGACCCGGAAATTGGCGCCTGTTTTGTAGGTGATATCCTAATTTCACTGGAGCATGCCAAGGCGCAGGCTCAGGAATACGGCCACTCGGTCAGGCGGGAGCTTTGTTACCTGCTAGCGCACGGGATTTTTCACCTGTGCGGGTATGACCACATGGCTGCGGACGATCAAAAGGAGATGCGTACCATGGAAGAAAAAGCGCTGCAACTGGCGGGCGTTGCCCGCGACCCGGGCGCGACGACGGGTGCGCCTTCGGACGCCGATTTGCTCTCGTTGGCGCGGGAAGCCATGCGCCGCTCCTATAGCCCTTACAGCCGCTTTAAGGTGGGCGCGTGCCTGCTTTGCGCGGACGGACGCGTTTTTCAGGGCTGCAACGTTGAAAACGCGAGTTTTGGCCTTACCAACTGCGCGGAGCGCACCGCCGTGTTCAAGGCGGTCAGCGAGGGCGCAACGGAGTTTACCGCCATCGCCATTGCTGCGGAGCGCACCGCCCCTTGGCCCTGCGGCGCCTGCCGACAGGTGCTGAACGAGTTTGCGCCGAACATTCGCGTGTTGGTCACCTGGAACGGCGATCAGGTCGCCCAAGCCTCCCTTCGCGAATTGTTGCCGCACGGTTTTGGCCCAAAAGACCTGAGCTGAGCCGTTCACCCAAAATACAGTCGAAGCCGGACCCCGCGCTTTGCGAGAAAACGAGGAAACCCATGCAGGAAAAGAAAACCTACCATTCTGGCTTTATCGCCATTGTCGGCCGGCCAAACGTCGGAAAAAGCACCTTGCTGAACGCCCTGCTGGGCGAAAAGATCGCCATTGTCAGCAACCGCCCCCAAACAACCCGCAACCGAATTCTGGGTGTTTGCACGCAGCCGGACAGTCAGATTGTGTTTCTGGACACGCCCGGCATCCACACGCCGCGCACCCGCCTCGGCGAATACATGATGCAGACCGTTCAGGATGCGCTTCAGGGCATCGACGGCCTGTTGGTTGTGGTGGATGTGACCTCCGTAACGAAACAGGATCGGGATCTGGTTACGGAAATGAGCAACCGAAAAATCAAAAAAACGCTGGTGCTCAACAAAATCGATCAGATACCCAAGGAACAGCTGCTTGCGCTGATCCTAAGCCTTTCCAAGGACCCGTATGACGAGATCGTCCCCATCAGCGCGTTAACCGGAGACGGGGTGGACGAGCTGAAACAAACGCTGATCGCCATGCTTCCGGAAGGGCCGCAGTATTTCCCCGAGGACACGCTGACGGATCAGCCGGAACGGTTTTTATGCGGTGAAATGATCCGCGAAAAGGCCCTGTACCATTTGAAGGATGAAGTGCCCCACGGAATCGGTGTAGAAGTAATGAGCCTGAAAAAGATCGGCGACGGGCTTACGGAAATCGACGCGACTATTTATTGCGAACGCCCCGCGCATAAAGCCATTATCATCGGCAAACAGGGCAGCATGCTCAAACAGATCGGTATGGAAGCCCGTATCGATATCGAGGCGCTGCTGGATACGCATATCAACCTAAAGCTCTGGGTCAAGGTTAAGGAAGGTTGGCGCAACCGGCGCGAGGATTTGCGTACGCTCGGCTACACCCGGCAGGAATAGGAAGGGCGCTCGCATAGCTCATCCGCCGTGCACGCCGGTTTCGCTTACCGGAATCCTTCTGATCGTTTATACTTAATTCGACGACTTTGGATATGCATAACGCCGCCCTTTCCCCATCCTTTGGGGGAGGGCGGCGTGTTTTACGCTTGCGCGTTTTCCGGTTTATTCCAACCATGATGTGGGGTTTCGGCGAAACCCGCCTGTTCATTTCAATGCTTTGGGACAGGCGATCGTTTTTCGGTGTTCGACGTTTTCTCTGCGCAATCAAACAGCGGCGGAAGGGTTTAGCACAAATTGTTGCACGGCATAGGCAACTCCGTTTTCCCGGTTGGGCAGGGTGATGACCCTCGCAGCGCTTTTCACACGCTCCGAGCCGTTCCCCATGGCGACCCCAAAACCGGCATATCGGATCATATCCAAATCGTTATCGTAATCGCCAATCGCCATTACTTCTTCACGCGACAGGCCCAGACGGTGGGCCAGCCCTGCCAGCGCGCTGCCCTTGCCCACGCCTGTGGGCATAATTTCCAGATTATTCCCCCAGGACGAGGTGACGCATAGCCCTTCGATGCTTGCCAGTTCCCTGCGAATCTGTTCCAGCAGCGGCGAAGCTTCAGCGGCAATGTACACCGCTTTGCACACGCCTTCCGCCTTATAAAGCGCGAGCGCTTCTTCCCCGTAGAGGTAAGCGTCCGCGTGGTCCCGGGCGACGTGCGTTCCCCAATTGCGTTTATCCACACGTGGATCATTTTTCAGAACAATCACCCGGTTTTGCTGAAAGCAGGCAAAGGTGACCTGATGCTTCAGCAGGGTTTCCGTCAGTCGGTCGGCCACGCTTGGCGCAAAGGTATGAATTTCATAGGGCAAACTGTGCGGCACGTCCAAACAGCACGCGCCGTTCAGGGAAAGGATGTGGCAGCGGTTCAGCGTTGCGTCGCTGGCAAAATAGCTGAGGTCGGTCGCGTTTCTACCGCTGCAAAACGCGATGTGAACGCCGCGCGCCTCAGCCGCCTTCAGCGCTCGCAGGTTTTCTTCTGGGATTTGCTCGTTCGCGTTGAGCAAGGTTCCGTCCATATCCAGTACAATCAGCCTGATCAGTTTCATCCAACTCCTTAAAATGGGCATGGCAGCGTTATGGATAATGCATTCAGGTAGGAAAATTCGCCTTCCACCGAAAACGACAGCTCCGTGGCGCACAGCATCAGGCGTTTGGCGCGCATTTCACGGTTCCAGGCTCGGTCGCCGTATTGATCGTCCCCCAGCAGCGGATGGCCCAGATAAGCCATGTGCGCGCGGATTTGATGCGTGCGGCCCGTGTGCAGGGTCACTTTCAGGCGGGACGTCTCGCCGCTTTCCAATACCTGATATTCGGTGGTGATGGTTAGCGCGCCCGGAACCGGCCGGTCCAGCACGCGCACCCGCGCGCGTTCAGCGTCCTTCAACAGGTAAGCCGTGCGCACCGCGCTTGGCGGGGTTGGCGCGCCTTTCACCAGGCACTGATAGCATTTGTGTACCTGATGGCGATAGAAAGCCTGCTGCATTAGCCTGAGCGCTTGCTCATTTTTCGCCAGTATCAACAGCCCGTCGGTCTGGTTATCCAGCCTGTGGCATGGCATAGGCGTTTGGAGCAGGCGACCCTCGCTTGTCTGGTATACCCACTCCCCTACGGTCAGCCCACCCTTGCCATCCGGTTCGCAGGACAGGCCGATTGGCTTGTTCACGACCAGCAGAGACGCGTCCTCATACAAAATTTCGGGCGAGTGCGTCAAGCCTTCGTCCGAAAGATAAATTTTTATTTCCGCGCCCGCAATTGCCGGCGTATCCCGTTTCACACGCACGCCGTTCATTTTAACATCGCGGCGGTCAAACGCTTCGCGGATTCGGCGCTCCGCAACCTGCGGAAGCATTCTGCGCACCGCTGGGTACAGGTTTCCGCCCGATAGCGCCATTGGCAGGTTGAAGGTTTTCAGGATCACGTTTCTGCCTCGCTTAATGTTGCAGGTTGGCGGTCATGCCAATCCAGTGCGGGGTTTGCTGATATAGCCCGACCAATGCCGCGCGCATGGCTTGCGTAGGCTTCACCAAAATCACAGACGCCATCACTTCCGACATTTCCGCCAGCGAAACTCCCTGCTTGGCGAGGATTCGCAAATCCTCCGCCGCTTCCTCCGCGTCCCATTCCGGGCGCATGTAGCCCTCCAAAGCCATTCGCATGGCTTCGTGTAGGGGTTCTTCCTCCGGGAGCAGGCCGTTCATCCCGCCGGCAAGCGTATCCTCGTTCAGCGTCAGGGTGATTTCATCGCCAAGCCCCATCATTACGATCAGCCGGTTCGGGTCCGCAAGGCCCGGATGCACCAGAATAATCGCGCGATCCAAATCCGTCATGTAATCAAAGGTCGCCTTCATGTAGCGGTAGGCCAGGTTTTGCGCAAGGGCATCCTGCCGCTGCATCACGTCCTTCATAAAGAAGAGCAGCGGTTGTGCGGAATGCAGGAACCCCGCAATGTAAAGCAGACCGTGAATGGTCGCGTCGTACCGAAAAAGCCGCGCCTTGGCCTGCGTATACATCGGATCGTTGAACGCCAGCAGCAAAGGCTCCTGTAAGGCTTCCGGCAGTTCCAGCACCCATTCTTCGCCTTCGGCGGAAAAGGAGCACCAAAGCCGCCGCGCCAAAGCTTCCGCAGCGTCAATCTCATCCCAGTTGGTGGAGGCGATTCGGCCTTGCGCCACCAGCAAACGCTCCAGCAGCACGCTTTCCCCATTGGACAGGTACAGCGCCTCCACCGGGAGCTGGCTCAGCACCTTGGCGCGCAAACCGTCAATCGTGGCAAGCCCGCCATTGTCAGGCTCGTTTGCGTAGAAGGAGCACTCCAACAGCTGTTGCGCCTCGTAATCCGTAGCCAGCGGGGAAAACAATCCCACGGCAGGGAAAGCGGAAAGGCGGCGTTCGCAGGCTTCATACTGCTTTTCGCGCAACACGCTCATAGTTTTTTCACACCAATCCAGCTCATGAACCGTGCCTGATTCCCGCAGCATCGCAACCCCTCCTTTTTCCTACTGTGGCATGAATCCTCAAAAAGTCGTGATCCAGCCAAACTGATCCGCCAGCTTGCCAAACTGGATTCCGGTCAACGTGTCGTAAAGTTTCTGGGTGATTTTGCCGATGTTGCCATCGCCAATTTTCACCTCAGTTCCTTTATACGCAATTTTGTTCACAGGTGAAACAACCGCGGCCGTGCCGGTGCCAAAAGCCTCGGTCAGTTTGCCGTTCTTGGCGTCTGCAATCACATCGTCAATGGCCATGCGCTTTTCTTCCACTTCGTAGCCCATATGCTTGGCCAGCTTGAGCACGCTGTCGCGGGTGATGCCGGGAAGAATGCTGCCGTTGAGCGCCGGGGTCACGATTTTTTTATTTTCGTAAACAAACATCATATTCATGGAGCCGACTTCTTCAATGTAGCGCTGCTCCACACCGTCCAGCCACAGCACCTGCGCGTGGCCCTCGTGTTTGGCTTTCGCGCCCGCGAGGATGCTCGCCGCATAGTTGCCGCCGGTTTTGGCAAAGCCAACGCCGCCGCGCACCGCGCGCACCAGCTGATCCTCCACATAAATGGAAACCGGAGCAAGGCCGCTTGCGTAATAAGCGCCGCTCGGGGAAAGCAACACATAATACAGGTAGCTTTTCGCGGCGGAAACGCCCAGTTGCGCATCGGTGGCGATCATGGTGGGGCGAATGTAAAGCGATGTGCCTTCCTTATGGGGCGTCCATTCCTTATCCAGGTTCAGCAGCGCCATCAGGCTTTCCATATAAAGCTCAACCGGCATTTTCGCCATGCCCATCCGCTCGGCGGAATGGTTCATCCGTTCAAAATTATCGCGGATACGGAAAAGGTTAAAGCCTTTTTCCGTGCGGTAGCACTTTGCGCCTTCAAAAATTTCCTGCCCGTAATGGAGCACTGAGCAGGCCGGATCCAGCGACAGATTGCCGTACGGAACCACGCGCGCGTCGTGCCAGCCCTGACCCTCGTCATAATTGATCATCAGCATGTGATCGCTGAATATTTTTCCGAATCCCAGTTGACTTTCATCGGTCGGTTTCGCTTTCAGTTGGGTTGCTTTCGTGATTTTGATCTCGTACATGCTCTCTCTCCTCCGCCCATCATTCTCCGCATCATCCGTAAACCGGTACCAGTGCCGTGACGCTTAGTGTTATTATAGACGCTCACGACCATCTGTCAAGGTTTTTAGCGTTCCAAAACCGTTTGTTTTCATACCTTGGCCGGTTTTCCGACTCCCGCGCCTCCTAAGAGGGCAAATGGGCGATCGCGCGCCTGGAACGGATCGGATTTAATTCTGAACCCCTGCGATAACGAAGCCCAAAGGAAAGCCGGCGCCCGTGGCTCCTTGCTTTCCTCAGCCCTCGGGCAGCGTGGGCAGGGCAACTGTGTAATGCGTCTGGGTTTCATCCAACGTATAGGTAAGGCCAAAAACCTCCGTGGTCACATTCATGGGCAGGTAGAACAGCCCGTCCATCACCAGCCCCTGCCGCAGCGACAGCACCTGCGGCGTCTGATTTTTGATGATTTTCAAATCGGTTACCGTGCCAAGGTTATCCAGGGTGTAGGCAATCTGGTACACATCGGTGTTCACGGAGAAGGCCACTTCCTGCGTATCCGTATTGCCCGCGCCCGGTACGGTAACGATTCCGGCCGCCTGCAAAATGTCCAGCACGGGAACATACACCGTATCGCCGGCTTGCACAGGATGGAGCACGGCGGGTTCCGCCGCTGCCGAATCACCAGAAGCCGCTGCGGCGGCTGTCAGCGGAGCGGTGCCGCTTGCCAGTATAAAATCCTGCGCAGTGAGCGTTTGCGGAGTCTGATCCACCGCGACGGTCGCTTCGGGGGCGGCGCTGTCCGTTGCGTCAGGCTCCGCGATAATGATGCCGTCGCTGCTATCCGGTGTTGGGGTCAGGTCAAGCAACGCAGAAACCGTTTCCGCGCTTGCGGTGGGCGCGGGCACAAAGGTCGGCGCGGGCGTCGGCGTGGCCGGGGCCGCCGTAATGGCGGCTGTGGGGCCGTTGGTTTGCGTTGCCGTTGGCGCGAGCGTTGTTTCCGTGGGGGCGTACACGACTTCCTTGCTTTCGTACAGCACGGTCAGTGTGCGTTTGCCCGCAATCCCGTCCGCCGACAAGCCCTGATAGTACTGAAAACGTTCCACAGCGCGGCGGGTCTGGTTCCCAAACACGCCGTCCACCTCGCCGGTAAAGTAGCCAAGCTCCGCCAGCCTGTTTTGCAGCAGCTTTACGTCCTCCCCCTTATCGCCAACCCGGATGGTTTTGTAGGTGTCGTTGGGGGTGATGTTGGGGGTTGGCACCGGGGTAGGCGTAGCGGTAGGCTCCGCGGTTACGGTTGCCGCTATCACGATTGTCGCGGTTGGGGCAACTGTTTCAGTTGCCGGCATCAGGGAAGGGTCCGGAGCCGACTGCACAGATGAAACAAAGACCATCGTAAGATAGAGTAGTATGGTTTTCAGCAGATCCATGGCCGCTCCTCCTTCGCGCGATGTCGCGTACTGGTTTGATTATAACACGTTATGCTCGGCCTGCGCAATCCAATGCGGCAACCTGCGCAACTTTGTGCGCGACAGCTCCCGCGTTGCCCGTGGACAGCCGCCAAACGCAATCCGGAAAGAATCCCGTGCAAAAAAAGCCAAAATGCTTTATACTGTGATAAGGTTTTTCAAAGCCGAATCAGTTCCGGCTCACCTAATGTTTACAGAACTTACGGCGTTACAAACCAGTTCACGGGTCAGGGAGGCGATTTTCTTGGCGGTTGGCATTTGCCCCAAAGCGATTGTCGCGGGGCATATCTGTGTGGATATCACGCCTGCCATCGCGCCGCTTGGGCACGAATCGCTTTCTCAGCTGATGCAGCCGGGGCGGCTGATCCATGTGGGCGCGGCGGATGTGCACACAGGCGGCTGTGTGGCCAACACTGGGCTTGCGCTTCAAAAGCTGGGTGTGCCCACAAGGATGGTGGCTCGGGTAGGCCGGGATGCGTTTGCGGACCTCCTGCGCGGGTTGTTGGCAGCCGATGGCGCGGACGCCGCGCTTGTTGACGATCCGGATCGTTCCACCTCCTACAGCGTTGTGATCGCGCCTCCGGGCATAGACCGCATTTTTCTGCATAACCCCGGCGCAAACAAAGGTTTTTCCGAAACGGATGTGCCTGACGAGACGCTTTTCGGCGCGACGCTTTTTCACTTTGGCTATCCGCCGATGATGACGGCCCTTTGCGCCCATGAGGGCGCCGAGCTGCTGGCGCTGCTGGCGCGCGTAAAACAACGCGGGCTGATTACCTCCATGGATATGGCGGCGATTGACCCCGCAAGCGAAGCGGCCAAAATCAACTGGCCCGCCCTGCTGACCCGGTTGCTGCCTTCCGTCGATTTTTTCCTGCCCAGCGCCGAGGAAATTTGTTTTATGCTGGACCGGAAGCGTTATGCGGAATGGCTGACTCGCGCCGATGGCCGGGATGTAACGGAAATACTGGACATTCAAAAGGATATTGCGCCTCTGGCAAACCAATTGCTTGCAATGGGTTGCAAGGTGGCGGTTATCAAGTGCGGCGCGCGCGGCATGTACTACGCTTCGGCCGCTTCCGACATGCCCAAAGCCGAAGAGCTATCGCTTTCAGCGGCGCAATGGTCCGGGTTGTCCGGTTTTCAGCCGAGCTTTACGCCGCGTCGCGTGCTTTCGGCAACCGGCGCGGGGGATACCAGCATTGCAGCGTTCCTCGCTTCCGCGCTGGAAGGGTGCGGGCTTGCGCACTGTGTGCGCCGCGCCGCGGCTACCGGCGCGTGCTGTGTGGAAGCGTACGATGCCCTGAGCGGCTTGGAACCGCTTGCGACGCTGGACCGCCGCATTGCCGACGGTTGGCGCTGAACTTATAGGCTGCGCGGTTGCGCGCGCAAGTCCCGGAATATCATCACGCCATCAAACTCAATGGCCCAAGGAGGGTTTGCCATGCTTGTGAATTTGAACGAGGTTCTGTTACCCGCGAAAAAAGGAAAGTATGCCGTCGGTTTGTTTAACACCGTCAACCTTGAAATGGCGCGGGGCGTGATCGCTGCCGCGGAGAAGCTGCGTTCCCCTGTGATTATCGGCACAGCCGAAGTGCTTTTGCCATACGGCCCGCTGCATGAACTTGCCGATTTGCTCCTGCCCATGGCATGCCGCGCCGCGGTGCCGATTGTGCTGCATTACGATCACGGGCTTACGTTTGAGCAGTGCATGCGCGCGCTGAAGTATGGGTTTACCTCCATCATGTACGATTGTTCCACCAGCGCCTATGAGGACAACGTCCGCAAAGTACGGGAACTAGCCGAAATTGCCCACGCTTTTGGCGCGACCGTAGAAGCGGAACTGGGCCATGTTGGCAACAACGAAGGCGAAGGATCTTCCGAAACCCCAGACCCAAGCGCATTTTACACCGAACCCGCGCAGGCGCGGGATTTTATCGAGCGCACCCATGCCGATGCGCTGGCCATTGCCGTTGGCACGGCGCACGGCGCGTACAAACTGCCCCCGAAGCTGGATTTTGCGCGCATTGAACAAATCGTTGCCGTGATCCCAGCCACCCCGTTGGTGCTGCACGGCGGCAGCGGGCTGAGCGATGACGATTTCCGCAAAGCCATCCGCTGTGGTATCAGCAAGGTCAACATTTTTACCGATATCAACGTTGCTGGCGCCATGGGAATGCAGCAGGGGTTAGCCGAAGGGAAACGCGCGGTGACCGATCTGGTGCCCTATCAGGTGGAGGCCATTCAGGCCGCTACCGAGGCGAAGATGACGCTGTTTGGTTCCGTCGGCAAGGGCTGAGTCGCCCCTGCCGTTCCGAATCCATTTTAGCCCCATTCCTTTCGCCATCGTCCGTGAGGGCGTTTTCCGGTTTGCCACCCGGCAAAACCCACGTTGCATGGCCCGCGCGGCTTACGCGAAAGTATCATTACTGATCGAGGTGACCTCCGATGCCAACCGTATCCGTTCAAAAAACCCCAAGTTATGAACCTCAGGACGTGTATCGCGCCATATGCGAACATTTTGACAATCTGGATATCGCTGCGGACCTCACCCCGGATACTCGCGTGCTGCTCAAACCCAACCTGCTGGCCGCGCGGGACCCTTCCCTCGCGGTGACAACGCATCCGGCGGTTCTTGCGGCTGCGGCAAAGCGGCTGCGCGAGCTGGGGGTGAAGCAGATTGTGCTGGCGGACAGCCCCGGCGGCGTGTATACGCCTGCCGCCTTGCGAAAAATATACGCCGCCTGCGGTTTGGAACCGCTCGCCGAATGGATGCGCCTTAACGAGGATGTGACCGTCGGCGAACGCAACGGCTTTTCACTGATTCAGCCGGTGCTGGATGCGGATTTTATCATCAATTGTCCAAAACTCAAGACGCATGGGCTTACGGTGATGAGCGCCGGCGTTAAAAACCTGTTTGGTTGCATCCCGGGGCTAAAAAAACCGGAGCAGCACTGTCTGAAACCGACTATCGAATCTTTTTGTGAGATGTTGCTTTCGCTTTGCGAAGCCGTGAAGCCCACGCTGACGTTGCTGGACGCGGTGGACTGCATGGAAGGCAACGGCCCCGGCGGCGGCAAGGTGCGCCCAATGGGCTACACGCTTTGTTCCCGCTCCGTTTATGCGGTGGATGAAGCCGCCGCGATGCTGATGGCGCTTCGCCCAAGCATGGCGCCAATTCTTCGGATTGCGCGTCAGAAAGGCTTCAGCAGCCCCGAGATCACCTGGATAGGCGATCCGCTTACCCCGGCGGATCCCCCCTTTCTGTTGCCAGACGCGATTACCAAAGGGGAGCGGTTCTTCTCCGTCAATGGGCTGTTTCATCATTTCTTTGGCAGAAAGCGCACCTTCCCGGCTGTGATCGCAGAAAAATGCGTCGGATGCGGAAAATGCGCGGAATCCTGCCCCAAGGGCATTATTCGCGTTGCGGAACGACGCGCGGTGATTGCGCCCAAAGGTTGCATATCCTGTTTTTGCTGTCAGGAGATGTGCCCGGCCCATGCCATCGATGCGGTACGCAGGCGCGCCTGGTAGCCTTTCTCCGCTTCAGCGGAACGTTTCTCCGGTTTGCTAAAAATTCAAACATCAAAAAACAAGCCTGCGCTTTTAAACCGCGTGGCTTGTTTTCTTTTCAAGTGACTTAGGCCATAGCGTACCCCGCTTTCGCCTTCAAAGCGGTTTATGCGCTCTGGCCCGCGTCTTGTGCCCTTCAGCGCAGATACCCTGTTACGGCATTATCACATGGTATGCCGAACCCTCTGGAATTTCCACATACTGATGGCGGCTCAGATAATCAAGGATGAGCTCGCTTACGTCCGTCTGGATTTCCCGAACGCGCTCACAGCCCGCGAAACCGTCAAAATCACCGGCGCCGGTCGCGCGGTAGCTGTTCATGACCAGCGTAAAGGTTTGGGAATCCGTAACCGCCTGCCCGTTATACAGCATTTGCGTCACTCTATGCCCCGGTGGGTTACGCAAATCAAACGTATAGGCGATTCCGTCAAAATAATCATAGTTGTAATGGGCTTCCTTGGGGGTCAGGAAAGCATCCGATACCCTCACCCCGCCGTTACCGTCCACCGCAAAGTAGGTGGCGCACTGTTCCAGCGCCGCGCGGAGCACAAGACCGGTTACGCGCAGCACAACCAACGTGTTGGCATACACGTAGCTCGCCACCACATCCCGCACGGTTACGGCGCTGTCAAACCCGCGCACGTCGTTCCCAAGCGATGTGCAGCTCAGCTCCGCGCCGCTGGCCTCCAATTGCACGCGGTTAAAAAAAGCCGTGATTGGCGAGCCGTGAAGGGCCATTGCCAGCTTATCTTCCGGCCATAACGGTTTGGACAGTCGTCCGATCGGTTGGTCAAGCCACGCGGTTACCTCCGCGTACAGCATTTCCTCCCACGGTTTCATAGGCGCGTCCGCGCGCGGCGCGCACAGTTCCGATTCGATCCGCCCGCTTTCATCCACCGTTAGGCGGATAAATGCGGTCGCGTTACAGGGCGTTTGCACAATATGGGTTCCGTGATAGGTTTGATTTGCCATCACAATGTGCTGATGGCCTGTCAGCAAAATATCAAACGGCAGTTCTTCGCACAGTCGGCAGGCGATGTTTTCGTCGGTTTCGCTCAGCCTGCGGCCGCTGACCACGTCCTTTTCAAATCCGCCGTGGTAGATGCCGATCAGTATATCCGTTTGACCCTCAAGCGCTTTCACGGCGGCTCTGGCGGCTTCCAAGGGGTTGCTTACCTCAAGCGTGCCCAAATGTTCGGGCGTTTCCCAAAGGTTCACCCAATCGGTTACGATGCCAACAAGGCCAACGCGAAAGCCGTTTTGCAACGTATGCAAAGCATAGCCGCTGACCGGCATTCGGTTTTGGCGGTCCCGCACATTCGCGCACAGACAACGCGCGTTCAATGCTTGCAGGTGCCCCAGCAGCGTTTCATAGCCATAATTAAAATCATGGTTGCCAAGGGTCACATAATCATACTGAAGATCGTTCATCACAGCCGCGCAGGGCATGGGCAAACCCTTCGCGTGGCAATAATACGTCAGCGGCGAGCCTTGGATCGTATCCCCGCCATCCACAATCAGCGTGTTCCCATCCTTAGGAAATGCCATACCAAGCATACCCTGCGCCCGGGGCTTAGGGTCGGCAAAGCTGGTATTGTACAGATAGCCGTGCGTATCCGAGGTGAAGTAGAGGGTCAGTCGCTTGGCCATAGATCAGCCTCTCGCCAGCTTTTTGCGCACCTTGGTGGAAAAAAGCTCGATGATGAGCATCAGCACAATCATCCCAAACAGGAAGGCGCCCACCATGCTCCACCTGCGGCTGTTGATGCACTGAATGAGCGCCGCGCCGATGCCGCCCGCCCCGACGATGCCCAGCGTGGTCGCGTCCTTGATGTTGATATCAAACCGGTAGATCAGCGTGGAAACAAAGTTGGCATAAAGCTGGGGCAAAATGCCGTAGCGTATTTTTTGAAAGGTAGTGCACCCGGACGCGTCCAGGCTTTCCAGAATGCGCGTATCCAAATCTTCAATCGCGTTTATGTACATTTTGCTAATCATGCCTATGGAGCAGATGCTCTGCGTTACCACGCCGCAAAACGCGCCCGGCCCGGTGACGCGGATCCACACCAGCGCCCACACCAGACTGGGTATGGTGCGGATGAGCAGGATAAACGCCCTAAAAATGAAGGCGACCCATTTGGGCATGATGTTTTCGCTGGCCATAAAGCTGAACGGCACCGCCAGCAACCCGCCAAACAGCGTGCCCAGCACGGCAATCGCGATGGTTTCAAACAGCATGTAAGGCACGCCGTTTTTCGACAGATCAAACAGCAGCGTCGTATCCGGGTGAAGAATCCCAAACACAATGCCATAGGCCACTTCGCTGCCTTTTGCGGCCAATCCCTTAAACTTGATAGCATTTGCGGACCACCCGAGCAGAATCACCACCAAAAGGGTAATCAGCGTATACAGCCACCAGCGCCGGGGTCTGGTTTCATACATGGCCTCGATGGGGTTGATTGTTTTTTGCATGGCCAAACCTCCTAACTAAGCTTTCTGCGCAGGTACTGACTTGTGTTTTCAATAATCAGCACCACCACGAACAGCGCGATCAGCACCGTGCCTAGCCCTTCGTAATCGCGCCAGCCGACGCGCTCGTTAATCAGGATGCCCAAACCGCCCGCGCCTACATAACCGAGGATGGAAGCGGCGCGAATGTTGATTTCAAACGAATACAGGCAATGGGAAAGGTAGGTGGGCAATATCTGCGGAAAAACCGCGCTCCAGAACGCCTGAAATTTGGAAGCGCCAAGCGCCTCCATGGCTTCAAACGCGCCCATATCGATGGTTTCAATGCTTTCATAAAGCATTTTACTCACAATGCCAAAGGTGAAAATCGTAATCGCAACCGTGCCGGCAAAGGTGCCAAGGTTAAAAATCAGCGCGCAAATCGATGCGATCACAAGGGTTGGCAGCGTGCGCACAATGTTGAGCAGCACGCGCAAAAGCGCCACCACTGCGCCGTTTTTGTTGATGTTGGCGGAAGCGACCACCGCGAAGGGCAGCGCAAGCGTGGAGCCCAGCACCGAGCCCATGACGGACATCTTAATCGTATCCAATAAAGGACCGATCACCTTGCTTAAATAGCTCCAGTCCGGATTGAACACTTTGGCGAGGATGACCGTGAACTGGTGCCCGCGCTTGATGATGATGCCCAAATCAAATTCCGTTACCACAAGCGAACCCCACACCGCCGCGACCAGTACCAGCAGGATCAGCCAAACGCGGGAGCGCGGCTTTTGAACCTCATGGTCGCCAACCTTCATGGCGCGCGGCGGAAAAATCCGGTCAAACAGAGGCGGTTTTACCTTACGGTAGGCTTTGGCGCGCGCCATCAGGCTTTCGCCTCCTCACGCGGTTGATCCGGATTCCGGTTTGCCTGCGCTTTTGCGGCCGCAATCTCCTCCGCGTCCTTGGCGCTTTGCTCGTCGATCGCTTTGGGCACTGGCGCGCCGTTATAAATTACATCCAGAATATCCTGCGTTACTTCCGAAACCGGGCCGTCGTACACAATCTCGCCCGCGCGGATGCCGATCACCCGATCGGCAAAATCCAGCGCCAAATCCACGTGATGAATGTTAATCAGAATGGAGATGTTCATTTCCTGATTGATTCGCTTAAAATCGTTCATTACCTGATTGGCGGTTACGGGGTCCAGCGCCGCCACAGGCTCGTCCGCCAAAATGATCGAAGGGTTTTGGTTAAGCGTGCGCGCCAGCGCCACGCGCTGCTGCTGGCCGCCGGAAAGCTGGTCGCAGCGGGTATACGCCTTATCCAGAATGCCCACTTTATCCAATGCCGCGAGGGCCGCCATTTCCTGCTTCTGGGTAAAAATGCCAAACAGCACGCGGAAGAAGCCCATATCCGGCACCATCGACGTGAGCACATTCTTAATCACGGTGGAACGCGTAACCAGGTTAAAGGATTGGAAGATCATGCCGATATGGCGACGAAAGCGCCGTAGGGCTTTTCCCCGAAGCGACATCACGTTTACTCCGTCCACCGTGAC
>DAOPZY010000016.1:0-68803 GCA_035353615.1 Candidatus Limiplasma sp.
CCTGCTGGTATGTCGTACATACCTATTCGGGCTATGAAAACAAGGTTAAGGATAACATCGAGAAATCTGTTGAAAACAACGGCATGCAGGACCTGATCCTCGATGTGCGCGTCCCCGTTGAGGACGTGGTGGAGATCAAGAACAACCGCCGTGTGAAGAGCCAGCGCAAAGTCTACCCCGGATACGTGCTTGTGCACATGATCGAAACCAGCGAGAGCTGGTATCTGGTGCGCAACACCCGCGGCGTTACGGGCTTTGTAGGCCCCGACAGCAAACCGGTCGCCTTAACGCCCGAAGAAGTAGACATGATGCTCTCCACCCAGATTAACAGCGTGGAGTTTGGCATCGCAATTGGCGAAGAGGTTCGTATCCTTTCCGGCCCGCTGGAAAACTTTACAGGCGTGGTTGAAGACGTCGATACCGTGCGCCAGAAGCTCACGGTTAAGGTAAAGATGTTCCTCGGCCGTGAAATGCCCGTTGAGGTTGACCTGCAAGACGTGGTCAAAGTCTGATTCTGCTTTCCTCGCCGCTTTGGCGGCGATGGACAGGCGCGCGATGAACGCGCTCGGCGGGAGACCGCCGCTACACCCGCCTCGCCGGAGGCACGCACACCCGTTTCCGGCGCGGCAGGTCGTGGGAGGAACGAAACCGTTCCGCATCACCACAAACTGAGGAGGTTCCATTACCATGGCTAAGAAAGTCACAGCGATGATCAAGTTGCAAGTTCCCGCCGCCAAGGCTACGCCCGCGCCGCCGATCGGCCCCGCGCTGGGTCAGCACGGCGTGAACATCCCGGGTTTCTGCAAAGAGTTCAACGAGCGCACGTCCAAGGACGCCGGCCTGATTATCCCCGTGGTAATCACCGTGTATTCCGACCGTACGTTCACCTTCATCACCAAAACGCCGCCCGTGCCTGTCCTGATTAAAAAGGAGCTGGGCATTGAGCATGCCAGCGGCCGCCCCAACCGCGATAAGGTTGGGAAGCTCACCAAGGAGCAGATTCACAAAATTGCCGAAATCAAGCGCCCCGATGTAAACGCGACGGAAATCGCCAGCATCGAGAGCATGGTGGCCGGCACCGCGCGCTCCATGGGCATCACGGTTGAGGAATAATAAAGCGTTTGTGGGAGGACATTGTGCCGCTACTACCACAGGGAGGATTTGAACCATGAAACACGGAAAGAAATATACGGATAGCGTAAAGCTGATCGATAACCTCAAGGCCTATGACCCCGAGGAAGCCTGCGATCTCGTCTGCAAAACCAGCAAGGCGAAGTTTGACGAAACCGTGGAGATCTCTGTACGCTTGGGCGTTGATCCCCGTCACGCGGACCAGCAGGTTCGCGGCGCGGTGGTTCTGCCGCACGGCACGGGCCGCGTGGTGCGCGTGCTCGTGATCACCAAGGGCGACAAGGTGAAGGAAGCCGAAGCAGCCGGCGCTGATTTTGTCGGCGGCGAGGAAATGGTCCAGAAGATTCAGGCCGAAAACTGGTTTGGGTATGATGTGATCGTTGCCACTCCGGACATGATGGGCGTCATCGGCCGCATCGGGCGCATCCTCGGCCCCAAAGGCTTGATGCCGAACCCCAAGTCCGGCACCGTGACGATGGATATCACCAAGGCCATCAACGATATCAAAGCCGGTAAGGTGGAGTATCGCGTGGACAAGACCGCCATCATCCACTGCCCCGTTGGCAAGGCTTCCTTTGGCACCGAAAAGCTCGGCGAAAACCTCAAGGCCCTGATGGACGCCATCAACAAGGCGAAGCCCGCTACCGCGAAGGGTATTTATATCCGCTCGCTGTATCTCAGCTCCACCATGGGCCCGTCCATCAAGCTGAACCCTTTGAAGTTCTAAGCCAATCAGGCCCTATGAAAAAGCGGAGGTTCGAAAGAGCCTCTGCTTTTTTGATTCGCCAATCGCGTCTGAGAATGTTCAGTTGGCTAAAGATGTGGCCTGCTGTTATGCCGCTCGCTTCCTTGTTCTTCAGGCTGATCTTCCTTTGACAGATTCGCACGGGCGCATGGTTTGGGGTTCTACGCCACATTCCGACAGGGGGTTCCCTCTCTGCATCCTGATAGGGACGATGCCCTTGATTTGGTTTCGCTGCTGCCATAGGTTTTCAACAGTCCGAACCACCTTCATTTATACGGTTTTGGGCCGCAACGTAATCAGATGAATTTGCGACGGCGCAAACAGCCTCGCGGGGAAAATTCCGGTGCCTACGCCATTGCTGATGAGGATTTCCGCCCGGTTCTCCTCCAGCCAGCCGGAAAGGTATCGGGTGCCCACATCCGGCATGTATTCCGGGAGCAACGTCATGCCAAACAGCGTGATCTGCCCCCCGTGGGTATGCCCGAACAGCGCCAGATCAAACCAGTGGTTATCCCCGTCCGCGCTGACGGCCTTGATGGCGGAAGGCAACAGGTCCGGCGTGTGCCCCAGAAAAATCACAAAATCGCTCTGGTTCACCTGGGCCGCGACGCTTGTCACATCCGGATGCCCGTTATAATAATCGTCAACGCCCGCAATGTAAAGGTTGGTCTGCCCCACGCGTACCTTTGCCACCGAATTGACCAGCGGGAGCACCCCCGCGTTGGTCATCGCCTTCACCAACTGGCTCAGATTGTCGTCCGGGTCGTTGCCTGTGCGGTCGGCGTCGCCGACAATGCCATATACGCCTAACCGGGCCTGTACTTTGGGGATGGTTTGGAAAAAATTGATCGATTCCGCGCTGTTGTCGGCATAGTCGCCGCCAAACAGCACCAGGTCCGCGCTCAGGCCGTTGACTGTGCGGATCAGATCCTCCACCATGCTTTGCGGATAACGGCCGCTGCGGTGAATATCCGTCACATAGGCGATCTTCAGGTTCTTCAGCGCCTTGGGTAAATCCGGAATTTGCGCAATGTGGTTGTCCACCGTCAGGTGATACGCTTCAAAAAACGGATACGCAAGCATCGCCAAAACCGCGATCACCATTAGCACGCGGGACATGCGCGGCTTCCGGCGCGGCGGCTTGCGGTATCGGTACTGATAATGAGCCAGAATAATCTCCTCCCTGCGCTGATCAAAATTGACAGTTCGGCACGTCTATTGTACACTATCGCCATCCACCCGGCAAGAGGAGGGAATTTGCGATGGACAATCCCGCGTTTCGGCCCATTGGACCCACCACGTATCTGTGCCCAACCCCGACCGTTCTGGTTGGTTGCGCGGCGGATTCGGCTTGGCAGCAGGGCAAAGGCGGCGCGAACCTGATTACGGTCGCCTGGGCCGGTATTTGCTGCACAAAGCCGCCCATGCTATCCATCAGCCTGAGACCGGAGCGTCACAGCCACGCGCTGATTGAGCGTTCCGGCGAGTTTACCGTGAACCTGATTGGCGAGCCGCTGCTTCCCGCCATGGATTTCTGCGGCGTTAAAAGTGGGCGCGACTTGGACAAATTTACCGCGCTGGGGCTGCACCCCCAACAGGCCGATCCGCTCTCCATCGCGCCCGCGCTGCGGGAAGCGCCAGCCTATTTATGCTGCAAGGTGCGGCAGGTGCTCCCGTTGGGCACGCATGACCTGTTTTTGGCAGAAATTGTGCAGGTACACGTCGGCAAAGCATACTTTCGGGAGGATGGCAGCATTAACGAGCAGGCGATGCGTCTGGTAGCCTATGTTCATGGGAAATACCGCGCTTTGGGCGCCGAGATCGGCTTTTTCGGGTTTTCAGTTGCGGGGGACGCGGCCCGCAAGCGCCGCGCAGCGGAAGCAAAAGAAACCGCCGCTCCGAAAACAAAGCCTGTAAACGCCAACCGCAGCCCAAAAACGCCTGCCCAAAAGCATCAAGCTTCCGGCTCCGATGCCCCGAACCCTTCGGTACCTGTCGCCAGTCGCCCAAAGCCTTCGGGCGTTGCCTCCGGCAAGGGCAAACGTTCATGAAACGTTACGGCTTCCTGCTTTCCGCCGCACCGCTGTTGCTGGCTGTGCTGCTTGGCGTGATCGGCTTTCCGCCAAGCGGCGCTGCCGAAGGGGAAGCTTTGCCAACCGCCGCCGCGACTTCCGCGCCCCCCGTCGTGCTTGCGGACGCTCAGGCAGGCCGCTGGCTTTACCAAAGCGACGCCTTGCGCGTGGAAATTACGCGCAAAACCGACCCGAGCATTCCGCTGATCTGGTACGAAGCTGATCTGCTCTGCTCGGCGGACGCGCCGCTGCACTGCGTGCTCAGCGCGGAACAGAAACCCGCGACCCATCTGAAAAAACCCGATGCCATCGCGCAGCGGGACGGGCTGATTTATGCCCAAACCGACGATTTTTTTGGCAACCGTGTTGGCAATAAAAAGCTGAAACCCGGCGTGGTCATCCGTGGCGGCCGGCTGCTGTACGACAGCGTTTACCGCGGCGGCGGCAACCCATTTCCGCCGCTGGACACGCTGGCGATTTTCCCGGACGGTACGCTGGAAACGTTTTTAGCGCGCGAATACACCGGTTCAGAGTATGTGGCAATGGGCGCGACCGATGTGATCAGTTTTGGCCCCATCCTGATCCGGGACGGGCAAATGGACAGTCGCCTGCTCCACGGCTATACCAACCGGGAACCGCGCAGCGCGATTGGGATGATCTCTCCCTACCACTATCTCGCTGTGGTTGTGGAAGGCCGGCACGATGGCAGCGCAGGCTGCGGGCTTCAATGGCTCGCCAGCCGAATGTTGGAGGCCGGAGTAACCGAAGCGCTGAATCTGGATGGCGGGCAGACCGCTGCGATGATCTTTGAGGGCGTTCAACTGAACCAAACCGGAAAATTTCTGCACAGAACCAGCGTGCGCAGCGTAAGCGGCGTACTGGGGCTGAGTGATTCGCCCTGACGCCGGCGCATAACGGGCGGTTGCCTGACAGCCGCCTTAGGCTGCTGAAAAGCTTTCGCCACAGTGATAAAGGGTCAAGGGCAAAGCCCCCGTAAGGGGCATCGGCATGGCCTCTTGCCCGCCGGAGACCTTATGCGGCAACATATCCAGCGTTTGCGCCACAAGCGCCGAAGGCACAATGCGGCATGGCTGATGGGCTTCATTCGGTTTGCCAACGGTCTGGGGCGGCTACTTTACAGCCTCCCTTTTTTACCCTGCTGCGTTATTTTGCGCCGAATGCCGTTTGCGGTATTCGGTCGGGCTTGCGCCAAAATGATGAAGAAACAGTCGGTCTAAATAGGCCGCGCTGGAAAACCCGGATTCAATGGCGATTTCGGTCACGGAAAGCGTTGTGGATACCAACCGCCAGCGCGCGTTGTTCAGGCGGTACTGGTTCAGGTAGTCAATGGGGGTGGTATGCACGCCCTCCCGAAAGCAGCGCAAGGCTTCGCTCACGCTGACGCTCGCGGCGCGGGCGATCTCCTCCAGACGGATTTTCCCTGCAAAATTCGCCTCAATGAAGCGGATCATCTTGCGCAGCCGCACCTGAATCAAAGAGGAGCTTTCCGTTTTGCCAAGCGTGGCAATCTCCGCCTGATGCCGCCACAGGTTAGCCCAAAGGCCGCATACGGCGGCGTGAATATCCAGCTCCATGGTGGGCTCCTCGGCGGCGATCAGCCGCCCAACCTTGCGCACTGTATTCAAAATTTCGTTTTGCCATGGCACGTCGGGCAACAGGCTGACGTGGGAATAATTAGCCTTCAAAAACGGCTCCACCAGCCGACTGTAAATAGCGCTGGTTTCCGGCGCCACAAGCGAGGGGCGGAAAAGCACGGTGGGCATCACCACGCGGTTTGGCGTTTCATAGCTGTGGATCACCCCGGCCTGAATAAACAGCCCTTCCCCGCGCCGGAGCACAATGCGCTCACTGCCGATCATGCAATGCGCTTCCCCGCTTTCCACTAGCACAATCTCCACATCCTGATGCCAATGCCATGGAAAGTAGTTATCCTCCCCCTGATAAAAGCTGCGAAAGTACGCGAAGGGGAACTGCTCCGAGCCATGCTCGTTCAGCTCATGCAGAGTTTCGTCAATTCTGGTTGGCTCGCAAAGCTCCATTCCCGATCACCTCCCGCGATTTGGCGATATTATACAACAGATTGGCTTTATAATGCAAGATTTTCGCCTGATTATGGGATATAATGCAATTCAGTAAAACGTTATCGGAGGGTCTATCATGGCTTCCATTTTGCTGGTGGTTATCTACATTGCCTTTATCAGCCTCGGGTTGCCGGACTCCCTGCTGGGTTCGGCCTGGCCTTCCATGTACAAGACGCTCCATGTGCCGCTGTCCTACGCGGGCATTCTGACCATGGTGATTGCCGGCTGCACCATCGTTTCCAGCCTGATGAGCGCGAAAATGATCCGGAAATTCGGCACAGGCATTGTGACCACCGTCAGCGTTGCCCTCACAGCCATCGCGCTGTTCGGCTTTTCAATCAGCCAATCCTTCTGGGTTCTGGTGCTGTGGGGCCTGCCTTACGGGCTGGGCGCAGGCAGTGTGGACGCGGCGCTCAACAACTTTGTGGCGCTGCATTATCAGGCGCGCCATATGAGCTGGCTGCACTGCTTTTGGGGCGTGGGCGCGACGGTCGGGCCATCCATCATGGGCCTGTGCCTGACCCACAACCTGCCCTGGAACGCGGGTTACCAGAGCATCGGTATCATTCAGGTGGTGCTGGTGATTGGGCTGTTTCTTAGCCTGCCGCTCTGGAAAAAGCAGACCGGCGGCGTAGAGACAACCTCGCACGCGCAGGGGGAACCCGTCGGTTTTCTTTATGGGCTTCGCATCCCGGGCGCGAAACAGACGCTGCTGGCGTTTTTCTGTTACTGCTCGCTGGAAAGCACTGTCGGCCTTTGGTCCAGCAGTTATATGGTAGAAGCTCGGGGGATCCCGGCGCAGACCGCCGCTTCGATGGCTTCGCTGTTCTTCCTTGGCATTACGGGCGGCCGCCTGATTTCCGGCTTTGTGGCCGCGAAATTGCAGGATCGGCAAATGGTGCATGCCGGTATTGCGCTGATTGCGCTGGGCGTTGTCTGTGTGCTGTTGCCGCTTGGCAACATGGTGATGTTTGCCGGGCTGGTCATCATCGGGTTGGGTTGCGCGCCGATCTTCCCCAGCTTGCTGCATGAAACCCCAGCCAATTTTGGCGCGGAAAAATCGCAGATGCTGATGGGGATGCAGATGGCCAGCGCCTACACCGGCAGCACGCTGATGCCGCTGGTGTTTGGGTTGGTTGCTCAGCACCTGTCCATTGGGCTGTTCCCGATCTTTCTGCTGCTGTTCCTGATGCTGATGCTCACCATGACCGAACGGGCGAATAAGACTTTTCTGGCGCAGGCGGCGGTCACAGCGCCGGAAGCCTGACAGCAGCGACCGTCGCGCCGATTTCGCACCGCTTACCAGCCGGTCGGTCGGTTCAAAACGATAAGGGTACAAAATAGCCGATCCGGGGAACCCCGGGTCGGCTCAAATTGATGAAAAACCCTCGCCGCAGCGAAAATGGGTCAAGGGCCAAGCCCTTGTGGGGTACAGGGGCGAAGCTCTTGCCCGCCGGAGGCCTTATGTGGCAACAGTACAGCGTTAGCACCACGAGTGCCGAAGGCACAATGTGGTGCGGCTGCCGGACTCAATTCGGTGTGTCAATGGTCTGAATAGCCGATCCGGGGTTGCCCGGATCGGCTATTGATGTTCGATTGAACCCGCGACCGGCGCATTCATGCTTACGGATTCAGCATGACCGGCAGATTAACGCGTAAAACAACCCAACGGCTCCGTCCGTGATTGTGCTCCGCGAGGCTTCCGCCCAAAACGCGATCGCCGCGAGCCTCCGTCGGGCCTTGCCTGCGAACGCCGGTTTACAACACCTTGCGTAAAAAATCTTGCGTGCGGGGGTTGCTTGGGTTTTCAAAAATCTGCTTGGGGGTGCCTTCCTCCAGCACGATGCCGCCATCCATAAACAGCACGCGGTCGCCCACTTCACGGGCAAAACCCATTTCATGCGTTACCACCACCATGGTCATGCCGTCCAGCGCCAGCTGCTTCATCACTTCCAGCACTTCGCCGACCATTTCGGGGTCCAACGCGCTGGTAGGTTCGTCAAACAACATCACATCCGGGTTCATGGCCAGGGCGCGCACAATGGCGATGCGCTGCTGCTGCCCGCCGGAAAGCTGCTTGGGAAACGTGTTCGCCTTTTCCGGCAAGCCGACGCGCGTGAGCAGCTCCATGGCGCGTTTCTGCGCCTGTTCCTTGGTCATCAGCTTATGGGTGATGGGCGCGAGCGTGATGTTATCCATCACGCTGAGGTGCGGAAACAGGTTAAACTGCTGAAACACCATGCCCATGCGGCAACGGATGGCGTCGATGTCCGTTTTCGGGGCTGTGATCTCGGTGCCTTCAAAAAAGATTTGGCCGCTGGTAGGTTGCTCCAGCAGGTTGAGGCAGCGCAGGAACGTGCTTTTGCCGCTGCCGGAAGGCCCGATAATAACGACCTTTTCACGCGGGGCAATATGCTGGTTGATGCCGTTGAGCACTTCCAGCTTACCAAAGTGTTTGTGAAGGTCTTTAACGGTTATCACCCTGACGCAACCTCCTTTCCAGCTTGCCGAGCAGTTTGGTGAGCACGCCCGTCACAATCAGGTACAGGATACCGGAAACGATGTAGGGCGTAAACGCGCTGTACGTTTTGCTTCGGATATAGTCGCCGGCCTTGGTCAGCTCTGTAAGCGCGATGTAGGCGAGAATGGAGGTTTCCTTAATCAGCGTGATGAACTCGTTGCACATGGCGGGCAACGCCGTTTTCAGCGCCTGTGGAAACACAATCAGCCGCATGGTTTGCCAGTTGCTCAGCCCCAACGATCGCCCGGCCTCGGTTTGGCCTTTATCCACGCTTAAAATACCGCTTCGCAATATTTCGCTAACATAGGCGGCGCTGTTGAGCCCGCAGGCAATCACGCCAATAATCACACGGTCGATGGCGATGGTGCCGAAAATGCCGAAGTTGATAATCAACACCTGTAAAAGCATAGGCGTGCCGCGGATGATGCCCACATAAACCCCGGCCACCTTTTGCAGGGGTTTGGCATGGCTCAGGCGCATCAGCGCGAGCAGCATCCCCAGAAACAGGCCCAACAGCGCCGCAAAGAAGGATACCTCCAGCGTGATCCCGAGGCCCTTGAGGTAATTCTGCCAGCGGTTGTTGTACAGCACGTTCTGATAGATTTCTTTATAGATCGTCTGCCAGAAATCCAACTGCCCCGCGACGGCTTTATCTTTGATTAAAAGCCACCACTGATCAAACAGGTTCGCGCTTGCAGCTTCCGCCGCGCCCAGCATTAACGTTGAAAGCATAATGATCCTCCGATACGGCGTTGGGGGCGCGTGACGCCGCTACCCCCGCGTACTGTTGAAACGAAAGGAAAGCGGGAAGGTGGCTGTCCGCCTTCCCGCGTTACGGTGCATAAAACCGGGGGTGATGAATTATTCGGCGGCTACGTCGGCCGTGCCGTAGATGTTCCAGGTTTCAGCCAGCTTGTCGATGGTGCCGTCCGCAATCAGGGACTCGATGGCGGAGTTGAGCTTGGCTTTCAGTTCATCCTGACCCTTGGCCAGCGCGATCGCGTAGTATTCCGCTTCGAAGGTGATGGCGTCGCTCACAACCAGCGTATCATCGCCCAGCTCGGCAAGGATTTTCTCGGCCACGGGGGTGTCGGTGATAACCGCGTCCAGCTTGTTGCCCTGAAGGTCCATCACGGCGTCAAGCGCTTTGGTGTAGCTGAATACGTTGCTCTCGTCGGTCAGCGCCTCGGCGGCTTCAACGGCGGTGGTGCCGGTCTGCACGCCGATTTTCTTGCCCATTACGCTGGCGTTATCGGTGATGCCGCTGTCGGCTTTCATAATCAGGCAGGGGCCGTTCTGGGCGTAAGGCGTGGTGAAGTCCACGTTGGCCAGGCGTTCTTCCGTTATGGAGAGGCAGCTGAGGCCAAGATCATACGTCCCGGTCTGCACGCCGGCGATGATGCTGTCAAAGTTGGTGGATTCAAACGTAATGTCCTGCCCGATCAGCTTGGAGATGGCGGCGGCGAGGTCGGCGTCAAAGCCAATGACGTTGCCGGAATCGTCCAGGGATTCAAAGGGCGGATAGTCCGGGCTGGTAGCGGCTTTCAGCGCGGTGGTTTCGGCCATGGCGGAAACGCTGAACAGCACCATCATCAGGGCAACAATCAGAGCCAACATCTTCTTCATAAGGGTAACCCTCCAAATACACATTTTTTGTGGGAATGTGCATAGTATACATCGGCCGAGGCATATTGTCAATACAAAAATGAATATTTATTCAGATTTTTGCGTGCTCCTCCATCTCCGCCAGATAACGCTGCTGCCCGATACGGTAAAAATCCCCGCCCAGTGCGTCCATGGCGACGGTCAGCGGCATGTTTTCCACCGTGAGCCGTTTAATGGATTCGGTGCCCAAATCGTCATAGGCGACCACTTCCACCTGTTTCACGCAAGCCGCCATATACGCTGCGCACCCCGCCACCGCCACAAAGTAGACCGCGCCGGTTTCCTGAATCGCTTCGCATACGGCCGGCCCGCGTTCGCCCTTGCCAATCAGGGCGGCCACACCGTAGCGCAGCAGGGCGGGGGTGTAAGGGTCCATCCGCACGCTGGTTGTGGGGCCAATGGCCCCGCAGGTTTTGCCCGGCGGGGTAGGCGTCGGGCCTGCATAAAAAACCGTTTGCCCGCGCAAATCCACGGGCAAGGGTTCGCCAGCCGCCAGCGCGGCGCAAAGGCGCGCGTGCGCCGCGTCCCGCGCGGTGTACAGGATGCCGCTGACCGTTACGCTGTCGCCGGCACGGAGAACCGCAAGCGCCTTGCGGTCAAAAGGGGTTGTAAGCGGGATCGGCATGGTTGGCACGTCCTTTCTGCCCCTTGGGGCAAGGAAGCCGGCATACCGCACGGCTGGTTGGGTTCGCCCGGGGAGGGTCTGAAGCTCCCCGGCGGCTGAATATAAGTGTATAAACATACAGCCAAACAGAAAAAGTACATCGAAAAGTGTTGCCCCGCCGCCGGCGGACGATGGCTTGGAAGGGTCAGAAAGCGGTTCACAGGATGACGGACACCTCATCGCTATTCGGGCGCAGACTGTCAGATAGCCTCTGCCGCCGCTGGGAAGGGCAAGGATGCCGCCCCTGTGTGTTGCAGGTTGAACCTTTGCCTGCCGAACGCCTTACGCCACGGTCCTTCATTTCAGAGGGTTTTGGACAGCCCGGGTAGTTTTCCCGGCGCGCAGCCCAGCCAGCCCTCCGACAATCCCGACAGCAATCCGTTACAGTGTTTCTGTTGCGTGGCGGGTTACGTGGCACCCGACATTCACCGCCACCGGAAGGCCGGCAATATGCGTAGGCGCGGTTTTGATGCGCACCGACAGCGCCGTGGTCAACCCGCCGAAACCCTGCGGCCCAATGCCCATGCGGTTGATTTCGGCAAGCCACTCCTCCTCCAGCGCCTGATAAAACGGATCGGGGTGCGGGCCTTCGCGCAGTTCCACCAACGCCTCCTTGGCCAGCAGCGCCACCCCTTCAAACGTGCTGCCGATGCCAATGCCCAGCATCATAGGCGGGCAGGGGTTCGCGCCCGCCAGCCGGACGGTTTCCAGCACAAACGCCTTCACGCCTTCCAGCCCGTCCGCAGGGGTCAGCATGGCGAGGCGGCTCATGTTCTCGCTGCCAAACCCTTTGGGGGATACCGTCAGCGTTAGTTTGTCGCCGGGCACGGCGCGGATGTGCAGCACCGCCGGGGTATTGTCGCCGGTGTTGCCGCGACGGATCGGGTCGCGCACAACCGATTTGCGCAGCCAGCCATCGGTGTAGCCCCGGGCCACGCCCGCGTTCACGGCGTTTTCCAGCGTGTCGCCTTCAACATGCACATCCTGCCCGAGTTGGGCAAACACGACCGCCATCCCCGTGTCCTGACAGATTGGCACATCTTCCTCGGCGGCGATGGCCGCGTTTTTTTGCAGCAGGTGAAGCACGTCGCACGCGGGTGGGTACGGTTCCCGGGCCGCAGCCTCCGCAATCAGGGTGGCTACGGGGTTGGGTAGCACGGTGCAGGCTCGCCTGCACAGGCGTGCAATACAGTCGGCAATCTGCTCGCTTTGAATGGTACGGATGCTTTGCATGGGTGCGCCTCCTTCAAATCGGGGCCAAATGGGACAAAGGGCATTTGTGTATGCGCAGGCAATGAACCGGGAAGGTTTTATCAAGGGGCAAGACCGCCCCGGGGGTTTCTAAGCTGTTGATCGCATCGTGCCACTGAGCCGGCCCATCGGCAACGGGGTTTCGCTCGACGGTATCAAACCGCTTGTTCCTGCGCGGGGCCGGCTTTGGCGGGTCAGTCCAGATCAATCCTCAGAACTTCGCAGGGGTTGCCCCAGCGCGGCACAGGCACCGCGTTGGCCGCCCCCGCGCTCACAATCATCCTTTGATCGACAATGCCGTGCGTGAACTTGGGGAAAATGCCCTGTCCCGGGGCATACAGCCCCCGGTTGGCGATGCGGATCTGCCCTCCGTGGGCATGACCGGCCAAAACCAGATCAACCGACGTTCCCCTCAGGTTGCGCACATAATCCTCCGGGCGGTGGCACAGCAGCACTTTACAGCCGTTTTCAGCCTCCATGGCCGGCAGCATATCCGGCTGGCCAAAATTGTCCGGCCGGTACCAGCAACCCACCAGCAACTCCCCCACACGCGCGTATCCGTTGATGAGCAGGGTGGCGCGGGTGGCGCGCACGGCGGCGCAAAAAGCGTCGAAATCCCGCAGCCGGGCTTCGTGGTTGCCGATACCCATCAGCGTTGGCAACCGGGAGGAGGCTTCCCTGAGAAAATCGACTCCCCGGTCGTACCTCTGGTGGTAACGGTCCGCCACATCCCCCGGCACCAAAAGCGCGTCCGCGCCGTCCAGCATGGGCAAAATATCCTCATAGGGCCGGTTGTGCAGGTCGCATACCACCATCAGCCGCAGGGGGCGGCTGAGCTTGCCGGTATGCCACGGGTAAACGGTCAGCTTTCGCATGGGCATTCCTCCCTCACGGTCAGGCTGGCGGCATTGTACCATATCCGGCGCGGCATTTCAAACCGGCGAAGCGGAGCTTTCGCAGGCAGGCATGAACAAAGCAGCGGACGCCCTTTTCAGGGAGTCCGCTGCTCAATCCGGTTGTTTTAGTTGGAAAGGCGATCGGTGTAAACTTTGGCGTTAGCGTCGGTAACCCACTGGTTCACTGTGGTGGTGTACAGATCGTCCTGCTTGGTGGTAAGCAGCGATGCGCTGATTTTGTCCTTAATATCGGCAAGCGGCACCGCGCCTTCCGCAAGGTCGCTCACATACTTCACAAAATGCGTGCCATACTGCGTATGGAACGGGGCGGAAACGTCGCCAACCTTGGCCAGCGCCATAGCCGCGTCGGTAAACTCGGTCACATACTGCGTATCGCCCTTGCACACCAGATAGCCTTCCGTTTTGGCGGGCTCGCTCTGCATGCCGGTATCCTGGCCGTAGGTGGCCATCAGCGCGTCAAAATCCTCACCGGCGGCAAGCTTGGCGGAAATTTCGTCAACCGTTGTCTGGATGTCGGCATACCCTTTATCCTTGGCGGTTTGCAACTGCGTGTTGAGGCCCGCGATATCCGCGTCCAGCTGCGTTTTCGCGTCGTTGAGCTTGGCGCGGCGCTGCACCATTTCATCGGTGTTGCCGGTTTCGTCGGTAGGGATGGCGGCGATCATGGAGCTGTTGGTGTCCAGATCGTCCTGCTTGGCGGTAATCTGATCCTGAATATCGCTGATGGCCTTGGTATCCTCATCGGTAAACTTGATCAGCAGGTTCTTGACGTAGCGGTAGCCGGCCGGGCGGTAATAGATAATCGAGCTGCCCGCCACGTCGGTGGCGTACTGGGAAAGGTTATCGGTATAGCTGGTTTTGGCGGCTTCCAGCTTGGTGTCGTACTCGGTCTGGATGTCCGCGTCGGTCACGGTCACGTCCTTCACGACGGCGGCCTTGAGCTTTTCCTGCGCCTTGGAGTTCTTCTGGTCGCTGAGCACGGAAGCCTCGTCCGGGTAACCGAGCTCGGTCATCTTATCGGTGATCGCCTTGGTCAGGTCGTCGCCGGTCAGGGTGGTGTCCGAGAAATAACTTTGCTTGATGGTATCCACGTATCCCTGATAGGTTTCGTCAGCGGCCTTCTGAATGTCCGCCAGTTCCGCGTCGGTGAACACGTCCATGCCCTGTTCCTTGATTTGCTGGCTTACCACGGCGTTTTCGATCATCCACTGAATGGCCTGCGTTTGCGCGGTGGCGATGGTGGTCGCGTCGGTGGTGTCATAGCTCATGCCGTAGAGGCTGTACATGTAGGACATATAAGAGAGTACGTTTTGCGTGGCGTTTGATACCTGAGCCTTGGTATAGGAGGTGCCCGCAACCTCGATCACCACGGTCTGATCGGCCGTCGAGGCGCTATTGGTTGTGGAAGTGCAGCCTGTGCCAAGCGCCAGCACTACGGTCATCAGTTCCGCCAGAAATACACGTTTGCGCATGATTGTTCTCCCCTTATCGTTTGTGGCTTCCACAGGAAGTTTGCATCATTATAGCCGATTCATCCTGAAACGGCAAGCAATTTTCGGAGGATTCACGCTTTGTTCACGGCTTGCGGCCGTGGCGGAGGGTTGCCCCGCACTTGATTATTGCCGGCGTTAAGGGGTATAATACGGCTTGGAAAAAAACCTCGAAAAGGCGTGATTGGCATGGCAACCCCGCACATCCGGGATTTTCAGGGCAAGCGGATCCATATGATCGGCATCGGCGGCAGCAGCATGAGCGGATTGGCGCGGATGCTCTGTTCGCAGGGTTACCGCCTCACGGGAAGCGATAATCTGGAAACCTACGCCACCAAAGCGCTGCGCGAGGAAGGCGTGCCCGTAACCATCGGCCACCGCCCCGAAAACGTGCGCGACGCGGAGTTGGTGGTGTATACCGTCGCCATCCTGCCGGACAACCCCGAGCGTGTGGAAGCGGAACGCCTGCGCCTCCCCACGCTGGAACGCGCCACCCTGCTGGGGCAGCTGATGGAAGGTTGCGGCGTGGCCATCGGGGTTTGCGGCACGCACGGTAAAACTTCCACCACCTCCATGCTTGCTCAGGCGCTGGTGGAAGCGGGCGCGGACCCGACGGTGCACATCGGCGGTTCTCTTGATTTTATCGGGGGTAGCACGCGCATTGGAAACGGCGACGTATTCCTGACCGAGGCGTGCGAGTTTAACGCAAGCTTTCTGCACCTGCGCCCAACCATTGCCGTCGTTACCAACATTGAGGAAGATCACCTCGATTTTTATAAGGATATTGACGATATTCAGCAAACTTTCGGCAAGTTTTTATCCTTGCTGCCCCTGCACGGCTATGCTATTGGCAACGGCGACGACGCGCGGGTGGTCGAGCTGTTTGACAGCCTTGCCTGCCATACCGTAACCTACGGCATGGGGCGCGAATGCGATTGGCGGCCCGCGAACCTCGCTTATGACGATCAGGGCCGCGGCAGCTTTGACGTTAGCCGCCACGGTAAAGCATTAGGCCATGTGGCCTTGCAGGTGGCTGGGTTTTTCCACGTATACAACGCGTTGGCCGCCGTCGCCTGCGCCTATGCCCAGGGGGCGGATCTGGACAAGGTTTGCCGGGCGTTGGGGGAATTTGCCGGCGCGCACCGCCGTTTTGAGCTGACGGGCGAAATCGACGGCGTAAAGCTGTACCACGATTACGGCCACAACCCCACGGAGATGCGCAATGTGCTATCCGTAGCCAAATTGCAGCCGCACAACCGCCTGTGGGCGGTGATGCAGCCCCACACCTTCAGCCGGGTTAAGCGGTTGTTCCCGGATTACCTGACCTGCACGCGGGATGCGGATATCACGCTTGTGACCGATATTTATGCCGCCCGGGAGAAAGACCCCGGCGATATCAAAGCCACGCAGATTGTGGAAGGGATGCTGGCACACGGCGTGAACGCCGTTTACACGCCAACGTTTGACGCGACCGAGCAGTACCTGCGCGCGCATTGGCAACCCGGCGATTTGGTGCTGACGATGGGCTGCGGCAACATCAACCAGCTGAACGATCAAATGAACGAGCACGAAACGGCGAACGTCGGCGCGGCGCAATAAAGCGCGGAGCCTGCCGTTCCTCCGCGGCAAACGAATCGACTCGGCTCATCAAACACTGGAAAACCGTCGCGACGGAATGAAAACGGGCGACGGTTTCCGTATATCCCGCGGCGCGGAAGGCGCGCAGGATTTAAGGTTGAAGGGCTTTGCCTGCGCAGGGAATGTTAGCCGGCTCAATTTCAGGGTATTCAAAAGCGAACGATTAAGGTATAATGAAAGACAGCGTTTTTGACGAATGCCGGTTCGTCCGGCTTGCGAAGGGAGGGTATGCTGTGCAGAAACGAATCCTGAGCCTGTTTTTCGCTGCTGCGCTCGCGCTGCTGCCGTTTACCGCGTTGGCCGCGAGTCCGTACCGCATGGCCGGGTTTGACGGGGATCAGAGCAACCACACGTGGAGCACCAACGGTTTTTTTACGCGGATGGAAGCGCGTACCAGCATCCGCTTCACGTTTGACGAGTATACCGATTATCAGAAATGGCAGACGGCTAAAACCGCGATGCTGCAAAGCGACGCGCTCCCGGATGTGCTTTTTAAGGCGGAGCTGACCGCGCGGGAGCAGATTGAGTATGCCCAGCTTGGCACGCTGATTGACCTTAAACCGTTGCTTGCGGAAAACGCCCCGCATTTATGGGCGCTGTTGCAGGCGCATCCGGACTGGCAGGAGGCCATCACCCTGCCGGACGGGAAAATTGTCGCTCTGCCCGCGATTTATGAGCAACCCACGCAGAACGCCATGTGGATCAACCGCCAATGGCTGGATACGCTGGGCCTTGCCGTGCCGACGGATGTGCAGAGCCTTGAAAAGGTGCTTCAGGCCTTTTTAACCGGCGACCCGAACGGCAACGGCAAAGCGGATGAAATCCCGCTTACCTTTCTGGGCGCGTGGGATTTGAAATTTTTAGCTCACGCCTTTGGGCTGATTGCCAACGACTACAATATTGATTTGGACGATAGCGGCTCCGTTCGCTTCATCCCGGATCAGGACGCGTATCTCCAGCTGCTTTCGACCCTCGCTGATTGGCGCGCGCAGGGCCTGATGGATGAAAACGGGTTTTACACCAGCGATTCCTTCCGCACCGTTACGGACAGTGAAGCCGCGGCCACCTACGGCCTGTTTTTCGGGCCAAATCCCATGAACCTGCTGCCTTACGAAACAGCCGCGCAGTATGACCTTCTCCTTCCCCTTACGGCGCAGGGCAAGCAGGTATACCGCAACCTGAACGGCCCGCTGATGAAGGGCGCGTTCGCCATCACGTCCGCCTGTGACGATCCGGCGGCGCTTTTGCAATGGGTCGATGTGCTTTACACCGAGGAGGGGGCCGTTGAGGCCATGGCCGGCACGCAGGGCACGGACTACACCGTGGACGCCGACGGCCGCTGGAACTACGCGGGGGATGTGCAGTCCCAATCATCCTACATCCTGTATGACCTGAGCCTGTACGATACGGGAAACATGCCATGGCTGTTTCCGCTTCATTTTTATAACCAGTACGAAAACGACGGCATCAGCCGGGTCAACACCCAGCTGGCGCAACTGGCCAACTGCCTTGTGACGCCCTTTCCGGATGTGATGCTGACCCCCGCGCAGGAGGATGAAATCGCTCCGCTGCAAAGCAGCCTTGGCCGTTATGTGGATGAAAGCCTGGCCCGGTTTGTGATCGGGGAGTGGGACATCCACTCGGACGAGGCGGTCGCGGCCTACCGGGCGGGGCTTTTAGCCCACGGGGAAACCGCGTTGGTCGCCTTCTGGCAGGAAATTGCCGACTCCCTCACGAAATAATGAAACAGCAGATGCGTTACCCAGTGCAGTCGATAATTTGATACGAAGGATGGCAGAAGGCTCATGAATCAGTATGCGCAGATGATCCGCCTACTCAAAACCCCCGCGATCATGAAACGGTTAACGCATCTGTACGGCCAACGGGACGGCGTACTTTTGCAGCAGACGGCGCGTTACACCCACATGCTCAAAAAGCATGAGGAAATTTTTGATGCAAGCGGCTCCGTACTGCTGATCAGCGCGCCCGGCCGCACGGAAATCGGCGGCAACCATACAGACCACAACCACGGCAAGGTACTGGCGGCGGCGATCAATCTGGATACGTTGGCCGCAGTCAGCAAACGCAAGGACCGTACCGTACGGATTTTCAGCGACGGCTATGAGCCGCTGGAAATGAACCTGGATGATCTGGCGCTAAGCGAGGCGGAGCGGGGCACCACGGCCGCGCTGGTGCGCGGCGTGGCGAAAAAGTTGCAGGAGGAAGGCTTTGTGATCGGCGGTTTTGATGCCGCGATCACATCCACCGTGCGCTCCGGCAGCGGGTTAAGCTCCTCGGCGGCGTTTGAAGTGCTCGTGTGCGCTATTTTCGACGCGCTGTTTAACAACTGGCGCATGGACCCCATGAAACGCGCGCAGTATTCTCAGTTTGCGGAAAACGTCTATTTCAACAAGCCCAGCGGTCTAATGGATCAGATGGCCTCCAGCGTCGGCGGCCTGACCTACATCGATTTTAAGAACGATCAGCCTAAAATCGAGGCGATTTCCTACGATTTTGCCGCGCGGGGCTTTGCGATGGTAGTCGTGAACACCGGCGGCAGCCATGACGACCTGACAGACCATTACGCCGCCATCCCCAAGGAAATGCGGGAAGTAGCCGCGTGCTTTGGGGAAACCAGCCTGCGCAAGGTGCGGCCGGAACAGTTTATGCAAAGCATCCCCATGGTGCGCGAAAAGCTCGGAGCGGGCCACGCCGATCGGCCCATCCTGCGCGCAGCCCACTTTTACGAAGAAAACCGTCGCGTGGATGAAATGGCGGACGCCCTGCGCGCCGATGATCTGAAAACATTTCTGGCCAATGTGATCGAGTCCGGGCAGAGCAGCGCGATGTACCTGCAAAACATCTACGCGACCAGCGACGCGGAGGAGGTTGCCCTCGCGCTGATGCTGGCCGATCAAAAGCTGAAGGGCAAAGGCGCGTGGCGCATTCATGGCGGCGGTTTTGCGGGCACAACGCTCAATTTTGTGCCGCAAAAGGAACTGGACCCCTTCCTCAAAGAAATGAACGCGGTGTTCGGCGAGCATAGCAGCCAGGTGCTGGATATCCGGCCGGAAGGCGCAGCGAGCATTGATCTGTTCGCCAATTGAAGCACAACACGGCACGCCTAATCAAGTGATTTTCCGACATGCGCCCGTCAGCGCCGCGCGCATGTCGAACGCCGGCAAATGCGCACCCGGCATTGACAAGCATGCGCGCGCGTGTTATGATGCACGCGTGAAACCCATAGATGGCTTCTTCGGGGCAGGGTGAGAATCCCTACCGGCGGTACAGCCCGCGAACCTGGAAGGGTAACCTTCCGGGCCGATTCGGTGAAATTCCGAAGCCGACGGTAAACGGCATGCGCCGTAAGTCCGGATGAGAGAAGAGCAGCCTCCGTTTAGCGAGTGGTTGCCCCTGATGCTGAAACCATCGGGGGCAATTTTTACGAATAACGGAGGATGAAACCCATGACCCAAACCAAACGGAAACGCCTGAGCACAAGGGAACTCGCCACCATTGCCGTGCTGGCGGCGGTCGCCAGCCTGTTGTTTTTTCTGGAAGTGCCGATTGTGCTGTTCTACAAGCTGGATTTCAGCAACCTGCCGGTGCTGTTGGGCACCTTCGCCATGGGGCCGGTCGCGGGGTCGATGATTCTGCTGCTTAAAAGCGCAATCGGTCTGCTGCACAGCACCTCGCAAGGGGTGGGCGAACTGGCGGATTTTCTGATGGGGCTTGCGATGCTGTTGCCTGCGGGCCTCATTTATCAGGCGAAGAAAAGCCGCAAATCCGCGATCATCGGGATGCTGGTGGGCAGCGTATGCGCCACGGTCGCGGGGGTGCTGACCAACGTGTATATCCTGATCCCGTTCTATGGCGCGGCCTACCATATGCCGGTGGAGCAGATTATCGCCATGGGGCAAACGCTGATCCCGAGCCTGGATACGGTATGGAAGTTCGTGTTTGCCATTACCGCGCCGTTTAACGTGCTCAAGTGGGCATCCATCAGCGTTCTGGGCGGCCTTCTGTACAAGCCGCTATCGCCCATTCTGCACGGCGCGCGCCGGGCAGCGCAGCCGTAAGCATATCCCCCGGAACAGGCGTAACCTCCGTTCCGGGTTCCCATGACCCCGCCGGCCAAAGACGTCCGGAGGGCCCGCGATAGCGGGGTGTGTGCCGGACGCTGCAACAGCGGCCCGGGAAAGAGGTTTGCGATGATTCAGTTGCATACGCATAGCGTCGAGGAAACCAAGGCTTTTGGGGAGCGGCTTGCCAATCAGCTGCGCGAAGGCGATGTGCTGTTGCTGGAAGGCGATCTGGGCGCGGGTAAAAGCGAGCTGACAAGGGGCATCGCCCGTGGCCTTGGCATTGCCGGCTACGTAACCAGCCCGAGTTTCACCATTTTGCAGGTTCATGATAACGGCCGCCTTCCGCTGTACCATTTTGATTGGTATCGGCTGTCCGGCGCGGAGGAACTGTACGAGCTTTCGATGGACGAATACCTTTACGACCGTGGCATCGCGGTTGTGGAGTGGCCCAGCATGGCGGCGGATGCCATTCCGGACCGCCACCTGAAAATCCACATCGAAGTCAGGGGGGAAAGCGAGCGGACGTTTACGCTGTACCCATCCGGCAATTTTCACGCGCTTGACGTGCATTTATTGGAGGGAGAGGCATGAACATCCTCGCGCTGGACACGTCCGGGCCGGTTTGCGGCGTTGCGGTGTTAAGCGACGGCCGCGTGCTGTACGAAGGCGCGGCGGTCAACCGCATGACGCATTCCGCCAACCTCATGCCCATGGTGGACGAGGCCTTTGCACGCTGCGGCATCGCCTTTGAGGCAATCGATCTGTTCGCTTGCGTGGTTGGCCCCGGCTCGTTTACGGGCGTGCGGATCGGCGTCAGCACCGTAAAGGGGATGGCGCACGGCGCGGATAAACCCTGCGTGGGCGTGGACGCGCTGGAAGCGCTCGCCGCAGGGCTGGCAGACCGGCAGGCGCTTCTGTGCCCCATTCAGGACGCGCGCGCCGGTCAGGTGTACGGCGCTGTTTTTACCGCTGGCATGCCGCCCGTCCGGCGCACAGAGGACGAGGCGATCCCGCTGGATGGGTTCATCAGCCGCGCGCTGGCTGTGGCCGAAAACGGCCAACCGCTCTGCTTTATTGGCGACGGGGTCGGCGTGCACCGCGAAGCGATTACGGCGCGGCTTGGCGCGCGCGCGGTGTTTCCGCCCGCTCACCTAAGCTACCTGCGCCCCTCCGCGGTGGCGATGCTGGCGCAGGCCCACGCTGAGGATCAAGTCAACTATGTAACGCTGTTGCCAAAATACCTGCGCGCGCCGCAGGCGGAGCGTACCCGCGCCGAAAGGCAGAAGGAAGCCAAGCTGTGACGATACGAAGGATGACCGTTGCGGATGTGCCTCAGGCGCACGAAATTGAGGTCGCGACCTTTGCCATGCCATGGTCCCTCCAAAGCATGACGGACGAATTGGAACGAAACGCCTGCGCGCGCTATCTGGTGGCGGTGGACGAAACCGGCGCCGTGATTGCCTACGGCGGCGCATGGATGATCTTTGACGAAGGCCATGTGACCAATGTTGCGGTTGCCAAAAATCGGCGGGGCGAAGGGATCGGTCGGCAGTTGATGACGGCGCTGATGCAGTACGCCGCAAACCTTGGCGTGCAGTACCTGACGCTGGAGGTGCGAAAGAGCAACCAAATTGCGCAAAACCTGTACCGTAGCCTTGGATTTGTGGAGCTTGCCGTGCGCAAACGGTATTACGAGGATAACGGTGAGGACGCATTGCTGATGGTTTGCGACCATATGCCGCCGATCGACGAGGATTTTTCGGAACCCTCTGCGCCATAACCCTCGCCGCAGCGAAACCGGGTCAAGGGCAAAGCCCTTGTCAGGTTCCAAGGGTGAAACCTTTGGCGGGGTTTGGGGTGGAACCCCAAGCCATGCGCCGCAGCGCAAAGCCAACCAGCGAGCGAACAGCCCGCAGGGCTATGAGGCGAGCGGCGTAAGCATCCCAGTTTTAAGCAGAAACCAGATATCCTCGCCGCAGCGAAACCGGGTCAGGGGCGTTCGTCCTTGACCCGCCTTTTTCGACAACCTGCGGCAGCCGTTTGGCTGCCTTTTCGCTAACCTTCTTTTTTTCAATAAAGTGTGTTAGAATAACTGCGAATCTACTCGCTGCAACTAAAGCCGAGGAGGCTCCCGCATGGATTTTCGGGAAAAGCTCAAACCCGTTCGGTGTTTTCTGTTGGATATGGACGGAACCCTGTACTTAGGCGATCAAATGCTGGAAGGTTCGCTGGATTTTTTAGCCAAGCTGAAAGCGACCGGGCGTTCCGCTCTGTTTTTAACCAATAATTCCAGCAAATCCGCCGATGTGTATGTGCAAAAGCTGAAACGCCTCGGTGTGGAGGACTCCTTTTTACGGGTGCTCACCTCCGGTCAGGCGGCGGGCCGCTACGCGCTTGAACACTTTGCGGGCAAGCGCGCTTATCTGCTGGGCAATGAGCTGCTCGCCCGGGAGTTGACCGCGATGGGGGTGCCGCTGAGCGACGACCGGCCCGATTATGTGCTGATCGCCTTTGATACCACGCTCACTTATGCAAAGCTCACCCGCGTTTGCGATCTGGTGCGCGCCGGGCTTCCCTACATCGCCACTCACCCGGATTTTAACTGTCCTACGGAAACGGGCTTTATCCCGGATATTGGCGCGACCATCGCCTACATTCACGCCAGCACGGGCCGCATGCCGGATGTGGTGATCGGCAAGCCGAACGCCGGCATTGTGGAGGAAGCGCTGCGCGTAACCGGGTTGCGGCGGGAGGAGCTTGCCATGGTCGGCGACCGCCTCTATACCGATATCGCCACCGGGGTTCGCTTCGGCATCACCAGCATTCTGGTGCTCACGGGCGAAGCTTCGCTTTCCGACGCGGAGGCATCCTCCGTAAAGCCCGATTTAATTTTTGAACGTTTGTCCAGCATGAACGCATATCTGTAAATTTCGCCCCTCCCCCGGTTTTCGGCAGGGATTTACCCTGCGCCGCGAGAACCCCCTGAGCGAGCAACACAACGAGGTGCATCAATGATGAAACGTCTTTGGGTCCTTCTCCTTGCCGTTACGCTGGCGCTGACCGCGCTGCCGGTAGCGGACGCGTCCCGCGCGGCCGCCGAAGAAACCGGGTACGCGCCCATGCAGTACGGCGACAGCGGCGACAACGTAGCCGCCATTCAGGAGCAGCTGAAAGCGCTGGGTTATTACAGCGGCAAAATCAGCGGCAACTTTTTGGACGGCACGCGCGCGGCCATACGCCAGTTCCAGCAGGATTATCAGCTGGAGGAAACCGGCATTGTGGACGGAGAAACCGAGGCGGTGCTTATGAACGCGGAGTACCGCTCCCTTGCAACCGGCGACGAAGGGGACGATGTGAAGCGCGTTCAGGAAACCTTGCAAAAGCTTGGATACTATCAGGGCAAGCTGAGCGGTAATTATCTGGAAGGCACCACAAGCGCCATCAAGGCTTTTCAGCAGAAAAACGCGCTGGAAGCAACCGGTTTGGCGGATGTGGAAACCCAACGCCTGCTATTCAGCTCCGCCGCGCTTGCCAGCGACGCATCCAAAGCGCAGGCTTCTCCCGATCCAAACAGCGATTTAGGCGATATTAACGACGTGGTGATGGCCGCGGACGGCGCGTCCTCCGATGGTTCCACCCCGGCGCCGGACGCTGAATACACCAAAAAGCTCAAACGCGGCGCGAAGGGCGAGCAGGTCAAGGCGGTGCAGCAGCGGCTGACGGACCTGGGCTATTTTACCGGCCCGATCAGCGGCAACTATATGAACCAGACCGTGGATGCCGTCAAGCTTTTCCAAACAAACAACGGTATTAAGGCCGACGGCGTCACCGGGGAGGATACCTGGAACATCCTGTTTGACGATCAGCAAGCCCTGAACGCCAGCGCAACACCCCGCCCAACGCCTGTGCCCACCCCCATCCCCTACGCCATCACGGTGGATGTGAACAATCAGGTTACCACCGTGTACGGCCGCGACGCCAGCGGCAACTACACCGTACCCGTACGGCAGATGATTTGCTCCACCGGCATGAAGGCCACGCCCAGCGATGTGGGCGTGTGGGTGCTCAACGGCCGCAAGGCCCGCTGGTGCTATTTCAGCAAGTATTACAGCTATGCCCAGTACTGGACGCGCATCAACGCCTACATTGCCTTCCATTCCGTTATTTACAGCCAGGTGGATTACAACGCCCTCAGCACCAAGAGCTATAACCTGCTGAGTTCCCGCGCCTCCCACGGCTGTATCCGCCTGCTGGTAGCGGACGCGAAATGGGTTTATGAAAACATCGGCGAAGGCGTCGCCGTTACCATCACAGAGGATTTGCCGGATGATCCGGAGCTTCGCGCGGCGCTCAAGCCCGCGCCGCTTGGGAAAAAATCAAAAACGCCCATCGAAACCCCAGTACCTACGCCCACGCCGGTATACAGCAGCACCGGCATGCCGCCGCAACCGTTCCGCACCCTCAAAAAGGGCAAGGATGGGGAGGACGTGTTCTGGCTGCAAATGAAGCTCAAGGAGCTTGGCTACTATAACGGCGCCGTGACCGGCATGTTCCTCACCGGCACCTATAAAGCCGTCAAAGCCTACCAGCGCGATCACGGTATTTACCCCAGCGGTGAAGCCAATGATAAAACGATGCAAGCCGTATACGCGGATGTGCTGAACCCCGCGACCGAAACGCCTTCCCCCACCCCGATCGCGACGCCGACAGCCGCGCCCACGCCAGCGCCCACGCCATCCCCCGTGGCTACCCCAACGCCGACGCAGACCCCCGCCCCGACGCAAACCGCAACGCTGCCCGTCACGAAAGCTCCATCGCAAACCGGAACGCCTGTTTCAATCAAAGACGCTTCCACAGGCGCTGACGCCGCGTCGGCTTCTCCGGTCGTAACCGCAACGGGATCAGCGATAACGTCATCCCCCGCACCCACTCAGGCAGCCGTGTCCACAGCAACCGCGAAGCCGTCCGCTGCAACAACAGCCGCATCGCTTCCCACCGCCACGCCCTCCCGTCGCCGCCATGTTCCGCCGCGCGCTGTGCAGGGATAGCGTCGCTTCAAGCTTACAACCGTCAGTGTTTCGTGACCCCGTTGGCCCTCAGCGTTCGGCTTCCGCCGGGCCAGGGGCCATTTTCAATCCCGCTGCGCGCAGCAGATTGGCTCAGGCTTCCGAATAATCTTCGTTTCCGTGAAGCACGGTTAAAAGTGAAAGCCTTAACGGGTTTGAGGGCGGCACCCAAAGCCTGATCCCGAAGCCTGAAAATAAAAGCGAGCGTGCCGCCGGCAGGGCAAGCATGCGATCAAAGTAACCGTCATACCCCTTCGAGGGCAGCCCGATGCAACGCGCCTATCGGCCTGCCGATTCTCCGTATTAAAAGATCCAAATCCAAATGCTGTATTTTAAACAAGTATTACAACCGTTTTAGATTGACACTTCTTTTTAACCGATGATATAATAAGGAAACATGCGAAAGCAACGCCTTTCACGTGCGCTCATGAAATCGAAAAAGCATAACTGGGAGGTTTACTCGTGAAGAAAATTGTCAGCGTGCTCATGGCGGCCGTCCTAACGATTGCCATCGCCATGCCTGCCTGGGCCGAGGTCGAAGGCAACAAATACAGCCTACCGCTCGAAGGCACCGTGCTTCAAAATCAGGAGGATCGCAACATCACCAACGCAACGGCCGTTGCGCGCAATCCGATTATCCCCGGCGAAAGCCCCACCACCGGGTTAAGCTGGAGCGGCGTATACCTGCCGATGCTGGTGCAGATCAGCAACCCCAGCGGCACTGTGAAGGTGAACGGTAAAACGGTTACCGCGGCGGGCGTAGGCCAGCGCGCTCCCTGGGGCGGCCAGTTTGCGGACGTGGTGTACGAAGGCATTCTGTACCGTTCGGGTCAAACGCGTATCTCCTTCCTGTTCAGCGATTCGTTGGACGAGGGCAACCCCACCTCCGTCGGCCCCGTGCGTTCCGCCCGTATCGGGCACGTGCTGCTGCGTGAGGAGTGGCAAAGCGGCTTCATCTATGCCGGCGGCCCGCACCGTGAAGAAAACAACATCGCGGCAATGTTTGACGATCTGGGCGCGAGCGACAAGGGCGTGCTCTTTAACCTGCTCACCAACAAGTGGCCTGATTACCGCCAGCGCGTGAAGGGCCTCAAGAGCCCCGACAACCTGGATGCCAACGTGGTTGGCCTTCGCGATCAGATTCCCACCAACTATTCCGCCAGCGCGCGCGCTTTCCTGTTTGCCGACGAAAGCCCCTACATCGACGGGTATGATATTGCCTACAATATCAACCTTGACTGGGGTCACGAGGATTACGTCTCCCATTTCGTATACGACGAAACCGAAAACCTCTACTTCCGCTATTCCGGCGACGCGCCCTACATGTCCTACGCCAGCGCGTCCGACCGCGCCGATGAAAACGCGACGTGGATGAGCTTTGCCAATGTCATCATCCAGCGCGTTGGCTATGATTACACCAACAACAGCAAGATCATGCCTGTGATGCGCAGCGTTGGCAAGGGCAACGCGGATATCTTCATCGGCGGTCGCTACATTCCCGGCTACTGGGTGCGCGAAACCACCGACGGCCCCACCATCTATTACGATGACAAGGGCAATGAGATTCAACTGACCCGCGGCAAAACTTTCATTGCGGATTTCCCGCCGGAAAGCCTTTGCACATTCAGCGGCATGGAATAAGCACAACCCAGCAGGGTGATGAAAAAGGAACGGCGTTATTGCCGTTCCTTTTTCAATTGCTAAAAGATATCGTATAGGATTGGTTGATCGCTTTGACTTTGCTACCGCGTCGTCAGGCATTGGGGTTCCACACAGCCTCGGCAGGCGGCTTCGCCCCTGCACCCTGACAAGGGCTTCGCCCTTGACCCGGTTTCGCTGTGGCGAGGGAGTTGGGTTGTGCGCAAACCTCGACAATGCGTTTTGACCGCTCGCCTCATAGCCCTGCGGGCTGTTCGCTCGCTTGTTGATTATATGCTGCGGCGTAAGGCTTTGGGGTTCCACCCCAAACCCGGGCAGGCGGCTTCGCCCCTGCACCCTGACAAGGGCTTCGCCCTTGACCCGGTTTCGCTGCGGCGAGGGAGTATTTAGCTCCTGCTACACATGCTCGCGCAGGCTGCGCATCCGCCATCCCCTGTTTCCCGCAGGCTTTGGGGCAATGTATCGCCAATGTCCTTCATGGTGGCAATCATCTCATCACAGGGGATGGGGCAGCTCACGCCGGACAACGCCATCTGCGCGGCCGCCAGCGCTTGGGACGCGCCGCCAACATTGCGGAATACGCAGGGTATTTCCACCAGTCCATTCACCGGGTCGCACACAAGCCCCAATGAGTTCATCAGCGCAAAAGCGCAGGCGTCCGCCGCCTGTTTCGGCGTGCCGCCGTACAGCTCGCACAGCGCCGCCGCCGCCATCCCGGCCGCCGATCCGCATTCCGCCTGACATCCGCCCTCCGCGCCGCTGATGGTCGCCTGTAGGGCAATCACCCTGCCAACCGCAGCCGCTGTAAACAACGCGTACACCAACGCCTCATCGGAAAAACCTTCGCTTTCCTGCGCGGCAAACAGCACGCCCGGCAATATGCCGCAACTGCCCGCCGTGGGGGCCGCAACGATTTTGCCCATGCAGGCGTTGCTTTCAGCGACCGCCAGCGCATATGCGCACGCGCGGCCCAACAGACCAAAGCGACCCGCGTTCTGTGTGGCGGCCATTTTAGCGGCCTGCCCGCCAACCCGACCGGAAACCGAACGCAATTCGGGCGAAAGCCCGTCCTGTATGCTTTGCCGCATCACCGCGAGGGACGCGCGCATCCGTTCCAACACATGCTCAGTTGGCACGCCGTCCTGTTCCGCCTGCCAGCGAGCGGCCGCTTTGCCGATGCTCCCGCAGGTTCTAGCTTCCTCCAATACTTCCGCCATGGTCTGCATTACAGGTCTCCCCTTTCAGCACAGGGTTTCCGGCACGGTTTCGCCCCGGGCCGCCAGATAGGATACGTGGTAAACGTCTTTCAACGCCGATAGCCGAGCGATCAACGCCGCATCGGCAACGCCGTCAATTTCCAACGTCACCATGGCTTCACCGCCCGCCGCGCAGCGGGAAACCCGCATGGTGGCAATGTTGAGGCGACTCTCTGCCACCTGCCCGCTGATACGGGCGATCATCCCCGACGTATCGCGGTAGGTCAGCACCAGCGTGTTTGCGTGGCCGGAAATGTCCGTATCCAAACCATCCACCGACTGGATCACAATTTCACCACCGCCCACGGAAGCCGCCTGAAGCCGAATCCGCCGACCTTCGGCGTTGGCGATCTCCATTACCACAGTGTTGGGGTGGGCGTTACGGAGCTTTGCGTTGTAGAAGGTCACATTCAGCCCAGCCTGTCTGGCAAAGGCTTGGCTGTCGCGCAGGTGAACGTCGTCCACCTCCATCCCCAGCAAGCCGCCGATCAGCGCGCGGTCCGTCCCATGGCCGCGATAGGTTTTCTGAAACGAACCCCATAACCCGATGTTGGCTTCCACGGGTTCGCCGCCCAGCAGCAGCCGCGCTATTTTTCCAATGCGCGCCGCCCCGGCTGTATGGGATGAGCTGGGGCCGATCATCACCGGCCCGATGATATCAAACATGTCCATCCGGCATTGCCTCCATTACCGCAGGGGTTTCCCATGCGGCGTATATTTCTTCCGTCATCAGGCGCTCAATCCGGCCATCCGTTACGCGCGCCAGCTCCGCCAGCATCGCGCTTGCATCTGCTTCCCGGCATTGCAGCGCAAAATTGACCGTCGCGGAAAACTCCGTGGATTCCATGCGCACAGGCAAGGTTTTTAACGCGTACTGCACCTGATCCCACAGGGGATATTCCACCTCAAACAGCCACCGTTGCGTAGGTACCATTTCGCACACGCCCGCCGCGTTCAGGGCCTGCGCGCAGCTATGGCTATAGGCGCGCACCAGCCCGCCCGTGCCCAGCAATATGCCGCCAAAATAGCGCGTCACCACCACCGCGCAATCCACAACCCCGCGCGCCTTCATCACCTCAAGGATCGGCAGTCCGGCGGTGCCGCCCGGTTCCCCATCGTCGCTATACCGCAGAATACCGGCGTTTTGCCCCAAAATATAGGCATAGCAGTGGTGGTTGGCGGCGCGGTGTTCCAGCTTCACGCTGTTGATAAAGGCCACGGCCGCTTCCGGTGTGCAAACCGGCGCGGCGCGCCCGATAAACCGGCTTTTGTGAATGATGGATTCCTCCTGCCCGTCCCGCAGGAGGGTCCGGTACGCTTTCATGGCAATGCCTCCAAAAAGGCGCATGCCTTTACCCCGTCCGGTTTTACGGTGATAAGGCAATCGCGCCACGGTTTTCCGCCTATATTATACCCGAACCCGCGCCGCATCGCAACACAATGAACATTTGTTCGCAACGGATTGACAAACGCCCCCGAAAACTTTATGATGAAGGATGTTCGTAAAAGGAGGCTGCCCATGATCGTTTTGGGGATCGACCCCGGTTTGGCTACGCTTGGTTGGGGCGTTATCGACGCGGTGGGCGGCCGGCAGCGGCTCATTCAGTACGGCTGCATCCTGACCACCCCGGAGCAGACCCTGCCCAACCGCTTGCTGAGCATTCAAACCGAAATGCGCGATTTGCTCACGCTGTACCGTCCGGACGAAATCGCCTTTGAGGAATTGTTTTTTGCTAAAAACGTGACGACCGCTTTTACCGTCGGCGCGGCGCGAGGCGTTTGCATCGCGGTTTGCGCCGCCTACACCGATCGGCTGTACGAATACACCCCCATGCAGGTTAAACAGGCCATGGTCGGCTACGGCAAAGCGGAAAAACGCCAAATACAGGAAATGGTCAAGCTGCTGTTGCACATGGAGAGCATCGCCCGCCCGGACGACGCGGCGGACGCGTTGGCCATCGCGCTCACCCACTCCGCAACCGGCCCCGCCAGCCGGCAGTTTATGATGAAATGAGGGATTGCCCATGATCGCGGTGGTCGAAGGCAAAGTAATCGAGAAAAGCGAAGGCGAGGTCATCCTGATGGCCGGCGGTATCGGCCTGAAGTTGATTTGCAGCATGAACACGCTCGCGGCCATCCCCCCGGTGGATCAGACTTGCCGGCTTTTCACGCATTTCAGCGTGCGGGAGGACGCGATGGACCTCTATGGCTTCATGACCCGCGAGGAACGGGACATGTTTCGTCACCTGATCTCGGTGACCAGCGTTGGGCCCAAATCCGCAATGTTTATTTTGGGCAGCCTGCCTCTGGCGGATCTGCGGCTGGCGATCCTCACCGGGGATATCGGGCTGCTGAGCCGCGCGCCGGGCGTGGGTAAAAAAACCGCGCAACGCATCGCGCTGGAATTGAAGGACACGGTCACCCGCGATGCGCTGGCCAGCGGCATCAGCATGGAGGAGATTGCCGTATCCGACCCCGAAGCCCCCGCGCAGGATGCGCTGGGCGAGGCCATTCAGGCGCTGAAGGCCCTCGGCTATTCCCCCCAGGAAGCCGCCAATGCCCTGCGTGGCGTTAAAGGGCAGGCCCAGACAGCGGATGAGATGATCCGGCTGGCGCTGCGCAACATGGCGCAGCAGGCGTAGCCGCAGGCTGTTGAAGCCCCTCGCCGCAGCCAAAGATCGACAAGGGCAAACCTCGCCAACCTGCCGAAAAACCCTCGCCGCAGCAAAACCGGGTCAAGCGCAAACCCTTGCGAGGGCGCATCGGCATTGCCCCTTGCCCACGGCAACGCGCCGCCTAACGGCATCCCGCCGGGTATGCCCGGCTCCGGCGACGTTATGCCCCAAACGCCGTCCAACCGTTACCGCTATGCCAACATGGAGGTAACGAGTTTGTTCCGCCCATGCGGTAACGCTGCCCAATCCTGACCGATAAAGGAGTTTGCCTATGCCCAACGACGATCGCCTGATCACCACCGGCTTCCGCGAAGGCGAGGATGAGCAGGAACAAAGCCTGCGCCCAAAGGCGCTTCGGGATTATGTCGGTCAGGAGCCGATTAAGCAAAACCTGCGCATTTCCATTGAAGCTGCGCTCAAGCGCCGGGAGCCTTTGGATCATCTGTTGCTGTATGGCCCGCCCGGCCTTGGCAAAACCACGCTCGCCGGCATCATCGCCTCGGAAATGGGTCAGAATATCCGCATCACCAGCGGCCCCGCGATCGACCGGCCGGGCGATCTGGCCAGCATCCTCACCAACCTGACCGACGGGGATATCCTGTTTATTGATGAAATCCACCGGTTGAGCCGTTCGGTGGAGGAGGTTCTGTACCCCGCCATGGAGGATTACGCGCTGGATATCATGATCGGCAAAGGCCCCACAGCCCGGAGCATCCGGCTCGATCTGCCGCGCTTTACGCTTGTGGGAGCTACCACGCGCGCGGGGCTTCTGTCCGCGCCGCTGCGCGACCGGTTTGGCCTGCTGTTCCGGCTGGAAATGTACAACCGGGAGGAGTTAGCCTCCATCCTGCGCCGCAACGCCAATTTGCTGCATGTGCAGGCGGATGAATCCGGCATTCTCGAAATCGCGGGCCGCAGTCGGGGCACGCCCCGAATCGCCAACCGGATGTTGCGCCGCGTGCGGGATTATGCGCAAATCCGCGCCAACGGCTGCATCACCTGCGATATTGCCAATCAGGCGCTGAACATGCTGGACGTGGACCCGATCGGTCTGGATCGGGTGGATCGCACCATGCTTGCCACCATGATGGATAAGTTCGCCGGCGGGCCTGTCGGGCTGGAAACCCTGAGCGCCATGACCGGGGAAGATACGACCACCATCGAGGACGTATACGAACCGTACCTGATGCAGTTGGGGTTCCTGATCCGCACGCCGCGCGGCCGCATCGTTACCCCGGCCGCCTATGAGCACATGGGGCGCAAACCCCTCGCCGCCGAAGCCGACCCGGGGGACGAGCAACTGAAATTCTGACAGGAGCACGAGTTTTTTGAAAACGAGCGATTTTTACTATGACCTTCCGGAAACGCTGATTGCGCAAACCCCCATCGAACCCCGCGACCACAGCCGGATGCTGGTGTACCATCGCGCGGACCGCAGCGTGGAACACCTGCATTTCTATGACCTTCCCCGGTTTTTAACGCCCGGCGACGCGTTGGTACTGAACGAAACCAAGGTGATCCCCGCACGGCTGCTCGGCCAGAAGGAACAGACCGGCGTGCCGGTGGAAATCCTTTTGCTGAAGCGCATTTCCACCGACGTGTGGGAGGCGCTCGTGCGACCGGGCCGTCGATTGCTGCCGGGCACCTTTTGTACATTCGGGGGCGGCCTGCTGCGCGCGGAAATCCTTTCTACGCTGGAAAGCGGCGGCCGCATGGTTCGCTTTCACTACAAGGGCGTTTTTGAAGCGCTGCTGGACGAGCTGGGCCAGATGCCCTTGCCGCCGTATATTCATGAGCATCTGATGGATCAGAGCCGCTACCAGACAGTGTATGCCAAGGCAGAAGGCAGCGCGGCCGCGCCCACGGCCGGGTTGCACTTTACGCCGCAGCTGCTTTCCGATATCCGCGCCATGGGCGTGGCTGTGGTGCCTGTTTTACTGCATGTGGGGCTTGGCACTTTCCGCCCCGTGAAGGTCGAAAATCTGGACGAACATGTGATGCACGTTGAGCATTACGAGGTGACGCCGGAGGCCGCAAATGCCATCAACGCCGCGCGCGCCAGCGGCAAACGCTGCGTGTGCGTGGGCACCACCAGCGTCCGCACCCTGGAAACCGTGGCCGACGGCGCGGGCGTTATCCAGCCCAAAAGCGGCGAAACCGGCATCTTCATCACGCCCGGTTATCAGTACCGCGCGGTGGATGCGCTGATCACCAACTTTCACCTTCCGGAAAGCACGCTGCTGATGCTGGTTTCCGCCCTGATGGGCCGGGAGGAAGCCCTGCGTGTGTACCGGATTGCCGTTGAAGAACAGTACCGGTTTTTTTCCTTTGGGGATTGCATGCTGATACTGTAACCGCGCTTGGTTTTCGTGCGTTTGCCATCTGCGTGCCGGGGTTTGCCTGTATCCGTAAGCCGGGGACTCCCGCTCAAACCTTGCCATGCGGGCAACCCGAATCTCCCGCAAGGTTTTACCGCGCGCCCCCGACAGCAGGCAACTTTAACGCCTGTGCCGGCAGTTAAAACTACGTTGCTCGCCTCCCTCTTTGAGGCATATCCCCGAAAACCTCATCAAAAAACCGCCGTGGGCTTTGAGCCTGTCGGCGGTTTAGTGGTAGCGTCGGGTTTGACGATCCGGTGTCAGGCTGCCGAATAACCGAATGGAGCCATAGGCTGCGCCACATGATGCTTGCGACGCCCGCGACGCTTACGTTGAATGTGGTTCACATTCGGCCTTTGACGGGCAAGGGAGTTTTGCTCCCGCGCCCAACACGGCTTTGCCCCGAACTCTTTATCTACGGCGAAGGTTTTTTGCTGTCAGCACAGTTTACTTTGCTTGGTCGTATTCCTGCCGATCCGCCGTTTTTTGGCCGATCTTATTCTCCGTGCCGTTCAGGAGCCGCGTAATGTTGGCTCGGTGGCGAACCACCACAAGGATAAACAGGATGACCGTAAACGCGCAGGTAAACCACTGCCCCCAATGCGTGGCGCACATCAGCGCCATGTAGGTGAACAGCATGACCATGCTGCCAAGGCTGATAAAGCGGGTGAGAGCAATCGTCCCCACACACAGCAGAATGGCGATGATGCCCCAGAGAGGGTTCACAAAAAAGATCACCGCAGCCGAGCACGCCACGCCCTTGCCGCCTTTAAAGCCAAAGAAGCAAGGCCAGTTATGCCCTAAAACCGCGAACAGCCCGCCCAGCATAGCGCCAAAGTTCGCCACGCCGAACGTGACGCCCGGCAGCAGAAGGCTGCCCAGCCAGCAGGCCAGCGTCGCTTTGATAAAATCGCCAAGGAATGTAATCAGGCCCTTTTTGAGGCCCAATACGCGCAGCACGTTGCTGGCCCCCGTATTGTGACTGCCAACCGTGCGGATGTTCACGCCCGCCCGATTACTGACCAGAATACCGGTGGAAATGCAGCCCAACAGATAGCCCGCCACTGCAACCGCAACGGAAATCAGGATTTGTTGCATCGCTTTCTCCTTTATCATGGTAGGGTACGCTTTATTATACCATGGATGCGCATCCTTGCATAGCGACCCAGCCCGGCCCGTAATCAGCCGCCGGGCAGGAGCAAGCCGCCTATCCGCATGGGATCTGCAGCCCTGCGCTTCGTTTCAGCGTTCCCGATCATCCGGGCGATTCGGCCCCGGCGCGTTGCCGCTTCCGGCAGGCTTGGCACCCGAGTGCGTTCGCCCGTTCAGACTTCCAAGCCGTATCAGCGCGGGCAAGGCATCATGCCGCGTTGCGGTTTACTCCTGCTCCACGCGGATCATGCTCTCCAGCGTCGCAATGTCCCCATCCAAGGCGGCGATGGCACGCTGCATGGCCTTTTCGCTAGCCGTGTGGGTAATCACCACCAGTGTGGCGCGGCCGTTGTGGCATTCGCCTTTCTGCTGCACGGCGGCAATGCTTACCTCCTCATCGGCAAGGCATTTGGCCACGCGGCTCAGCACGCCCGGCTCGTCCTTGGCGAGCATGCGGATGTAAAACGGGCATTGCCAGTCCGTATTGTTTTGCAGGGATACCTTGGGGTTCAGCTCGTTTTCAAACGTAGGGTACAGATGCTGGCAGGCGGTAGCCGCGCGCTCCAGATCGCTTACAATGGCGCTGGCCGTCGGCATATCCCCCGCGCCCCGGCCCAGAAACATCATATCCTGACAGGCGTGCCCATGCAGGTATACCGCGTTGAACGAGCCGGACACGTTCGCCAGCGGATGATCGCTGCGGATAAACGTCGGGTGCACGCGTGTTTCAACCTTCAAACCGTCCCGTTTGGCAATGGCAAGCAATTTGAGCGTATACCCCAGCTCCTGCCCGCAACGGATGTCCTCGGCGCTCACATGCGTAATCCCTTCCACATACACATCGTCAAACGGCACGCGGCCGTGGAACGCCAGCGAAGCCAGAATGCTGAGTTTATAGGCGGCGTCCAGCCCTTCCACGTCGGCGGCCGGGTCGGGTTCGGCCAAGCCGAGGCGTTGCGCATCGCTGAGCACCGTTTTGTAATCCTCGGCGTTTTTGCTCATCCGGGTCAGGATGTAGTTCGTGGTTCCGTTCACAATGCCGAAGATTTTATCGATGCGGTTCGCCTGAAGGCTTTCCTCCAGCGAATGGATGATCGGGATCGCGCCGCATACGGCGGCTTCGTAATACAGCCCGGCGTGGCTGGCTTTCGCCGCCTTTTGCAGCTCGTGCCAGTGCAGCGCGAAGGCAACCTTATTAGCGGTCACCACGGTTTTGCCGGCGGTGAGCGCGCGCAGCATCAGCGAATAGGCAGGTTCTTCCCCGCCCAAAAACTCCACAACAATCTGGATTTCCGGATCCTCCAGCACATCGGCGGGGTTGTCCGTCAGCACTCCGTCCGGAAACTGAATGTCCCGCTGCTTATGCAGGTCGCGCACCAGAACCTTTTTAACGCTGAAGCGCAACCCGGCCCGGTGCTCAATATCCTTTCCAAAGCCTTCCAGCAGCCGCCATACGCCGCTTCCCACATTGCCGCAGCCTAAAAAACCGATGATGATATTCCTCGTCATGGTTATACCTTCCTTTCGAGTGGATGCCGATATCCATACAACGCCGTTGCATCCGCTTTGCCGGCTGCAACGGGCGCGCGGGTTGAAAGCTCAGCCGTACCCCGTGCGCCTTAGCAGTTGCGTTCGTAGAGGATGCGCAAACCTTTGAGCGTTAACAGACCGTCCAGCTTGTCAATGCTGTGATCGTCCTGCGCCACCAGCACGGCCATGCCGCCGGTAGCCACCACAAAGGCGTTGGGCGCGTTCAACTCCGCGCGCATGCGCTTCACCAGATAATCCACCTGCCCGATGTATCCGTAAATCAGGCCGGATTGGAGGTTGGTAATCGTTGTGCGCCCGATCACGCTGGCTGGCTTAATCAGCTCAAAACGCGGCAGCTTGGAGGTTCTGCCCACCAGCGCTTCACTGGCCAGCTTGATGCCGGGGCAGATGCACCCGCCGAGGAAATTTCCTTTTTCATCCAACGCGCCAAAGGTGGTCGCCGTGCCAAAGTCAATAAAGATGCACGGCCCGCCGTACTGATCGTACGCGGCAACCGCGTTGGCGATGCGGTCGCTGCCCAATTCCCGCGGATTTTCGTACTTGAGGTTGATGCCGGTCTTAATACCCGGCTCCACCATCATGGGGGAGCGCCCAAAATAGTTTTTGCACATGTGTTCCAGCGTGAAATTGATGGTCGGCACCACGCTTGAAATCGCAACGCCTTCCACGTCCCGCACATCCATGTTTTCATGCGCGAACAGGTTGGAAATCAGGATGCCGTACTCGTCGGAGGTATACGTCTGGCTGGTGGAAATCCGCCAGTATTTAACCATCTCGTGGCCTTGGAACAGGGCGGTTTTAATATTGGTGTTTCCCACGTCCATGGTGAAGATCATGTGATACGCTCCTTTATGCTCAGGTTTACCCTTCCGGCGGGTGCGGCTACGACTGTGCCTCCCGATAAACGGCGCGCCCTCCCAACTGCGGCTTCAAAGGGCGATGCACGGGCGGGCGCGCGTCTGCGCCTTCCAAACGCGCCGATTTCCAAGGAATTGCGCGGAGGGAGAGGGCTCCGTTCCGCTCCCCCCCACGCTGCCGGAAATGGTCCGGCGCTGTAAAAACATATCAGATGGTCGCGTGCAATGCGGGCCAAGCCTCCGCCGTTTTGGAAAAGCGAAGCGCAATAGCCGCGCCCATTCCGTTGCCCGCATTCAAACGCTTGCGCTGTTACTCGCGGGGGCTTTCGGCGGGTTCCCGTGCGCCCGGCGCGTCATCCGGCTGGCGCGAACTGAACGTAGACATTTCGGCATCAGGCGCATCGGCTTGCGCGGCTGCCGTTTGCGGAGTCGCCAGCTGTGGGGCCGCCGCTTGCAATGCCGCTGATTGCGAGGCTTCCGTGAGCGAAGCTTCCGTTTGGGAGGCTACCGCTTGTGAGGTTTCCGTTTGCAAGGTCGCGGATTGTTGGGTTGGCATGGCCTTGCGCCGGTTGCGGCGGGTCACGGCATCCACCGCCGTTTTAAGCATTGGTATCAGCACCGCCGCGACCGCCGCTTCCGCAAGCCCGTTGGGCAGGCCGACCACCGCCACCAGCCATGCGCCCGCATTGTCCAGATAGGCGTTGCCCGCGTTGCCCGTCGAAATCAGGTTGTTGACCAGCACCGTCAAATCCGTACCGTAGAGGATTACGATCATCCCCAGGCAAAGCACCGTGTTGGTCGCGGCGCCGATTGCGGCGGCCACGCCCGCGCCCAGCTTATCAACGGCGTTTTTCCGTTTAAACAGCGTTCCCCACAGCCTGTATGCCGCCCAAGCCGCGAGGGGGATCAGCATCCGCGGCAAAACGCTTACCAACGGATTGCGAAAGAAAAGCGTCAGCCCCACCATGCCCGTGCCCCATGCGCGGATCAGGCTGCAAAGGCCAAAGATCAGGCCGACCAGCACGCCCACCCACGGCCCTTCCGCAAGCGCGGCCAGGATCACAGGGATGTGTACCAGCGTCACGGCCGGCAGCGGGGGCGGCAGCATAATCATCCCTACCGGGGTAAAGGTGAGCAGCGCGGTCACCGCGCCCAGCATGGCGGTTACCACCATACGCCGGATTGCTTCGGACTGTTTGACTCTCCTGGATACAGTTTTTCCATTCATTTGATTTTCCTCCGTTCGAGTTCGCTTTGGATACCCGACGATGGATACGGACCTCCCCCCGGAAGTGTCCGCCGCGCCTGCGTTGCCCAAGAAAAACAGACTGCCGGTCAGGGTTTCTCTGCTTTTCGGTTTGTTCTAAACAGGCGACGGAACGGGTTAGCCAATCAGGGGTCCGTATCTGCCGAACGTTTCGGCTACCGATGTGCAAAGGGCTTTGGTCGTGTCCGATCCTTGCGGTATCAGCACAGCCCTAATATTATATTATAGCCCCACCGGGCTAAAAAGTAAACTGCCGCCAACGGTAGCGCGGTTCTTTCCAAACCCTCGCCGCAGCCGAACCGAGCGGACGGACGAAACCGAAGCGAGGGCGCCGCTATCCATTTGACGCGGGCAAACGGCCCGAAAGGCATTGCCGTGAACGAGGCAAACGAAACGCAACGGTTCTCCGGCAAACAGCGAAGCTGCCGCAGCGGATCAACGCCTTGCCTCAGCAGGGATGCCGCAATAAAAGCCAATCCCGTACAGCGCGCAGGGCGTTTCCGGCAGACCCTTTGAAACGCAACAAAAACCCCAAGCCCGATTCGTGCCGCTGTGTGCGCAGGCACGTTCAAGCTTGGGGTTTGTATCGGTTTCATGCTGGGGTAACGCGTCGCGCGTGGGCAGAGCGCGCGCGCAGCGCGAGCAAACGTCCTGCTGTTGGCCGTAAGGGCTATCGCCTCAGGCACGGTGGAATCGTTGCCGGCTTCGCCTGCCTTTTCAGTGCTTGCCCTTGCCGTCGTCCTCGTCCTCACCCTCGATTACATCGGGAAAAAACGGCTTGTGGCAATTGGGGCACAGCGGGCTTTCGTCAAAGTCGATATCCGCCGCCTTGATCTGCATCGTTTTGCCGCAGTTCGGGCAATCGAAGGAGAGTTCTTCGTTTTCATCGAACTCCTCGGCGTCGTCGTCATCCATTTCCTCGTCGTCATCGTCATCGTCGCCGTCGTCATCGCCAAACAGCGCGTCCTCAATGTCGCCAAGGTCCCCGTCGATGGATTCGACATACTCGTCCAGTTCGTCCACGTCCTCTTCCAGCTCGCCCAGCTTTTGGGCCATCTCGTCCATCACGCCGAGCATTTCCAGCAGAAGCCGGTTCTCGTTCTTTTCCTTGTCGATTCCCAGGCCCTCCGCGAGGCCGCGAAGGTACGATGTGCGGTCTGTGATACTGCTCATACTGATTCCTTTCCCCCGCGCTGGCGCGCGTGGCTGTCGAATGGGTTCATCCGCAGGAGTGGGTCCGTGCTTCCATTACGCGGTCAGGTCAGGCAATCAGCAACGCTCCATGTACTCGCCTACGCGCGTGTCAATGCGGATGCGATCGCCAATGTTGATAAACAGCGGCACCTGTAAGGTGTAGCCCGTTTCCACAGTCGCGGGTTTATAGGTGTTGCTCGCGGTATCGCCCTTAAAGCCCGGCTCGGTGTTCACCACTTCCAACTCCACGAAGTTGGGGGCGGCTACGCTGAACGCGACCTCCTTGAAGAAACGGACCGTCACGTTGGTGCCTTCCTTCACGTAGGGGATGGCGTCCTCCACCTGTTCCTTGTTCAGCGGGATTTGCTCGTAGGTTTCCAGATCCATGAAGTAGTACAGTTCGCCATCGGCGTACACATACTGCATTTCCTTGGTTTCCACAATCGCGCGGGGCATTTTGTCCGTCGGGTTGAAAGTACGCTCCACCACCGCGCCCGTCATGATGTTCTTGATCTTGGTGCGTACGAAAGCGGCGCCCTTGCCGGGTTTAACATGTTGGAAATCCACGATGTTCCATACGCCGCCATCCCATTCGATGGTTACGCCTTTTCTGAAATCTCCCGCTGTGATCATTGGTGGTTCCTCCGTTCGTGAATTGGGTTCATGCTTACAGGATCAGCAATTCTTTTGTGGGCAGGGTGAGCGTACGGCAACCGCCCTGCGCCACAACAACGGTGTCCTCAATGCGGACGCCGCCTACCCCGGGCAGGTATACGCCCGGTTCAACCGTCATCAGTTGGTTCGCGCTGAGCGTGGAAAGCGCGACCGCGTTCAGCCGGGGGCTTTCGTGAATCTCGATGCCCAGACTGTGGCCAAGCCCGTGGCCAAAGCAACCCCGATAGCCCTGCGCGTCGATATAATCCCGGGCAATCGCGTCTATGGCGCGGCAATCCGCGCCGGCCATCACCGCATCCTTGGAGCGCTGCTGGGCGGTCTGCACCGTCTGGTAAACGCGCTTCATCTCATCGCTGGGGGCGCCCAACGCTACGGTGCGCGTCATATCGGCGCAGTAACCGCCAACCTTGGCGCCGAAGTCCATGGTAATCATATCGCCACGGCGGATGCGGTAATCGCCGGGCACCGCGTGGGGCAGGCTGCCATTGGCGCCAGCGGCCACGATGGTGGAAAACGCGAGGCTGTCCGCGCCATGGGCGAGCATGTCATACTCCAATTTCACGGCCAGTTCCTTCTCGGTCATGCCTTCGGCAATCTGGGGAAGGATGCGTTCAAACGATTCGCCCGTGATTTTGCAGGCTTTTTCAATCAGGGCGATTTCGCCCTCGTCCTTAACCTGGCGCAAATGTTCGATCTCGTCGTGCAGCGGTTTCCACTCCACGCCTTTGACCGTTTGGCACGCCTCGCGGAACGCCCGCACGGTCATGCCGTCCTCTTCATAATACAGGGTGTTAAGGTTCCAGCGCGCGCAGAGCATGGCCACGATTTCCTCGTGGGTTTGGCCCTTAGCAACGCTCAGCACCTCAAAGCCCGCGCACTGCCGCTGCGCCTGCTCCACATACCGAAAATCGGTAACAACCGCCCCGCCATTGCCGCCAACCACGGCCAGCCCTTCCCCGGTAAACCCGGTCAGGTAGAATTGGTTGGCCGTTTTGTAAACGACGACCGCTTCCCGTTGCGCAAGCTGCGTCGCGGCAATGAGCCGCTTGACCCGATCCATCCGTGTTCCACTTTCCTTTCGGCGCGGCGGGTTTCCACCCCAGAACTACCGATTGTGCAAATGCCGCAATTATCATTTTACCATAAACCGGATATGGACGCCAGCTATTTTTCATATTTTACGGGCATAAACGCAAAAAACCGCGCCGCCCGGGCATCCGACAGCCGAGCGTTAATACCCCAACGCTTCCTCCACAAACAGGACGGTCATCTTGCGCCCGCGGGGCACGCGATCCAACGATACGGTCGCGCTGCACATGCAGCTTTCGCCGCACTCATCCGGCTTGCACAGGCCTGTTTTGGCGCACGGCGTATCCAGCCCGATGCGCCGGGCGTTTTGCGGGCAAGCGGTCTGCTTGATGCGCGCCACGGCCGTGTTGATGCCGCCGTCCACCCATTTGGAATGGCTGATGACAAAATATACGGTTTTGGGGCCGTCAAGGATCGCGCCCACGCGGTTACAGGTGCCGTCGATAAACACAAGGCTCCCATTTTTGGTTACGGCGTTGGCGGATGAAAGGTAAACGTCCGCTTTGCGGCTGTTTTCGCGAATCGCCGGCACGTCCGCCTTATCCGCGCCCCACGTGGTATAAACATTGCAGCCTTTTGCCGAAAGCGCGGGCAGCACGTCGATATCCCGCAGGGAAACCGAGCCGCCCACGCCAATGTTGCTGCCGGCCGGGATGGCGTCCAGCAAATAAGCCTTCGCCTGCGCCGCCGTTTCCATCTCCACAACCGTAAACCCGTGTTTCCGCATGCCTTCCAGCGCCGCCTGCATTTTCTGATCCATACCGTTTCCTCCTAGCGCAGGGAAACTTCCGGCTGTACCGCGCCCTGCCCCTGAAGAAAGGGAGCGAGCGTGAACGCCGATGTTGCCTGCATTTTATCAATCACCCGCGCCGCATCCGCCCCGGACAGCAAAACGGGTTGATAATCGTTGCCCCTGCTTTTTCCGCTCACGCGGATGGGCCAAAGCGTGACTGTAACGCTTTCAAGCGCCCCGTTTGAAAAATGAAAGGTCGCGCGCAGCGTCGCCGCGTCATAATCCTTGGGATCGGCGTTGCCGCCAAATACGCAATTGCCCAGGCTGTACGCAACCATTGTGTTTCCGATCACTTCCAGCCCCTGCGCCACATGCGGATGGTGCCCTACGATCAGCGCAACGCCGTTTGCCGCCAGAAACCTCGCCGTGGACCTCTGCGCCGGGCTGATGGCGCGGGCGTATTCCACCCCCATGTGCATGACATGCACAATGGCCGTGCAGCCAAGGGCGCGCAGCGCTTCGGCCTGCCGCTCAAACTTGGCCTGATCCAGCCCCATGACGCTGGCGGTGATGCCAATGCGCACGCCGTTCTTTTCCACAAGGAGCACTGTGTTTTCATCGCAGTAGGCGATGTTTGCGGCGTTCAGCGCCGCCACGGTATCCGCCTTGCCCGCGTCGCCGTAATCCATCGCGTGGTTGTTGGCCAGAGTGACCGCCTCCACGCTTCCCTGAACGAGGATTTGCGTATAGTCCGTCGAACCCTTGAAGTTGAAGCTTTTCGGAACCCGATCCAGCTTGCGGTCGCTCAGCACCCCTTCGAGGTTTACAAGGGTAAGGTCGTCCTTCGCAAACAAGCTTTGCAGGTTCGCAAAAGGAAACGCGGCCCCCTCAGCCTTGATGGCGCGCGCAAAGCGCTTGGCCCCGGCCGCGTCGCCGCCCAAGGTGCAGTCGCCCGCAAAAGTAAGCGTTACGTCGGTTTCGCCTTCCGCAACCGCCATGGAGGTTTCGGCCAGCGCTTCGGGAGGGTGATCGCCGGCAAAGGAATAAACCCGGGCTTCCGCCACGGCAGAACCGCCGAACCACAGAACTGCCGCCGCCAATGCCGCCAGCGCGCGTTTCATGGCTTCGCCCCCTCGCGTACAGCCACAGTATAGCACAGACGCCGCCCGCAGTAAAGGTAAACGTTGATTTGGAAAGGGTTTAGGCCCCATGCGTGCAAGGGTTCGGCGGTTTCCGAACCGACGGGCCTTTGGCGAGCAGCAAAACAAAAAAGCAAAGGAACGCATCCTTTGCTCAAGAATAACCCAAGCCTACGCCGCAGGAAAGGAGATTCGCGCATGAAACCCCAGCGGGGTTCAGGGTGGAACCTCAAGTCCGGTGCCGCGGCATCCAAATCCAAAGAAGCGAATAGCCCGAAAGGCTCAGACCCTAAATAAACAAACTGGCGTTCATAAGCCTCGCCGCGTTTTGCCTTCGGTACTCGTGATGCCCCGATCTCGGCATCGTTGCGATGCGTAACCTACGGCGGGCAGGTGGCTTTGCCCCTGCGCCCCACCGGGGCTTTGCAATTGGCCCCTCTTTACTGCGGCGAATGTTTTTCAGCAATCTAAACCCAACGGGCAATGCGGCGTGCGGCTAATCGTTTGCGCCGCTCATTGCAGCCCGGGGCGAGTTTCCCTGCCTGTTTTCCACGGCATGAACCTGTACTTACCCCAACGGCATTTTGGCGGGCGTGCCCGCTTTACGGGGAAATTCGGCGGGCGTGCCCGCTTTTTTGTTGCAAACCAGCACACAGTGCTGCCAATCCGGCTGCCCGGGCAACACGGCAGGCACGGACCGTACCGCGCTCCCGCCCAGCAGGCAGGCGGCGCGGCTGGCAGCGCCAATCTCCTCCTCGGCGGATGGGCCTTTGTAGCACAGCGCCCGGCCCCCCACGCGCACAAACGGAAGCAGCAGCTCCATCAGCACCGGCGCAGCCGCCACGGCGCGCGCCGCCGCCACATCAAAGCGTTCGCGACAAGCTGGATTTCGCGCGCCGTCCTCCGCGCGGGCATGCAACGTTTGAACGTTGGTTAGCCCCAGTTCCGCAATCACGGCATCCAAAAAAGCAACGCGCTTCCCCAGCGAATCCAGCAACAGCACGCTCAGGTCCGGCCTGGCGATGGCCAAAGGCAACCCGGGAAAGCCCGCGCCGGTGCCCACGTCGATCACGCGCGCGTCTTTTGGAAAAAGCCCCTCCGTGGCAAGCGGCGCGAGCGAGTCCATAAAGTGCCTGTCCAGCGTCGCTTCCAGGCTCGCGTCGCCTGTCAGGTTGATCTTTTCATTCCATTCCAGCAAAAGGCTTTGGTAACGCGCCAGCCGTTCGGCCGCGCGGCTGTCGCAGGCAAAAGGAAACCTGCGGAGCCGTTCCTCAAAAACCTGAACCGTATCCATCTGCGTCACAGGCTCAACCCCACATATTTCACAAGCCAATATTTAACCCACGCCAGCGCTTCACGCCCATGGTTCTGAAACCAGAATTCCAATTCCGGCCGACACAGGCTGCCCGCGCCCTGCGGATCGGTAAAGCCCGCGTCCGTCGCAATTTCCATGGCTCGGGGCAAATGATAATCGCTGGTAACCACCAGCGGTCTGGACAGGCCCAGCCCGTCCAGAATGGCCTTGGCATTTTGCATGTTCTGGCGCGTGTCGGTGCTTGCGTCATCCACATAAATCCGGGTTTCCGCCACGCCATCCGCCACCAGCAAATCCCGCATCACATCGCCTTCCGGCCTTGGCTCCTGCCCCGCCTGCGCGCCGCAAACCACCACCGCGCAGGGCGAAGCGCGGTACATTTCAAGCGCTTTATCCAGCCGCCAGCGCAGCTGCACGGAAGGTTCCCCGTCCGGCTTCACCTGCGCGCCCAGAACGATGATCGCGTCATATCCCTGCGGTTTGGGCACATTCGCCTCCCGGTAGCACACATAGCCGATCAGCGCGCCGTAAACCCCCACGCCAAGGGCTGCCAGCACCGCGATCACGCGGAGCACCCGGCCCGCGAAGAAATGTTTTTTGGTTTTTGTCGGTTGGTTTTCATCTTTTTTCATGCGTCCTCCGTTGCAGACAGGTGATCGATTTTCAACCGATGCGCAAGGCGCATCTCCCCGTCGGAATTGGCAACATGGGCAATCACGCCGGTCTGCGTCACCTGCTGTTCGATAAATCCGTTGCGCACCATGCTCAGCGCGTCCTGCTCCGCCACGATGATGTGGTCAATCAGCGTCACCTCCACCTCGGCCAGCAGCCGGGAAAGCGTCGCCGTCGCGTCCAGATCCGCCTGCGAAGGCGAAATGGTGCCGCCCGGGTGGTTGTGGCAGAATATCACGCCGTGCGCGTTGTGCGTCAGCACCGCGTCCATCACCACGCGCGGGTAGGCGGGCACATCGCTGAGCGAGCCTTTGGCAATCAGCACATCGCCGATGGTTTCCATCTGCCCGTTCAGGCATAGGGCGTAAAACATCTCGCGCTTTTCCCCGTCCAGCAGGCGGATGCAGTAATCCACCGCCGCCCTGCGCGTGCCCAGTTTGATTCTGCTGGCGCTACGGCCGGCTTCGGCGTGGCGGGCCGCCGGTAAAAACAGCGACAGGTAAGTCGCCGCGTATTCGCCGATGCCTTCCACCTGGGTCAGCTGCTTCTGAGTGGCGTTTAACACTCCATACAACGAGCCGAAGCGGTCAATCAGTGCATGGGCGATAGGGTTAACGTTTTTCTGCGGGATTGCGTAAAACAGCAGCAGTTCCAAAACCTCGTGCTGCGCAAAGCCGTCAAGCCCTTGCTTTACGTAGCGTTCGCGCATGCGTTGCCGGTGTCCGCTGTGTTCCATGGGCCATCCCTCCCGGGCGGTCGCTCGCCGCCTGTACCCGATTATACCATGTTCCCCACCGCTTGCAAATACATGCGACCGGGAAACGCCGCGCGCCGCTTCAAGGCCCGGGCGGTAAATTTCCCAGCCGGGGGTTTATCTATCCCGGCGATTGTAGTATAATCGAATGTGGAGCAATCGTTTCAAATGAAAGTGGGGCTTAGAACGCATGCAGACGTTATGGGTACAGATCAAAAACGTGCTTTGGAATGTGTTCAACCGCCCCAGCGCCAACGATATTGTCGATATCCTGATTGTCGCTTTCATCCTGTACGAATTGCTCATGCTCACCCGGGAAACACGGGCCAGCGCGGTGCTCAAGGGGTTGGTTACGCTGGTGCTGGCCAGTTGGGTCAGCGATTTGCTGGGGCTTACGGCGCTCAACTGGATTTTGCAAAACATTGTCAACAATGGCGCGGTGGTGTTGGTGATTCTATTTCAGCCCGAACTGCGCAAGGCGCTGGAGCAGATTGGCCGCGGTTCCATCCGCGACAGCACGCGGCTGACCGATCCCGGCGAAAACGAGCATGTGGTGCGGGAAATTACCAACTGCCTGCTGTCCTTAAGCCGGCGCAGGGTGGGCGCGCTGATCGTTTTTGAACAGCGCATCGGCCTCAAGGACGTGATCGAAACCGGCACCCGGCTGGACAGTCACATCAGCAGCGCCCTGCTGGAAAATATTTTTGAGCCAAACACGCCCCTGCACGACGGGGCCGTTGTGGTTCGCGGCAACAGGATCATGGCGGCCGCCTGCTTCCTGACCCTCAGCGAGGGCAAGAGCATCAGCCGCGAGCTTGGCACCCGCCACCGGGCCGCGCTGGGCATCACCGAAACCACCGACGCGATCACCCTGATTGTGAGCGAGGAAACCGGCATCATCTCCATGGCGCGGGAAGGCCGCCTGACCCGCCATCTGGACCGCGTAACGCTGGAACAGGTGTTGCTTTCCATGTACCATCAACGGGAAAACGGCCTATGGTCCGTTTTGCTGGAAAAAACCAAAAGGCGCAAAGGAGGGGCGGCATGAACAGGGAACCGGAACACATGGAGCCTAAGCCCGTCCAAACGGAGCGTCCCGTGCTCAAAGAGCTGAAGCAGCTGTTTAAAAAGCTCTGGCGTATGCTTTACCATAACCTGCCGTGGAAACTGCTGGCGCTGGTGATCGCTATTTGCCTTTGGGCCGGGCTAATTACCCAGGACCCGACCCTTACGCGGGAACGGGTTTTCAACGACGTGCCCGTGACCGTCACCGGCGCCGATACCCTGCGGCGCAACGGGATGATCGTTCTGAGCACCGCGGACGAGGCTGCCTCTATGGTGCGCCTGCGCGTGGAAGTGCCGCAGCGCGAGTACAACAGCACCACCACCGCCAACTACAACCCCCGGATCGACCTTTCCAAGGTGACGGAAACGGGTTTACAGGCGCTGAAAATTTCCACTACCTCCACCACCACCTACGGCACCGTAACCGAGGTGTATCCGGACAGCATTAACGTAACGGTGGATAATTACGTGACCAGCTACCGCCTGCCCGTTACCGTGCGGCAGGTTGGCGAATACCCCACCGGTTTTTACGGCACCACCCCGACGCTTGACCCCTCGGTTGTTTCCGTGAGCGGCCCGGAAAGCATTGTGACGCAAATTTCCCGCGTTGTGGTTGATTTTGACGCTTCCCGCCTGCCGGCGCAAGCCGGTCTGGTGCGTTCCGCCTTGACCATCAGCTATGAGGATACCAACGGCAACCCGGTGGATAGCGACCTGATTGAGGCCAGCAGCGCGGGTGTGCTGTTGCGCTCCATTGTGGTGGAGCAGCAGCTCTACCCCACCAAGACGCTTTCGCTCAACACGCTGGCGCTCACCACCGGCACCCCGGCGGTGGGGTACGAGGTAAAATCCGTGACCCCGACCCCGAACGTGCTGATTGCCGCCGGCGATGAAACCGCGCTGAATGCGCTGGATTCGCTGTTTTTGGAGCACGCCGTGGACGTGACCGACCGCAACGCGTCCTTTACAGCGGAAGTTAAGGTGCGTAAGCCATCCGAGCTGGTGTACCTGAGCGCGGACAGCGTGATGCTGATGGTGGATATCGGCCCCAGCCTTTCGGCCAAGGATTTTTCGGACGTGTCTCTTTCGCTGGAAGGCACGGATACGGGTTTGAACGCCACCTGCGAAACCAAGTCCGTTACTGTTACGGTCACCGGGCCGAAGCTGACGTTCGATTCCCTGAAAGCCTCCGCGCTCAAGGCCTATGTTTCCACCGCGGGGCTTGCGCCCGGCACCTATGCGCTGCCAGTGCAGCTTACCATTCGCAATGTGGACGAATCCGCCTTTACCTACGCGATTACGCCGCAGAATGTTTCCGTTACCATTGCGGCCAACTGATCGCCCGACGGAAGGAGTCGATTCATGAACGGTTTTGCCAACGCGATTCTCTCGCTCCTGTTGGGTTGGCTCCGCTCGCTGTTTAACGCCGTATGGGCGCTTTTTAGCAGCGATCACAGCGGCACGCTGGTCAACCTGTTGCGCGGTCACTGGAAACTGATTTTTCTGGTGATGTGCGTGGGCGGCTTTGTGGTGGATCGCGTCATCTATTTTATCCGCTGGCGTCCCGATTATGTGTGGCGCTCGCGGCACAGACGGCGCGCATACGACAGTGACGATGATTACGCGCAGCCGGACTATCAACCTGCCCAAAACCGCGCTTCCGCTTACGCCCCGCCTTATTCGCGGGAGACGGACTCCAGCCTGCAACCCTACGCGGAGGACGCTTACGCGGATATGCCGGAGTATGACGAGCCTCAGCCGCAGGATTTTTACGCGCAAACCAACCGTTATCAGGCGCCGCTCAGGCAGCCCCAGTTCGCGCCCGCCGCGGCCATGGCGAACCAAACCCCTCCCGCATATGCGCCCGCATGGCCTTCACCCCAGTCGGTCGCGCCCGCGCCTGTTCAGGGAACGCCCCGCAGAAGCGCCGCCTACGCAAACGGAGCCTTCCGTTCGGATGCGCCCGCCGGTTTTACCCCGGACGCGAGCTTTGCGCCAACCGCTTCCTATCAGGCTTTGCCTGGCCGTTTGCCGTTGGAGCCGGAGCCGTTTGCCGACGACCCCCGTTTCGATGACGATCCGGCCTATTGGAACGCGCCGCAGGCTCCTTTGGGCGCTTTTTCCCCAAGCTCAGGCGAGCAGAACATTGCCGCAGGCATCACACCCGAGTTTGGCGCGCCTCAGGCTGAACCCGCCCAATACCTTCAGGATGTGCAAGCCGGCTTCGCGCCGCAGCCCGCCCCCGAGCAACTGTACGCCCAGCATTCCGACGTGGCGGAGCCGGTGCATCCGGGGCTGGATATTGAAACCTTCCATCAAAACATCGGCCTGACCGACACGAATGCGCTGGAACGTGTCAGCCGACGCGACGCGGCGGAAGATTATCCCGATTTTGTGCCCTTCACGGTAGCCGCCCAGCCGGATACAGCCGAGGCAAAAGCGCGCGGTTTAGGTGCGCTGGCAAAACGGGCCAGAAGCTTCGTAAGCGGGGAGGATGAACGCAACCCGCTGTCCATCCGCGATTTGCAACCGACCGTTGATATGAAAAACGCCTTTCACGCGCCGGTTTATCCAAAAAAGAAAACGGAAAGCGAGGAGGAGTAATGCTCGCCCTCAACGATATGTTTTATGTGATCGTCGGCAACTACGGCAGCGGCAAAACCGAGCTGGCCCTCGCGCTGGCGCGCCATCTGAAAAACCGCTCGCAAGGGCGGGTCGCGCTGGTGGATCTGGATATTGTGAACCCGTACTTTCGCAGTGCGGAGCGTGCCGATTTGCTCCGGCAGGAGGGCATCGAGGTCAAAATGCCCTCCTTTGCCATGTCCACGGTGGATATCCCCGCCCTGCCCGCTGAAATTCAGGCTGTGTTTGAACCGGGACGGTACGATCATGTGGTGATCGACGTTGGCGGGGACGATACGGGCGCTACGGCGCTTGGTCGCTACGCGCCCTTCATCCAACCCATACGGGACCGGATGCGCGTGCTCTATGTGGTAAACGCGTTTCGCCCCCTGTCCGGCACGGTGGAGGATATCTGCGAGCTGTCCAGCCTGATTCAGGCGCGCGCTCGGCTCACGCCGGACCTGCTTGTAAACAACGCAAACCTTCAGCGGCAAACCACGGCGGATGATCTGATCGGCGCGCAGGCGTTGCTGCAACAGGTCAGCGAGCGCATTGGCGTGCCCATCGGCATGGTAGCCGGGTATGCCCGCCTACGGGATGCCCTGCCGGCGGAAATGCGGGAAATTTTCTTTCCCATGGAACCGCTGATGCTCCCCGAGTGGCTGGAGGATGATCTGGCATGACCCAGCCGCCCCTGCCGCAGGCGTTTGCGCGCCGTATTCAAAGCCAGCTGGGCGAGGACGGCCCCGCCTATTTTGAGGCGATGAGTCAGCCTCCGCAAAGGGGACTGCGCCTGAACCCCGCCCGTAACCCCGACGCGCCCCCAGCCGAATGGATCGAGGGGCTTTTGGAGCCTATACCCTGGTCTGCGGACAGTTATTACCTCGCGCTGGACAGCGCCGCCGGTTCCGCGCCATTGCATGAGGCCGGCGCCTATTATTTGCAGGAGCCTAGCGCCATGGCCCCCGCGACCGTGCTGGCCGCGCGCCCCGGGGAAACGGTGCTGGACCTTTGCGCCGCGCCGGGTGGAAAAAGCACGCAGCTTGCGGCCGCCATGGCGGGGCAGGGCACGCTGGTATGCAACGAGCCGGTGCCCTCGCGGGCGCAAATTCTGAGCCGCAACCTCGAACGCATGGGAGCGACCAACGCGTTGGCAGTATGCGCCGATCCGGCCCAACTGGCGGAGCGCTGGCCGCGCATGTTTGACGCGATCCTGGTGGACGCGCCTTGCAGCGGCGAGGGGATGTTTCGCCGCCATCCGGAAACACGCCTGGAGTGGCGCGAAGAAGCGCCCGTCCGGTGCGCCCTCAGGCAGGCGAACATCCTGCAAAGCGCCTGCGCGATGCTCCGGGTCGGCGGGCGGCTGTGCTACTCCACCTGCACCCTCAACCGCGAGGAAAATGAGGATACGATTGCGGCGCTGTTGCGCCAGCACCCCGAAATGGCAGCCGTGGATTTTACGCTGCCCCTTGGGGATGGGCGCGCGCGCGAATCCCAACAGGGCGCTATGCGGCTGTATCCGCATCAGCTGCGCGGCGAAGGGCATTTTATCGCCCTCCTGCAAAAAACCGCGCCGTCCGCATCGGAAAAAGGCCCGCCCGGTGAGCTGTTCACCCCCGCGCAAGCCCTGTTGCCCCCACCAAAAGCGACAGCGGAAGCGTTTGCCGCCTTCTGGCCGGAGGTATCCGATCAGCCCTGCCCGGTTCCCAACGCCGCGCTCGGCGACACGTTGCTATGCGCGCCGATGCTGCCGCCCCTCAGAGGTTTGCGCGTGCTGCGAGCCGGTCTGGCGCTTGGGCAGGCCAAAGGCCGCGTATGGATGCCCGACCACGCGCTTGCGATGGCGGCGCGAGCCTTTCCGTTGCGCAATGTGCCGCTTACCCCCGCGCAAGCCTCCGCATATCTTCGCGGAGAGGCGCTCCCCGCCCCGGAAGGGTTCCGCGGGTATGCGACGGTCACGTTGCACGGGCTTGCGCTCGGTTTTGTCAAGGCAAGCGACGGATGGCTTAAGAATCATTATCCCAAGGGGCTCAGGCGACCCTGACCCCAAAGGCCGAAGGAGCATGTATGGAAAAAATCACGCTGAAGGGAACTCGCTTACAGGTAAGCCGCCTGTGCATCGGGGGGTGCCCCGCCGGGGAATACGGCTGGGGTAATGTATCACGCGGCGATGTGGAGCGAGCCATGTTACACGCGGTGGAGATCGGGGTCAATTTTTTTGATACCGCCGACACCTACGGCTTAGGGCGCAGCGAAGAAACGCTGGGCGAAACGTTGAAAAGCCACCGGCAGGAGGTTGTGCTCGCCACCAAATTTGGCGTGCGGGTTGAAAACCACAAAACCTTTTTTGACAACAGCCCCGCGTATATCGATCAGGCGCTGTCCGCCAGCCTCAAGCGCCTGCAAACCGACCATATCGACCTGTATCAGGTGCATTATCTGGACTCGGTTACCCCCATTGCCGAAATGATGGAGGCGTTGCTGCGCCGTCAGGAAAAAGGCGATATCCTCGCCATCGGCCTTAGCAACATCCACGCGGACGCGGTCCCCGAGCTGCTGCCCTACCGGGACCGCATCGCCACTTTCCAGAACCATTTCAGCCTTGCGCACAGGGATGATGAAACCGCCATGCGGCAAATTGCGGACGCGCTGGCCATCGCGCCCCTCACGTGGGGCAGCCTTGGGCAGGGAATCCTGACCGGAAAATACGGCGCGGATGTGCATTTTGAAGCCAACGACCGCCGCAGCCGCGAGGTATACGATAATTTCTACGGCGACAAGCTCCGTAAAAACCTGCGGATTGTGGAGGCAATGCGCCCGATTGCCAAAGCGCACGGCGTGCCGCTCGCCAGCGTAGCGGTGCGCTGGATCCTGGACGAATTGCCCAATAGCGTCGTCATCACCGGCGTTAAAGCTCCCCAGCAGGCGGAGGATAACGCGCTGGCCATGACGTTTACCCTCACGGATGCGGAGCGTTCGGCGCTGAATGAGATTTCCGCCAACGCATAACGCAAGCGGCACAGGTACAGCATCCGCACACAGTCACAGTGCCCGCACACAGTCACGGCAACCGCACACAGCGGCAACCGAACACAGTAACGGGAACCGCACACAGTAACGGCAGCCGCACACAGCCTCAGTGCCCGCACACAGCCAAAAGCCCGTCGACGTTTGATAAACCTACGGGTTTCTGATGGTTGTTTAGCCGTGGATCACAGCCTGAGCAGGCCCTGCTCATCCAACTGCCATTCCGGGTTGCAGGCAACCTCCCAGTAATAGCCGTCCGGGTCGGAAAAACACACAGCCTCAGTGCCCGCACACAGCCAAAAGCCCGTCGGCGTTTGATACGCCTACGGGCTTTTGATGGTTGTTTAGCCGCGGGTTACAGCTTGAGCAGGCCCTGCTCATCCAACTGCCATTCCGGGTTCCAGGCAACCTCCCAGTAATAGCCGTCCGGGTCGGAAAAATACGCGTGATAGCCGCCCCAGAACGCATCCTGCGGTTCCTTCACAATTTGCGCGCCCGCGCTTCTGGCCAGCTCGATCACGCGGCGCACTTCCTCGCGGGAAGCCGCGTTGTAGGCAAGCGTGATACCCCCAAACCCTTGCGCGATGGCGGGCGGATGTTCCGCGCTGATATCCTGCGCCAGCAGTTGCAGGGGATACAGCTCCAACTTCGTGCCCGGCGTGCTGAAGAACACCACCTGCGGGGTATCGCTCTTTTCCTTGGTGCGGAAGCCCAGCCCGTCCCGGTAAAAACGGATCGACAACGCCATATCGCGCACGCCCAGGCAAATCACGTTCACGCGGTTGACGCGCTCACGCATTTCCTCATCCTGATTGCGAATCAGCTTGCGTTGAATTTTCCCGCTGATGGTTTTGGGCAATTCATCTACAAACTCAATGATGCGCGGATATTTATAGGGCGCGGTGACGGTTTTCACATGCTCCTGAAGCTCGCGTTTCAGTTCGTCGCTCGGTTCGTACCCCCGGTTGCGCACCAGCACGATGGTCGCCTTCACCACCTGCCCGCGTTCCGGATGCGGCACGGCGGTAATCGCGCATTCCATCACGGCGGGGTGGGTCATCAGCGCGCTTTCCACTTCAAAAGGCCCAATGCGGTAACCGCTGGACTTAATGACATCGTCGCTGCGGCCAATGAAAAAGTAGTACCCTTCCACATCGCGCCACGCCATATCGCCGGTATGGTACAGGTCGTTGTAAAACACCTCGTCGGTCAGGTTCTGGCTGCGATAGTAGCCCATAAACAGGCCCGGGGGATGCCCGTGGTGCATGCGAATGCAAATTTCGCCCTCCACGCCGTCCTCCACATCGTTGCCGGCTTCGTCCACCAGAGCGATGTCGTAGGCAGGGGAAGGTTTGCCGGTGCTGCCCGCCTTGGGTTGCATCCATTTGCTGGTCATCAGCAGGGGGGTTGTTTCGCTTTGGCCGAACGCCTCGTGAATCTGCACCCCCGTCGCTTTATAAAACTGCTCGTAAACCTCGGGGTTGAGCGGCTCGCCCGCGCAGTTCGCCCAGCGGAGCGCGCTCAGGTCGTAGAGGCTCATATCTTCCTTAATCATAAACCGGTACACGGTCGGCGGGGCGCAAAACGCGGTGACCCGGTATTTCACGAGGCATGCCAGCATATCGGCAGCCACAAAACGGTCAAAATCGTACACAAAGAGGGTCGCGCCGCAGATCCACTGACCGTACAGCTTACCCCATCCGGCCTTGGCCCACCCGGTATCCGCCACCGCGATGTGGATATCCTCATCCCCCACGTTGTGCCAGTAGTAGGCGGTCACGGTTTGGGCAATGGGGTAAACCCAGTTATGCACGGCCATTTTGGGCATGCCGGTTGTGCCGCTGGTAAAGTACATCAGCATGATGTCCTCATTGGCGGGCAACACCTCAGGCTTTTCCCAATGTTCATCCGCCGCTTCCAGCAGCCGGTCAAAATCAAGGAAGCCTTCCGCCTCCCCAAGCGTATACAGGGCGGTGATGGTATCGCATTCCGCGCCGGCCGCGAGCACATGCGCCTGCACCTCCGGCTCCTCCACGCAGAGGATCGCCTTGGCGCCGCTGGAATGCACACGGTACACGATATCCTTTTTTTGCAGTTGCGCCGTAGCCGGGATGAGCACGCAGCCCAGCTTTAACAACCCCAGCGCCGCGATCCAGTACTGGTAGCGGCGCTTGAGCATCAGAAGCACCGGGTCGCCCCGGGTCAGCCCCTGAGCCTTAAACACGTTTGCCGCCCGGTTGCTCAGGCGGCTGAATTCCCCAAAGGTAAACGTGCGCTCCTGCCCGGCCACGTTGCACCAGATCATGGCGCGTTTGTCCGGCGAGATGCGCGCGTACTCATCCACAACGTCGTAGGCAAAATGAAAGTGCCTTGGGATGTTCAGCTGAAAATGCTTTTCAAAATCCTCCTGGGAGGTAAAATCCGTTCGTATGTAACGATCAGCCAGCATGTTTGGCCTTCCTTTCCTTTTTCGGGTAAGGGCCTATGCCCGCATTAATACCGGTTGCTTTTTAGCTCCTGCCAGACCGCCGCTTCATTCGCGCAACGCGCTACCGTAACAGAGCGACTCCGGTACAAAAACACAGGCGATAAGCTCGCGACCGTTCCATCCGCTTATGGGATCACCATGGCCAAGAAGTGGACCGGCTCGTCGCCAACCGCCTGCATCGCGTGCGGCGTGTGACTGTCGTAATATACGCTGTCGCCGGGGTTCAGCACCACATCGTTTTTCCCGATCACGATGCGCATCACGCCGGAAAGCACATAATCAAACTCCTGCCCGTCATGGCTGTTGGGCACCAGTTCCTCGTTGACACCGACGGGCACAGTCACATACAGCGGTTCAATTTTGCGGTGAGCAAAATTATAGCCCAAATTCTTGTACACATACTGATCGTGGCGGGTAATATCCTGCCCCTTGCCGGCGCGGGTGATGCTCAGCACGTTCATGCGCGGAGTTTCGCCCGTTAAAAGCTCGGTCATATCCACATGGAATACCTCGCCAACTTTGACCAGAAAGCTGATGGGAATGTCGATCTCACCGGATTCGATCTTACGGTATTCATCCACCGATACGTCCAGCGCGGCCGCCATTCTTTCGACCGTGTAGTCCGAGATCTCGCGAAGATCCAATATACGCATAGCGATCTGCTTCACTTGGTCGGACACTGTGGGTGCGCCTCCTCTTTACGCCAATCCTTGGCTCAGTTTGCAACATTATACTCAAAAAAGGTCCATCCCGCAAGCCAAACCTGCCCGCAAGGCCGGGCGCGGCGGGGCCTGACAACCGCGAAGGCTTTTCGGCAGGCTGAACCCAATCCCCCCGAGGGCAAGCGGCTTTATTCGGTCGCCCCGTTCAGTATTCCTTCCAGTTGGAACATCGCGGTTTCCGCGCTGCCTTCCTGCGGGGTTCTGCCGGACTTGAGCCGAAATTCCAGCTCAAACAGGTAATCGTAAGCGGCCTGTAACCGCGCTTTGGGATAGCGACGCGCCTGCGAAAGCGTTCGCTGCACCGCGAAAGGCGGTAGCCCCAACGCAGAGGCAATCGACGCCTGCGGCGCGCGTTCCTCCGTCAGGCATTTGGCATGGTACAGGATGCGGTACTGCCGCAAAAGCATGGCCAGCACCATAAACCGATCCTCCCCGCCTTCCAGCACCGCCTGCAAAAGCCTGAGCGTCTCGCCGCTACGGCCGGAAACCTGCGCGTCCACCATCTGGAACACAGTGCATTCCAGCGATTTCACACACACCGCGTCAATGTCCTCATCGACGATTTGCTCGCGTTCCCCCGCGTAGCCAATCAGCTTTTCCATTTCCTGCTTGAGCAGCGCCGCGTCGTGCCCCACGGTAAAAATCAGCTTTTGCGCGGTGTTCAGATCCATCTTTTTTTTCTGGGTCATCAGCGTCCGCATAGCCCAATTGGCGGCTTCCGCATCGCCCATAGGGGAAAAATCCACAATCGCCTCAGCTTTTTTGAAAACGCCATAAAGGCTTTTGCGCGCGTCCGCCTTGCCCCGCACCGCAAACACCAGGCAGGTGCCGGGCGATTGGCGGCCCAAATAGGTTTTCATGGCCTCCAGCTTCGCGTCGTCCGCTTTTTTGGCGGTTGTGAGCAAATCGCATTCCCGAACTACGACCACCCGCTTTTCCGATAAAAAGGGCAACGTTTCCGACGCGGCGATCAGCTCATCCGCGCCCGGGTTTTCCAGCTCAGTCAGGTTCATCGCTTCCAGCCCGGCAGGCAACAGTTGCCCGCACAGCCGCGCAATCGCCTGCGCCTTAATGTATTCCTCCGAGCCTTCGAACAGGTAGCAAGGCTTCAGGTTGCCCGCCTTGACCGCCTCAAAAAAATCGTTATGGTTCATCTGTACCCTCCGCAAGATAGGTGCGGGCGCGATAACCGTCGCCAACCGCCTCGATCACAATCTCCCCGGTTTCGTCTGTCCTGAGGATTTTCGCCCCATGCGTCTCAAGCCGTGCAAGCGTATCCGGATTGGGCAGAGCCGCGCCCGAACGGCAGGTGACCAGCGCGTACGTCGGGCTTGCCACCTTCAAAAAAGCATCCGCGCTGCCATCCTTGCTGCCATGATGCCCAACCTTGAGCACATCGCACGGTACGGCAAAGTACTGCTCATACAGCGCCGAGTTATCCGCCATGCTCAGGATGCGCAGTTTCCCAAGCTGAACCAAAGTCGCCATGGAGCGTTCGTTCTCGTCCAGCCCCGCGCGCGTGCGCCCGGTTTCCGGCCACAGCACTCGGATGGTCAGGTTGTGAAAGGCAAGCGAATCGCCTGCTGCAAGGTAGGTAACCGGCGCGCCGCTTGCTTGGATCAGGGCGAGCATCGCTTGCCCCTCCGCGCTTGCCGCGGGCGGTTCCGCGCTCACCGGCAGATAGATATGCCGGATTACGATGCCATCGTTCAGCAGCTCCTGCAAGCCCTGCACATGGTCCGCATGCAGGTGCGTCAACAGCAGCGCGTCCAGATCGCGGCCTTCCGCAAGCAGCCGTTCGCCCATTTCAGCCCCGTAAGGCCCCACATCGATGGCTACCGTCCGGTCGCCGTCAATCATCAGGGCCGCATCCCCCTGCCCCACCGCAAACTGATGGTACCGCAACGCGGAAGGTTTTGCAAGCGCCGCGCCGGTCACGGCAATCGCCGCGCTCAGCGCCACCGCCAACGCCCGCCTGCGCCAGCCCGCGCGCACATAGCGCGACGCCGCCACGACCGCGACCGCCAAACCCGCGTAAGCCCAAACATTGGGGGCGGGCACGCGAATCTGCGCATAGGGCAGGCTACCCGCGAGGCGAACCAGCCACAGGAGCGCCCAGCTGCCCCCCTGCGCCAGCAACCCCGGCGCAGTCGCCAGCGCGAGCCCCACCGCCGGCACCAGAGACAGCAAAAGAACGATCGCGTACAGCGGCACCAAAAGCCCCGCCAGCGGCACACAAAGCAGGTTAAACGCCATGCCGTACAGCGGCAGGCGGTAAAAATACGCGGCGGTGGGCAACAGCACGCCCACCTGCGCCGCAAGGCTGACCGCGAAGGTTTGCCTAAGCTTTTGCAGCTCCAACCTCACCAAACGACTGAATCGGCTTGTTTTTTGCGCTTGGGGCTTTTGGCCCGCGACGCTTTTCAGGCATTGCAGGATCGGCGCGTACAGCAGCAGAATCCCCAGCATGGCGGCAAAGGAGAGCGTGAACCCAGCCGAAAACAGTTGCAGGGGATTGATCCACAGCACCGCAATCGCGGCCGCGCACAGGGTAATCAGCGGATCGTTCCTTCGCCCGAGCGCTTTGCCAATCAACACCAGCAACATCATGACCGTGGCGCGGACCGACGCGGGCGAAAACCCCGTGAGCGCACAATAGCCCAACAAAAACAACGCCATCACCGGCAAACGCACCATCGGCCGCAGGGCAAGCGTCGTGAGCAGCCACAAAAGCGCCAGCGCCAACAGCCCCACATGCAGCCCGGAAACGGACATCAGATGCGCCACGCCGGCCTGCTGAAACGCCAGCTGATCCTCCGCCGAAAGCGTTTCACGGTCGCCCAGCAGCATCGCCATTGCAAGTCCGCTTTGCTCGCCCAGCAACCGGTCAAACCGCTGCTGGCAAAACGCCCGGATGCGGGCCGCCGCGCTCGTCCACGGCGCGGTGTCGGGGGTGTTGAGCACTTCGAGCGTCTTTACGCCAGAAATGCCGTATTCCATGCCGTTTTGCAGCAACCACATCCGAAAATCAAAATCAAACGCGTTCTGTTTGCCGCTCGGGTGGTACACCTCGCCCTCAAAACGCAGTTGCGCCCCGTAAAAAAAGCGCGTAAGCGGGGTATCCTCATCCTCGTTCAGGGTGCAATAGGCCCGCCCCGCCTGCGGCTGTCCGTCCAGAACGACGTTGCAGAGCGTGAGGGCAATCCGGTTGCCGGAGCGTTCCGTCGGTTCGCCGTACACCGTGGCGGTTATCACCCCATACTCACCCTCGGCGGGCATGGCCGGGTGCAGCCAAAGCTGCGTCCACAGCAAGGCAAGCACCAGCATCAGCGGGCATAAAAGCCACCTGAGCGGCAAGCGCAGCCAGCGCAACGCCAACCCAAACAGCGCGATTGCCGGCAGCAACCACAGCGGCCACCATCCCGCGGCCACATGCGGCGCAAGCCACACGCCCAGCCCAAAGGCCAGCGCCATGCCCGGGATCAGGTAACTGCGGCCGCTGGCGGGAGGCCGCAAGCGAATCGATTGTCGCAAACCACGGTTATGCCATTTCATTCGCTGTCCCGCCTTATGCGAAGATCCGTCCGCCGCGCGGAAAACCGTATTCTGATCCGGCACCGCAGTCTTTTTCGGCCTGCCGGACAAACCGGCGCAACCGCCTTCACGATTGAAACACCCAAGGGCTGCGGACTCATCTGCGGAGACTCCCTCAGCAGAGATACGCGGCGCATACGCGTTTGTGCCGATCCGTTTACTTCTCCGGATTTGCCGGTAATGTTACGCGGCGTTGCGCCTATTAACAACCCGCCGGTTTCAAGGGGGGATCCGCATCCCTACGCCCGCACCGTTATAAAGACATCAGCATCCCTACTCCGTGCGGTTACAAACGACGATCAACACCCCTGCGTCCGCATAGTTACAAAAGACGATCAATACCCCTACGTCCGCGCGGTTTCAATAGGCGATCCGTATCCCTACGCCCGCACGGTTTCAATCAGGCAGACCGCGTGCGCGGTGATGCCCCGCTCCTCGCCCTCAAAGCCAAGCTGTTCGGTGGTGGTGGCTTTCACGCTCACGCCTTCCAAAGGCAGGCGCAGCCGAGCCGCAAGGCAAGCCCGCATCTCGTCGATATAGGGCCGGAGTTTGGGCCGCTGCGCGACGATAGTCACATCCACATTGACCGGCGCAAAGCCGTTCTGGCGCAGACGGCGCATCACCTCATCCAGCAAATCCAGCGAGCACGCGCCCCGGTACCGGTCGTCCGTATCCGGGAACAGCTTACCAATATCCCCCAACGCGGCCGCGCCCAAAAGCGCATCCATCAGCGCGTGGGTAGCCACGTCCGCGTCGCTGTGCCCCAGAAGGCCCTTGGTGTGGGGAATCTCCACGCCGCACAGGATCAGCGCGCGCCCTTCGACCAGTTGGTGCACATCCATACCGTGCCCGATTCGGATCATGTCGCTTCCCCTTCCTCGCGGGCTTGCAGAATGGCATCGGCAAGCAGCATGTCAAAGGCCGTTGTCAGTTTGATATTTTCGCGGCTGCCCTCGCACAGGTATACGGGCATTCCGGCATGCTCCAGCAGGGCCGCGTCGTCCGTGGCGCGAAATCCGTCCCGCTCGGCGTTCGCGTGCGCCATCCGCAGGTCCGCCGTTTTGAAACCCTGCGGCGTTTGCATGGCGCGCAGAGCTTCCCGGTTGAGGGTTTCCGTCACGCGGCCGTTCGCGTCCGTCCGCTTCACGGTATCCGTTACCGGCACAGCCGCCACGCCGGAACCGTGCTCCTGTATCGATAGAATCACGCGCCGGATGATCGCTTCCGTTACCATCGCGCGCGCGCCGTCATGGATGAGCACCGCTTCGGCGTCGCTCGGCAGGGCGGCCAAGCCGCAGGCAACGGAAGCCTGACGATCATCGCCGCCGGGCACAATGTTTTGCACCGCGCCCGCGAGGCCAAAACGTTTCAGCACCGTGCGCATCAGGTCCACTTCGTCGGCGCGGGCAACCACCGTAATGCCGGCGCAAAGCCCGGTAAAGGGCGCGATGGCCCGGATGATCGCCGGCACGCCGCGCACGGGCAGGAAGATCTTATTGATTTCCGCGCCCATGCGCGTTCCGCTTCCGCCGGCCAGCACAATCGCGCAGGTTTTCATTCCTGACCGCGCTCCGCCAGGGTTTGCGCGTCCTCCTCCAACACCTCGTACAGGTCCGCCGCGCCTTGCTTGCGCACGGTTTCCGCGACGCCCAGGATGCGGTATTTACCCACGCGGTTGCCAAAGCGGATTTCCAACACGTCGTTTTCCTTCACCTCCGCGCCGGGTTTGGCAACGCGTCCGTTCAGACTGACGCGTCCGCCGGAGCACGCGTCATTGGCAACGGTGCGGCGCTTGATGATGCGCGACACCTTCAAGAATTTATCCAGCCTCATTATAACCTCCATAGTCGTTGGGCTTCGTGCCTTACACGAAGCCCAAGTTTGTTCAAAAACTGTAAACCGCTATGCCGCTGGGCTCGTAGCCCTTCGGCCTCGGGCTGTTGAAAACGCCGCGCCGCTGCGGCAAAGGGTTTAATCGGCAGGTTGGGTTCTCCACTGGGTCGAAGTCCGGTTTGGTCAGTCCTCCGGCTTCGCCTCGCCCGCCAGAATCACAATCGCGCGCGCGATAATGCGCACCGTCTGCATCAGCGAATCCAGCGAGATGGACTCGTTCGCCTGATGCGCCTCGTCGTCATCTTCCGGGAAAGATGCGCCAAAGGCCACGCCTTCTTCCATGCACTTGGCATAGGTGCCGCCGCCCGTCGCCACGCATTCCCGCGGGCGACCGGTTTCCTCATGGTAGGCATCCAGCAGCGCGGTCACCAGCGGGCTGCTGGGCGCCACGTGGTGCGGCAGCGCCAAGTTGAGCAGCTTTGCTTCCACATCGGGGTAAAGGGATGCGCGAACCGTGTCCGCGATGCGCTCGCCGCTGGCAAGCAGCGGATAACGGAAATCCAGCACCGCGTACAGGCCGTTTTCATCATAGCGCAGAATGCCCAGATTGCAGGTCAGCGGTCCGCTGATTTTGTCGGAACAGCCAACCCCGAGGCTTATGCCGTCGTACTCCAAGCCAATGGTGTCGGCAAGGGTTTTCAGCGGCCCGGTTACGCCCAAGGCCCGCAGCATCAGCAGCAACTCTCCGATGGCGTTGCGCGCGCTTTCCGGGTAGGCGGCATGCCCGTTAATCCCGGTTGCCGTCAGCTGAAGCCCGCCCTCTGCGGGTTTCGCCACCACATCCAGGGTCATCTCATGCGCCAGTTTGTTGATGTGGTCGCACAGGTCCGCGTCGCCCTCAATCAGCGCGACCGCCTGCCCGGGCACCACGTTGTGGCGTTCGCCCACGTGGATTTTTTTCACAATCAGGCCATCGGTGGCCGGTTTGCCACGCAGTTCCATCACCAGCAGGCCTTTTTCGGTGTTAATCACCGGGTAGCTGGCGTCGGGGCTGAAACCGATGCGGGGCATATCGCAATGCGTGCGGTACCACGCGATATCCTCCATGCCGCTTTCCTCGTCGCAACCCAAAATCAGGCGCACTTCCCGTTTGAGCGGCACGCCCGCGCGAAGCACCGCGCGCATGGCATACAGCGCCGCAACCGCGGGGCCTTTGTCATCGCTTGTGCCCCGGCCCAGCATTCGATCGCCTTCCACAACGCCGTCAAACGGGCCTACCGTCCAGCCGTCGCCCACGGGCACCACGTCCAGGTGCACGAGAATGGCCAACGGGTCCACGCCTTCCGGCCCCATGCGCACATCGCCCGCATAGTTATCGATGCTGCGCGCGGAAAACCCCATGGCGCGGGCATCGTCAAGCGCGGTCAGCAGCGCGCGCTTCACCTCCGGGCCGAAGGGCGCGTCGCCCACGGCTTCGCTTTTCAGGCTTGGCACGGCAATCCATCGTTTCAGGGTTTCAATCAGGTCGCTTTTGCTTTCCTCGATGATTTGATTCACGGTTTCCACGTTTGTTCCTCCACATTGGTTCGTCATTTAGCTGAGAATTGCGTTTTCCAACCGCTTGACCGCTTCCAGCACCTGGCTGTGCGGGCAGGCGAAATTGAACCGTAGAAATCCCTCGCCCAGCTGTTTGTCAAAAAACAGTCCCGAGGAAAATGCGACGCCTTTTGCATAGGTGCGCTTCATCAGTTCGGCGGTATCAAGCCCGTAGGCGCGCAGATCGATCCACGCCAGATAGGTAGCCTGCAAAGGGGACATGACCGCCTTGGGCAAGCGGTTCGCCAACTCTGTTTCAAGCAGCTTACGGCCCTGGTACAGATAGCGCAGAAGCGCTTCCAGCCACGCGTCGCCATACCGGTAGGCGGCTTCCGTCGCCGTAAAGGAAAAAATGTTGCCCCCGACCACGCCGGTCTGCCGCAGCTCGGTGCGGATTTGGCGCCGCAACTCAAGGTTTCGGGTCAGCATCACCGCCTGTTTCAGCCCCGCGATGTTGAAGGTTTTGCTCGCGCTGGATAAAACGATAATCCTCGCCTGCTCGCTTTCGTCCAGCAGGAGCGCGTTGGTAAACGAGCCTTTTTCAAACACAAAATCCGCATGGATTTCATCCACCACAAGGGTTACGCCATACCGGACGCACAGGCTGTACACACGGTCCAGTTCCGCGCGGGTCCACACGCGCCCCACCGGATTATGGGGGCTGCACAGCAGCGCCAGCCGAACGCCGTTTTGAAAAGCCGCTTCCATCCCCTCAAAATCCATACGGTAGGTACCGTCGCTTTCGCGGATCAGCGGGTTTGCGGCCAGTTTGCGACCGTTATCCAGCACCGCGTCAAAAAATGGCCCGTACACCGGCGGCTGAATCAGCACGCTGTCACCCGGCTGGGTAAGCGTGCGCACGGCGGCGCGCAGGCCCGTAACCACGCAGGGAAGCGTAGTCTGGTGTTCGCGCGTCAGGTTCACCCCATAATGCCTGCTGATAAAATCCAGCAGTGCCTCAATGGCGCATTCCGTCTGGTCCGTATAGCCGTATACGGGGTGCTGAGCGCGTTTCACAATCGCGTCGGTTACCTCCTGAGGGCAGCGGAAGTCCATATCGGCCACCCACATGGGCAGCAGCTCACGGCCCTCCCGCTCCATCAGCCCATCCCATTTTTCGCAATCCGTGCCATAGCGTTCAATCGGCTTGTCAAAATAGTCCAGATCGTAATTCAACGGTATCATTCGCTTTCTATTCATCAGTATCGGATTCACCAACGCGGGCTGCCTGCGGCTGTTCGCACCGGAGCACCCAGAAGCCTCCGGAGCGGTCGGTCACCTGCACACGCTTAAAAAGCGTTTCCAGATAAGCTTTTGCCGAGGGCGCGCCCTGCTGTTTACGGATCACAAGCACCATCGCGCCCCCTTCCGCGAGCGCCGCGGCCCCGTCCGCAAACATGCGGTAGATCACCCGTTTGCCCGCCCGGATCGGCGGATTGGTCACAATCAGGTCGAAAACGCGTCCGGCCAGCGCGGCGTATCCGTCGCTGACAAGCGTTTCCGCCGCAACGCCGTTCCGCTTTGCGTTTTCCCTCGCAAGCGAAACGGCGCGTTCGTTAATATCGACCATCGTCAGCACGCAATCGGGGTTCGCCCTGGCCAGACACACGCCCAGCGCGCCATAGCCGCACCCCATGTCCAGCACGCGGCCGGCCACCGAAGTCGGCAACGCGCCTAACAGCGTTTCGGTGCCCTTGTCCATTTCCAGCCGGGAAAACACGCCGCTGTCCGTTTCAAACGTAAGGGCGCAGCCCCGGTAAGTAAAGGCATAGCTCGCGGGTTTGTGCTCGCTTTGCGGCAGGGGGGTAAAATAGTGATCGGGCATTCCATCCATCCTTATCCCATGAAATACGGCATTTAGCCGCGATGTTAACCATTTGTGCGCAGGCTCTTCCCGGCCCGGGGCGCATGCCCGCGTCGGGCTACCCCGCAAAGCCAAACGGAGTAGGCTTATCGCGCTTACTCCGGTTCCCCGCTGTACGCCGCAAGGCGAAGCGCGGCCAGCTCCCCGGCTGTGAGCGTTCTCCATTCGCCCTGCGGAATATCCAGCCGTAGCGGGCCGAAAGCTTGCCTGTGCAGGCGCAGCACCTCACGGCCACGGGCCGCGAACATCCGCTTTACCTGATGGAATTTGCCTTCCGACAGCCTCACCACCGCGCGGCTCTGTTCCGGGGCGCTTTCTATAATCACCAGTTCCGCGGGTTTCGCGGTAAAGTCGGATAAAGCCATGCCCTGCGCAAAGGCGTCCACGTCGGCTTGGCTGAGCGGGCCGTCCAGCACGGCGGTATATTCCTTCCACACATGCCGTTTGGGGGATAACAGCCGGTGCGCCAGCTCCCCATCGTTGGTGAGCAGCAACAGCCCCGTGGTGTCTTTATCCAAGCGGCCCACGGGCAGCACATCCCGCCTGCGGAGGGCCTCCGGCACCAGCGCCATCACCGTGGGCGCGTTGCGGTCGCGCGCCGCCGTGAGCACGCCAGCCGGTTTGTGCAGCACCGCGTACTGAAACGGATCGTCTGTCACCGGCCTACCGTTGAGTAAAACGCAATCGCGCTCCCCGTCCGCTTTCGCAGCCGGGTCGCGCGCGGGGGTGCCGTTCAGTGTGACCGCCCCGGAACGGATCAGCCGCGCCGATTCGCTCCGGGTGCGTTCACCGCTCTGTGCCAACAGTTTATCCAGCCGAATGAACGCCATGTTACGGCTCCGCCGTATCGCCGTTGACCGTCGGGGGGTACGGCTTATCGGCCTCGTCTTCGGCTCCGTCGCGGTCCTCCGGGGCGGCCTGGGTTCCCTGGAAGGGCTGGGCGAAGAAATCTTCCAATTCATCGGTGACGGGTTCCTCGGCCTCTGCCGCGGCATCCGCAGCCGGATCCGCAACCGTGGGCGCATCCTCAGCCAGCGCAGGCGCTTCCGCCGCCGTTTCAACGGCCGCTTCCACTGAATCAGCCGGCGTTTCAACGGCCGCTTCCGCCGGTTCGACCGCAACCGACTCGTTCGCAGGCGCAGTCACGGGTTCGGGAGCGGGTTCCGCCATCGGAACCGGCTGGGTTTCCTCAGCGGGTGGTATCGCTGTGTCAATGGTTTCGGTCGTCGCTTCTTCGGCATAGCCCGAAGCCGTTGCTGCCACCGTTTCCTCAACGGGTTGCGCGGCGGGCGCGGGTTCGGCGGCATGGTAAGGCTGATAGGCGGGTACAGGTTCGGGAACCGGAGTCGGCATTTCCGCCTCGTCATTCAACGCGGTCGGCTCCGGTTGGGTAAAAGGGGCGTATGCCTGCCCCGTAGCCATCTGCGCGGCGGTTTCTGTCGCGGCTCCCGGGGCGGCCATCGGTTCCGGCGCGCCGGAGGATGTGGTCGTTACCCCCGCGATTTCCGTTGGCGCGATGTCCGGCTGTACGGACAGGTGCCGAAGGTTCTTCGTGGCAAAAAAGGCAGTCAGGATGCGGCGCACCGGCAACAGCGGCATGTAGCACACCAGGAAGGCAAACAGCAGCGGCCAGACCGCGTTGGAAAGCTCCGGCAGGTTCAGCTGCTGGGTGGCCATGTAGTTGAAAACCGCGTTGGACATGTCGCTCAGCACGCCCTTCAGCGTTGTAAACACCACAAACAGCGCCGGCGTCCACAGCACCAGATTGAGCATCGCAACCCAAAACTGCTTCCAGCGGCGGCCGCGCAGTCTGCGGCGCGCCTCGGCGTGGGGGTCCTTGTCCAACAGGGTCGCAAGCGCCCAGATGTAGCGGTACGCGCTGTTGCGCATCACGCCCCACATCAGGATCAGCACCCCGAGGCCCAGCATGGCGCCAATGGCGTAGATGCCTTCCATCAGGCTGCCGTTGGCCACCAGCGGCGTGCCCCCGAAGGTGCTGATGAAGAAATTCGCCACGGCGCACCACACGGCGGTAACGCCCGCGCCCAGATCGCCCACGCCCTTCATCAGCGAAATCGCGTCGGTGTTGTTATACAGGTAATAGCCCCAGCCCAGCATCGCCGCAAGGGGGATGCCCCACTTCAGCACATGCAGGGCATGCAGCAGGCTTTCGCCAAGCTTTTCGCCGTAGTTTTGCAAACCGGTCGCCTGATCCAGCGAGAAGCGACGCTCCCGCGAGCGCTGCACCAGCGCCTGCGCAAAGCTGAAGCGTTCCGGCAGGATGAAGAAGATCAGCAGCACCGGGCAGAGCGCCGCAATCCAGCGGAAATAAGAGCCATCCGGGAACCACTTGAGCGCGAGCAACGGCAGAAACGCGACGATGCGTAACGACAGCGCGATGAACATGTATAATAAAGTCCGAAGGTAGAAGGTCAGCGGGTTATGACGGCGCACCAGAGGAATCCTGTTTTCCGATTTCTCCATATTCTAATCCTCCCTCGGCAGAGATATTCCAATCTTAAATATTATACAACATAGTATCCGCTGATGCAAACGCAAATTTTACCAAACTCCCGCCCTTCGGGGCCGTTTTTCATCCCCGCCCGAAACGTTGACAGCCGGCCTAAAACGTGTTATCCTCCAACTGCGATAAGGCGGCCAGACGGTCGCGTGGCGAAAGCCATGAGGAAAGTCCGAGCATCGTAGGGCAGGGTGCCGGTTAACGGCCGGTGAAGGCGACTTCAAGGAAAGTGCAACAGAAAGAAACCGCCCGGCGGCCCGAAACGGCCGCAAGGTAAGGATGGAAAGGCGAGGTAAGAGCTCACCCGCGCCCCGGAGACGGAGGCGCGATGTAAACCCCACCCGATGCAAGATCCGAATGGGAGCGATACGGCGGCCCGCCGTGCTTCCGAAGAGATCGCTTGACCCCCGGGGCAACGCGGGGGCTAGATAGATGACCGCTCCAACGACAGAACTCGGCTTACGACCGCGCTTATCGCATTTTTAGCAAACCGCCGCGCTTCCGGAAACGGGAGCGCGGTTTTGCCTACCCGTCGGCATTCCCCGTAAGGCTACGCGCCGCAAGGGTAAGCGGTTTCAGAAAAGTCGCCCTGCAAGGCAGCGAGAGGGCGGTTCAAACCCACCATTTGCCCCTGCGCACGAATTGCGTTTCGCGCTTGCATCCGCCTTCCATCCATGCTATAATCAGGCATCCCGGAGCCTGCTCCGGGCCAATGGCGATGACGAAGACCAATGCCCGCGTTCCCGCGGTTTTCAGAGAGGGTAGCGCACGCTGCGAGCCACCCATTCCGCTGGCGGGAAATTCCCTTCCGATGCCGTTTTGCCGAAAGCGTTTGCCTGTAAGCAAAACCGGGGATCAGCACACCCCGTTATCAAGCGAGAGCATTTTTGCCGCTACCAAGCAGGGCAAAGATGAAATTTGGGTGGTACAACGCGGCATTCTGCCTTCGTCCCATGCGCAAGCGGGGGCGAAGGCTTTTTTCGTATCCACAGGTTCGCCGCCGGCCGAATGAAAACACCATGCCGAATCAGGAGGGAATGCGTATGTCAATCATGGATACCCTGTTGGAAATCAGGCAAAAGGCAAGCGGGGAGCTGGAATCCATATCCAGCACCGCCGATCTGGACGCCCTGCGCGTGCGCGTGTTGGGCAAAAAGGGCGATCTGACCGCCCTGCTCAAGGGGCTGGGCCAATTATCCCCCGAGGAGCGCCCCGCGGCGGGCGCGCAAATCAACGAAGCCCGCGCCTGGTTGCAGGCACAGATGGACGAACGCCTTGCCGGCTTGCAGGCGCAGGAGCGGCAGGCCGCCCTGAAAAGCGAAACCATCGATGTAACCGAACCGCGCCCCATGCCCAAAATCGGCTCCTCCCACCCCATCACGCTGATGATGCAGGAGCTGATCGAGTGCTTCACCGGCATGGGCTTTGAGGTGATCGAAGGCCCGGAGGTCGAGCTGGATCACTATAACTTCGAGCTGATGAACATCCCCAAAAACCACCCCGCGCGGGACGCGCAGGATACGTTTTACATGGATGACAATGTGGTGCTGCGCACCCACACCAGCCCCATGCAGGCGCGCGCCATGCTCACCCGCAAGCCGCCCATCCGCATCATCTGCCCCGGCCGCGTGTACCGCGCCGACGAGGTGGACGCCACCCACAGCCCGGTGTTCCACCAGATGGAAGGGCTGGTTGTGGACGAGAAAATTTCCATGGCCGACCTGCGGGGGACGCTGACGGCGTTTGCCAAGCACGTGT